>JAEZMT010000156.1 GCA_023442085.1 Pseudomonadota bacterium | reverse complement strand
TCTCGGCGGATCGGAAGGTCACCTCCGGCGCGCGCACAAGCCGGCGTGTGGCGTCGGCGATGCGCATGTCGCGCAGCGGTGCCGCGCGGGGCGCGATGCTCGCCCAGACGCCGAACGCATCGAGGATGCGCACCGAGCCTTCCAGCAGCGCCGTCGTGCGATGGTCCGCCCCACGGTCGGGGCCCGTGACGAGGGCGGTGGACACCCCCCGTGCGGCAAGGCCGATGGCGGTGGCCAGCCCGGCGGGGCCGGCGCCCACGACGACCACCTCGTGCATCACGTCGTGTTCCATCGCTGCCTCCTGATGCTGGGATACGACGACACTAGAACCGTCCCCGCCCCGGGGAAAGCTGCGGAGATGCCGCGGATACGCGCGAAAGGTGGATGCGGACCATCGTGTCAGGGTCTTGCGGTCGTGCCGCGTTGCGCTCAGCCTTCGCGAATCTGGGGCAGGGGGCCTCTGGCAGGGAACCTCTGGGTAGAAACCTCTGGGGCTGGGAGCGCGCCGATGCTGGATTGGATCACGTCGCCGGAAGCCTGGGCGGCGCTGGTAACACTGACGGCCATGGAGATCGTGCTCGGCATCGACAATGTCGTGTTCATCTCGCTGGTGGTGCAGCGCCTGCCGCCCGCGCAGGCGTTGCGGGCCCGGCAGATCGGCCTTTCGGCGGCGCTTCTGCTGCGGATCGGGTTGCTGTTCGCGCTCTCCTGGCTGATCGGCCTCAGAGAGTCGCTGTTCTCTGCCTTCGGCCATGACTTCTCCTGGCGCGACATCATCCTCATCGGCGGCGGCGCCTTCCTGATCGCCAAGGCCACGTCGGAGATGCACGGTGCCCTCGAAGGCGAGGACGAGCCGGGCGCGGAGGATGTGGCGGGCGCCGCCAAGCGCGCCTTCGCCGGGATCGTCGTCCAGGTGATCCTTCTGGATCTCGTCTTCTCGGTGGATTCCATCCTCACCGCCATCGGCATGGCCGAGCATCTGGCCATCATGGTGATGGCGGTGATCATCGCGGTCGGCATCATGTTCGTGGCCTCCGGCCCGCTCTCCGCCTTCATCGCCTCGCATCCCACCACAAAGATGCTGGCGCTCGCCTTCCTGGTGCTGATCGGCGTGACGCTGGTGGCCGACGGCTTCGGCGCCCACATTTCCAAGGGCTACATCTATGCCGCCATGGCCTTCTCGGTGATGGTGGAGGTGCTCAACGTCGCCGCCGCCGGACGTCGCAGGCGGCGGATCGCGCTCAACAGGGGAGGCGAGGAATGAACGCCGACAAGGTTCTGCTCGTCACCGGCGGCAGCCGGGGCATCGGCGCGGCCTGCGTGCGGCAGGCGGCCGAGGCCGGCTACGGTCGCATCGCCATCAACTACACGCGCGATGCCGCCTCGGCGGACGACGTGGCCGCCGAGGCGCGGGCGCTGGGGGCACAGGTGCTGGTGGTGAAGGGCGACATGGCGCGGCCGGACGACATCGCCCGGCTCTATGAGGAAGTGGATGCCAACCTCGGCATCGTGACCGATCTCGTGAACAACGCCGGCATCACCGGCCGCGCCGGCCCGTTCGCCGATGCGGACCCGGCCGAGATGGCTCGTGTCATCGACCTCAACGTCACCGGCGCGATCCTCGTGGCGCAGCACGCCGTGCGCCGCATGTCCACCGCGCGGGGCGGCAAGGGCGGTGCCATCGTCAACATCTCCTCCATGGCGGCGACCTTGGGCTCGGCGGGGGAATATGTCTGGTACGCCGCCAGCAAGGGCGCCATCGACAGCTTCACGCTGGGCCTCGGGCGCGAGGTGGCGCGCGAGGGCATCCGGGTGAATGCCGTCGCGCCGGGCCTCATCGCCACCGACATCCACGATGCGAGCGGCGTGGTCGGGCGGCTGGAGCGCCTGACGCCGTCCATCCCCATCGGCCGGCCCGGCACGGCGGAAGAGGTGGCCGAGGCGGTGCTGTTCCTGCTGTCGGAGGCCGCGAGCTACACGACCGGCGCGGTGCTCAAGATTTCGGGAGGCCGCTGACCGCGCTTGCGGCCGACCCCGCCCGCCCTATGATCCCCTCCAACTTCGGGAGGATAGGGGTTGGTTGCCATGGTTCATGCGGTTCAGGTGCATCAGACGGGCGGACCCGAGGTGCTCACCTTCGAAGAGGTGGTGGTTCCCCCGCCGGGGCCCGGACAGGTGCAGGTGCGCCACACCGCCATCGGCCTCAACTTCATCGACGTCTATTTCCGCACCGGCCTCTACAAGGCCGCCACCATGCCCTTCATTCCCGGCAATGAGGGCGCCGGCGTGGTCGAGGCGGTCGGCCCCGACGTCACCGATTTCCACCCCGGCGACCGCGTGGCCTATGCCATGACCATCGGCGCCTATGCGGAGCTGCGGAACGTGCCAGCCGCCACGCTGGTGCATCTGCCCGCCGCCATCGACGACCGCACCGCCGCGGCCATGATGCTGAAGGGCATGACAGCGCAGTATCTCGTACGGCGCACCCACCACATCAAGCCGGGCGACGTGATCCTGGTGCAGGCGGCCGCCGGCGGTGTCGGCCTCATCCTGTGCCAGTGGGCGAAATACCTCGGCGCCACCGTCATCGGCACCGTGGGCTCCAAGGACAAGGCCGAGCTGGCCCTCGCCAACGGCTGCGACGAGGTGATTCTCTACCGCGACGAGGACTTCGTTCATCGCGTGAAGGAGATCACCTCCGGCAAGCTGTGCGACGTGGTCTATGACGGCGTGGGACAGGCGACCTATCCCGCCTCGCTCGACTGCCTGAAGCCCCTTGGCCTGTTCGTGAGCTTCGGCAACGCCTCCGGCGCCATCAAGAACTTCGACCTGCTGCACCTCTCGGCCAAGGGTTCGCTCTTCGCGACCCGCCCCACGCTCGGCACCTTCGTCGCCAAGCGCGCCGATCTCATCGCCACGGCCAACGACCTGTTCGAGGCGGTGCTGACCGGCGCGGTGAAGATCCCCATCCACCAGACCTACGCGCTGAAGGACGTGCAGAAGGCCCATATCGACCTCGAAGGCCGCAGCACCACGGGGGCGACGCTGCTGCTGCCGTGATCTTCGCTGACGAGGTGGGCCGGCATGCGCGACATTCGCACAGCCATGTCGTGACAATGGCTTGCGCATCCCGCCCCCCCGCATGATATCTACGGTCCAACAGGATGGGGCGGGTGCTCAACCCGCCCCGCCGTGCTGCGACGGATCGTTCCGGCCATGATGCGCCAATACGAACTCGTCGAGCGCGTTCGACGGTATAATCCCAACACCGACGAGGCGCTGCTCGACCGCGCCTATGTCTACGCCATGAGGGCGCACGGCAGTCAGCTGCGCGCGTCCGGCGATCCCTATTTCTCCCACCCGCTCGAAGTCGCGGCGATCCTCACCGATCTCAAGCTTGACGATGCCACCATCGTCTCGGCGCTGCTGCACGACACCATCGAGGACACCAGCGCCACCAAGGCGGAGATCGAGCGCCTGTTCGGCCAGCAGATCGCGACGCTGGTGGAGGGCCTCACCAAGATCAAGAAGCTCGACCTCGTCTCCAAGCAGGCGAAGCAGGCCGAGAATCTCCGCAAGCTCCTGCTCGCCATCGCCGACGACGTGCGGGTGCTCCTCGTCAAGCTTGCCGACCGCCTCCACAACATGCGCACCCTGAAATGGGTGCCGCCGGAGAAGCGGGACCGGGTGGCGCAGGAGACGCTGGACATCTACGCGCCGCTGGCCGCCCGCATGGGCATGCAGGACATGCGCGAAGAGCTGGAGGATCTTGCCTTCCGCCAGCTCTCCCCGGAGGCCTATGAGAGCATCACCACGCGCGTCTCCGAGCTTCGGCAGGTCAATGGCCCCGTGGTGCAGGAGATCGAGCGCGAGCTGAAGGACGAACTCGCCCGGCGCGGCATCGTCGCCGAGGTCAAGGGGCGGGAGAAGCGGCCGTTTTCCATCTGGGGCAAGATGGAGCGCAAGGCCATCGGCTTCGAGCAATTGTCGGACCTCTACGGCTTCCGCGTGCTCGTTTCTTCGGTGGAGGACTGCTACCGGGCGCTGGGCGTGGTCCACACCAAGTGGGCCATCGTGCCCGGCCGGTTCAAGGACTATATCTCCACCCCCAAGCCCAACGACTACCGTTCGCTGCACACCACCGTGGTCGGCCCGCGTCGCCAGCGCGTCGAGATGCAGATCCGCACCAAGGACATGGAGGAGATCGCCGAATACGGCATCGCCGCCCATGCCCTCTACAAGGATGCCTCGGGCGCGCCGGGAGAGATGCTCTCCCACGAGAGCCGCGCCTACGCCTGGTTGCGCAAGACCATCGAGAACCTCTCGCAGGGGCTCTCGCCGGAGGAATTCCTGGAGCACACCAAGCTCGAGTTGTTCCACGATCAGGTTTTCTGCTTCACCCCCAAAGGCCGGCTCATCGCACTCCCGCGCAAGGCGACGCCCATCGATTTCGCCTATGCCGTGCATACCGACGTGGGCAACACCGCCGTGGGCTGCAAGATCAACGGCTCCATCGCGCCCTTGGTGTCGGAGCTGAAGAACGGCGACGAGGTGGAGATCATCACCTCCAAGGCGCAGACGCCGCCGGGGGCGTGGGAAACCATCGCCGTCACCGGCAAGGCGCGCGCGGCGGTGCGCCGGGCGACGCGTGCCGCCGTGCGCGCCCAATATGCCGGCCTCGGCCGCAAGATTACCGAGCGGGCCTTCACCCGCGTCGGCAAGCCCTTCACCGAGGACGCGGTGGCGAAGGCGACGCCGCGCCTCGCGCGCGCTTCGGCGGAGGATGTGTTCGCCGCCATCGGACGGGGCGAGATCAAGACCGATGACGTGATCCGCGCCGTCTACCCCGACTGGGTGCCGCCCCGCCCCGAGGAGCGGGCTGAGCGCGCCAGCGGCGAGGGCTGGTTCGAGCTGAAGCGCGGGCACAACCTGAAGTTCAAGATTCCCGAGGGCGCCAAGGCCGAGCGGCTCGATGCCATCCCCATCCGCGGCATCAACGGCGACCTGCCCGTGCGCTTCGCGCCCGATGGCGGGGCCGTGCCGGGGGATCGGATCGTCGGCATTCTCACGCCCGGCGAGGGCATTACCATCTATCCCATCCAGTCGGCCTCGCTGCAGGGCTTCGAGGATGCGCCCGAGCGCTGGCTTGACGTGCGCTGGGATGTGGACGAGCTGTCCGAGGGACGGTTCCCCGCCCGCATCATCGTCACCGCCCGCAACGCACCCGGTTCGCTGGCGCAGATCGCAGGCGCCATCGGCGACCGGGGCGGCAATATCGACGGGCTGCAGATGCATGCCCGATCAGCCGATTTCCACGAGATGGTGATCGACGTGGAGGTGTTCGACCTCAGGCACCTCAACGCCATCATCGCCGATCTCAAGGCCCGCGAGGTAGTCTCGCAGGTGGAGCGCGTGAACGGCTGAGGCCGGCGCGGACGGGAGCAAGCGAATGGCGGTGCTGGAGCGGGTGCGGCTGGGGGTGAACGTCGACCACGTGGCCACTGTGCGCAATGCGCGAGGCGGCCTCCTGCCCGATCCGGTGCGCGCCGCCCTCCTCGCCGCCGCCGCGGGCGCGGATGGAATCACGGCCCATCTAAGGGAGGATCGCCGCCATATCCGCGACGCGGACATGGCGCGGCTGAAGGCGGATATCGACCTGCCGCTCAATTTCGAGATGGCCGCCACGGAGGAGATGGTGGGCATCGCCCTCTCCGTCCGGCCCAACGCCTGCTGCCTCGTGCCCGAGCGGCGGGAGGAGCGCACCACCGAGGGGGGGCTCGACGCGGCGGGCCTGGCGCCCGAACTCGGCCCGCGCATCGCCCGGCTGAAGGCGGCCGGCATCCGCGTCTCGCTCTTCATCGCGGCGGAGGAGCGGCAGATCGCGGCCGCCGCCGCGCTCGGCGCCGACATCGTGGAACTGCACACCGGCGGCTGGTGCGATGCGGTGGCGGAAGGCCGCACGGCGGAAGCCGAGACCGAGTTCGCGCGGCTGAAGGCCGGCGCGCGGCAGGCCCATGCCCTCGGGCTTGAGGTCCATGCCGGCCATGGGCTCGACTATGCGACGGCGGAACGCATCGCCGCGTTTCCCGAGATCGTCGAGCTGAACATCGGCCATTTCCTCATCGGCGAGGCCATCTTCGTCGGGCTGGAGGCGGCCATCGGCACCATGCGGGCGGCCATCGCCGCCGGGCGCGCTGCAGCAGCGGACGCGGCGGCATGATCCTCGGTATCGGCTCCGACTTCTCTGATGCGCGCCGCATCGCCAAATCCATCGAGCGGTTTGGCGACCGGTTCCTCAACCGCGTCTTCACGCCGCTGGAGCGGGCGAAGGCGGATCGGCGCAAGCTCAGGGCGGAGACCTACGCCAAGCGCTTCGCGGCCAAGGAGGCCTGCGCCAAGGCGCTCGGCACCGGGCTGAGCCGGGGCGTTTTCTGGCGCGACATGGGCGTCGTGAACCTGCCGTCCGGCCAGCCGACGCTGGTGCTCACGGGCGGCGCGGCGCGGCGGCTGGCGGAGATGGTGCCGGAGGGATATGAGCCGCGCATCCACCTCTCCCTCACGGACGAAGGGCCGCTGACGGCCGCCCATGTCATCATCTCGGCGGTGCCGCGCTCCGGCGCCTGACGCTGGAGCAGGTGGGGCGGGCGCGTTGCCGCGAGGCCGGGAAGCCTCTATAGGGGCGGTCTCGCCTGTAGAGGCCGGCGCGCATCTGCCGGTATCTCCTCAGTTTCGGCGCAGTTTGCCTTACGCTGCGCCTCATTTGGGAAACCTTGGATACCAATGACCGCGAACAGCGATTCCAAGAAGGACGGCGGCACCCTCGAAACCGTCCGGGTGATCGTCCATGCGCTGCTGATCGCGCTGGTGATCCGCACCTTCCTGTTCCAGCCGTTCAACATCCCATCGGGGTCGATGAAGGATACGCTCCTGATCGGCGACTACCTGTTCGTGTCCAAGTACAGCTACGGCTATTCCCACTTCTCGATTCCGTTCTCGCCCAACCTGTTCTCCGGCCGCATCTTCGGCTCGGAGCCCACGCGGGGCGACGTGGTGGTGTTCAAGCTGCCGAAGGATAACGAGACCGACTACATCAAGCGCGTCGTCGGCATGCCCGGCGACAAGATCCAGATGATTGGCGGCCTCCTCCACATCAATGGCGTGCCGGTGAAACGCGAGCGCCTGTCGGACGTGACCGAGGACGACGGCTCGGGCCGCAGGGTGCCGGTGAAGCGCTGGCGCGAGACGCTGCCCAACGGCGTCTCCTATGAGACCCTCGACTTGGTGGACAACGGCTTCTACGACAACACCCCCGTCTATGAGGTTCCGCTCGGCCACTTCTTCATGATGGGCGACAACCGGGACAATTCCGCCGACAGCCGCGTGCTGAGCCAGGTGGGCTATGTTCCGTTCGAGAATCTCATCGGCAAGGCGCAGCTGATCTTCTTCTCCATCGACGAGGGCGCGAGCGCGTGGCAGGTTTGGACATGGCCTTGGACGGTGCGATGGGATCGGCTGTTCACGCGGGTGCATTGAACGGCGCGGGGCGGGATCTCGCCCATCTCGAGGAGCGGATCGGCTACCGCTTCCGCGATCGCTCCATCCTTGAGCTGGCCCTGTCCCACATCAGCGCCGTGAAGGGCGAGGCACCGCGCCTGCGCTCCTACCAGCGGGTGGAATTCCTGGGCGACCACGTGCTCGGCTCGGTGGTCTCGCACATGCTCTATCTCGCCTTTCCGGAAGGGGAGGAGGGGGAGTTGTCCCGCCGGCTCGCCGAGCTCGTGCGCGAGGAAGCCTGCGCGGAAGTCGCCGAGGACATGGACCTCGGCCCCTTCATTCGCCTCGGCCCCGGCGAGAGCCAGTCCGGCGCGCACAAGCGCCGCGCCATTCTCGCCGATGTGGCCGAGGGCGTGGTGGCGGCGGTTTTCCTCGATGGCGGCTATGAGGCCGCGCACGCGCTGGTGGAGCGCTTCTGGCGTCCCCGGCTGGAGGCGCCGCGTCGGCCGCTGCGTGATGCCAAGACCGTGCTGCAGGAATGGGCGCAGGCCCGGGGCCTGCCCCCGCCCGTCTATCGCGAGGTGATGCGATCCGGACCGGACCACGCGCCCCGCTTCACCGTGGCGGTGGATCTGCCCGGCCTCGCTTCAGCGCAGGCGGATGGTGCCTCCAAGCAGAATGCACAGAAGGCGGCCGCTGCCGCCTTCCTCGTCCGCGAGGGCGTTTGGGAGAAGGACGAGGCCTGATGGCACCGAGGAAGAAGGCGGGCGCCGACACGGCCGCCCCGGATCA
>JAEZMT010000154.1 GCA_023442085.1 Pseudomonadota bacterium | reverse complement strand
GGCGGCGATGATGCGCGTGTTGCCAAAGAAGAAACCGGCCGCCGCCGGGGTGACGGCGGCCGGCAAGGGGCGGTTGTCGGAGGTCAGCCGCCGGAAGCGTATTCACCCACCTTCGGGTCGTCGTAGGGGCCCTTGCCGTCGAGCGAGAACACCATCACGCCGCCACCCATCTGAGTGTAGTTCTGCAACTGCTTGAACGCGCCCACGGAGCCGAGGCCGGCGGTGGGATCGTTGAGGTCGAACACCAGGCCCACGCCCGGCCAGCCGCCGACGCCATAATAGATGGCGACGTACTGCACGCCCTTGTGGGTGTAGGTCATGGGATGGCCGATGACGCCGGACGGCAGCTTGAACTTCCACAGCAGCTCACCGGTGTCGCTGTCGCGGGCCTTGATGAATCCGTCCAGCGTTCCGTAGAACATCACGCCGCCGGCGGTGGCAAGCGTGCCACCCCAGGCCGCGAAGCGCTCCATCACTTCCCATTTGTACTTGTTGTTGATGGCGTCGTAGGCCTTCACCTGGCCGAGACCTTCATAGGTCTGCTTGTTGCCCTTCGGGCCGGGATACATCCACAGCGTGGCGCCGACGAAGAACTGGCCCGCGCGGTAGGGGAGCATGAAGGGCTCCCAGTCCATGCAGATGTGGTTGATGCCCATGAAGAAGGACTGACGCTCGGGGTCGTAGCTGTCGTGACCCTGATTGTGGTAGCCCATCGCCGAGGGGCAGATGTCGCGGCCCTTGTGGTCCATCCGCGTCGCATATTCGGGATCGCGCTGGGGCAGGCCGGTCTTCAGATCCACCTGCTTCACCCAATTCACCGTATCGTCGATCTTGTCCGCCGAGATCAGCGTGCCGTCGGTACGGTCGAGGGTGTAGACGATGCCGTTGCGGTCCGGATGCGTCAGGAGCTTGCGCATCTTGCCGGTCTTGTCCTTCTGCTCGGAGAGCATCATGACGTTGACGCCGGCGTAGTCCCATTCGTCGTGCGGGGTCTTCTGGTAGCCGAAGTGCGCCTCGCCCGTGTCGATGTCGCGGCCCCAGATTGTCATGGTCCACTTGTTGTCGCCGGGACGCATGGTCTCGTTCCACGGCGCGGGGTTGCCGGAGCCGTAGTAGATCATGTTGGTGCCGGGATCGAAGGCGTACCAGCCCCAGTTCGTGCCGCCGCCGATCTTCCAGGCGTCGCCTTCCCAGGTGCCGGTGCCGAGGCCCTTCTGGCCGTACTGGGGATTGGCCTTGTTGAAGTCATCGGCGAGCTTCACCTGCTCGTCCGGGCCGGTGGCATAGGCGCGCCACTTCTGCGCGCCGGTCTTCACGTCATAGGCGGTGACGTAGCCGCGCACGCCGAGCTCGGCGCCCGAGGAGCCCACCAGCACCGTGTCCTTGACCACATAGGGCGCGATGGTGAGCGTGGAGCCGACCTTGATGTCGGAATTCTCAAGCTTCCAGTATTCGGCGCCGGTCTCGGCATTCAGCGCCACGATGTGGCCGTCGAGCTGGGTCTTGAGGATGAGGGCGGGGGTCTTGCCGTCGCCGGGCCAATAGGCGAGGCCGCGGTTCACCACGTCGCAGCAGGCGACCGCGCGGGCGGTGGGGTTCTGCTTGGGCTTGTGCTGCCACAGGATGTGGCCGGGATCGTCCAGTCCCACCGCGAACGTCGTGTTCGGATAGGGCGAGTGGATGTACATGACGTTGTTGACGACGAGCGGCGTGCCCTCGTGGCCCGACAGCACGCCGGTGGAGAAGGACCAGGCGGCGCGAAGCTGCTTCACGTTCGCCTTGTTGATTTGCTTCTGCGGGCTGTAATTGTTGGCGTCGTAGTTCTTGCCGGTCATCGGCCAATTCTCGTCGCTCTTGGCGATTTCGACGAGCTTGTCGTTGGCGAGCGCCTGCGGACTGACGGCCGCCGATCCCGCCGCCAGGGCGAGCGACACGGCACAGAGGGAGACGGAAGAAAACAATCTCGTCATTTGGCGTTTCCTTGGGTGGTTCCTCACTCGGTTGGACTTGTCCCTCCCGCACTCCTGCGTGCCCCGAACGGCCGGATGGCTGCGGGAGCGGCGCGGAAGCGGGAGCTTCCCCTCCGCCGGCACGCACGGGCTCGGCCAGCTGTTCCGAACCCGGAAGAGCGGGCATCGCACCTTGCGCGACAGCAGAGATGGTGTTGGCCAGGGTGGCGGTCGTCCTCCGATTGCGACCTGTGACCCGTTTCTTCTTTTTCTTATTGAATTCTTATGGTTCGTTATCTTGTGTGCGGTCAGTTGAAGCCGTATCAGAACCTTTGTCTGCCGATCATTCGGCAATTCGTTCTGGGAACACTTGGCAAAGGCAGTTGCCGAACTTCCATAAGTTTATGATAAGTATGGAGTTTGCGAGGCTGGGCTGCGTCGTGTCCGGCGTGCGGATTTGGTTTTAGTCGTGCTTCTCCCAAGCAAGTCGTGGTTTATATCCATGGTGTTTCGCGAAGATGGATTCTGATGCATCTTGTTCTGAGAAAATATTCAGAGAGCCTCGTCCGCGGATCAGCTGGGAAAGCCGTGAAGTCATCCGATCTTCCGGCAAAATCAGCGCGCTGGAATGCTTGGACGGGGCCTGATCGGTGGACGCCCGACCATGGGTGGGTCACCGGCCGCGCCCGCGCCCTTTGCATCGCCGCGGCGCTGGGCGCACTGGCACTGGCTTCCTGTGGCGAGGAGGACGAGCGGCGGCCGGTCGCGTCCAGTCAGGCATCCGCGCCGCAAGAGGCAGCGAAGGAGGGCGTCGGGCCTTCCGCTGCCCGGATCGTCACGGCGCGGGGGGCGGGATCGCGCGAATGGCTGGATATGGGCGACGACACCGCGCCCGAAGTGTTTCTCGCCACGCGCGCCATGCCGAAGGGCGCGCCGCCCGCCTCCCCGCAGGCCGTGGCCGAGATCGCGGCGCTGCTCGCCGAGGCCGATGCGGTCTTCGACGAGAACCGCCGCATGCTCGCCAACCGCACGCTGCAACTGAAGCGCATGCTCGACGAAATGTCGGTGGACGAGAGCCCGCAGATGCTGCTGGGTGGCTTCATCACGGTCGGTCGCGCAGTCGGGCGGATCGGCTATAGTGATCTGTGCCAGCACTACTTCAATCTGCGCGCCGGCGGGTTGAGCCGCGAGGAGGCCATCGCCGCGCTTGCCGCGCCGGCGGCCGAACGGAGGACACGATGAGCGTCCACCACGCCCCGCCCGCAGCGGTGTCGCCGGGCATCGCCGACGCGGGAAACGCGGGCGCATCGCAGGCCGGTTCGCGCCGGGTATCGCTGCGCACCCGCGTGCTCGGCGCCGTGCTCGCCATCAATCTGGTCGCCGCCGTGGTGGCTGGCGCTGTGGTGGTGGTGAATGCACGGGTGGCGGCGGGACGCGAGATGGTGGCATCCATCGAGATGGCCGAGAACATGGTCCGCGAGGTGGCCGAGCGCGTCGCCACGGAGCCGGGCACCACCCTGGCCGCAGCCTTCCCGCCGCATCTGCGCCACCTCCGCCACGTGCGCATCTCCCTGGAGGGGCCGGACGGGCGCCCGGCCGCGCTGCCGGCCGATGGCCCGCCGGCCAATACCGGGGCCGCGCCGTCCTGGTTCGCCCGGCTGATCGGCGTGTCGCAGGTAACCCGCCGCGTGGACGTCGTTGCGGATGGGGTCCTCATCGGTCGCGTCCGCATCGAGGGCGTGCCGGACGACGAGGTGGCCGAGGTCTGGGACGACGTGTTCGATTTCGCCAGCGTCGCCCTCGCGGTGAATTTCGCGATTCTCACGGCCCTGTTTGTGGCGCTGGGACAGGTGCGGCGCGATCTCTCCCGCTTTCGCGATGGGCTCGACGAACTGGAGCACAACGAATTCGCCTGCCGCGTCGAGCCGCCGCGCACCCGTGAATTGGCCGAGGTGGCGGAGCGCTTCAATGCCTTCGCCGAGACCCTCGGCGCCGCCCGCGAGGAGAATGCCCACCTCTATGCCCGCCTTGTGAGCCTGCAGGAGGACGAGCGGCGCCAGATCGCCGGCGACCTGCACGACGAGCTCGGGCCGCTCATGTTCGGCCTGAAGGCCAGCGCCGATTCGCTCGCCCGCCTTGCCGCCACGGCACCGGCCGAGAATGCCGAGCGCATGGTGACACGGGCAAGGAGCCTGATCGAGATCGTGGAGCGGATGCAAGTGGCCAACCGCCGCCTCCTCGCCCGCATCCGCCCAGCGGCGCTTGGCCATGTGCCGCTCAAGGACGTGCTTTCCAGCCTCGTCGCGGATTTCCGCCAGCATGATCCCGAGCGGCGATTCGCGCTGGAGTGCGGGGGGCTTGCGGATCATTACGAGCCGTCCTTCGACGCCACCGTCTATCGCTGCGCGCAGGAGGGCATCACCAATGCCCTCAAGCACGGCAATGCCCGCTCGGTGCACATCACCGTGGGCGAAGAGGGGCGGCGCGGCGCGGGGGCGCTGCTGCGTCTGGTCGTCGCGGACGACGGGGAGGGGCCGCCGGCCCTTCCAAAGGTCGGTCACGGTCTTTCGGGGATGACGGAACGGGTCCGCGCGCTGGGCGG
Organism: Pseudomonadota bacterium; assembly: GCA_023442085.1. Classification (GTDB taxonomy): domain Bacteria; phylum Pseudomonadota; class Alphaproteobacteria; order Rhizobiales; family Xanthobacteraceae; genus Xanthobacter. Next base: position 2,692 of record JAEZMT010000154.1, on the reverse strand, counting down.
CACGTGCCGGCTGGAGCGGGGCACCCAGGGCGGCGCGCGCCTTTTGGTGGAGCTTCCGATCCCGTTGGGGCATGCTGCACCGGTATCCCCGGCCTCCGCCGGGGGCGGGCGTGTGCGTTCAGGGCCAGGGCATCCGGTATGACCAGCGTTCTCCTTATCGACGACCACCCCATCGTGCTGCAAGGCTGCCGGCATCTGCTGGAGGATGCGGGCGTCAGTGACCTGATGGAGGCGCAGACGGCGCTCGCCGGCTATCGCCTGTTCCGGCGCAAGCGGCCGGATGTGGTGATCGTGGACCTCGCCCTCAACGGCAGCGGTCTCGCCGGCCTCGCTCTGGTGCGGCGGCTGCGGGCGCAGGCGGCGCGCATGCCGATCCTGGTCTTCTCCATGCACGCCGACCCGGTGATCGCCAGCCGTGCGCTGGAGGCGGGGGCGACCGGCTATCTGCTGAAGGACACCTCGCCCGACGACCTCATCGAAGCCTTCGAGAAGGTGCGGCGCGGCCAGCCCTACATCAGCCATGACCTGGCGCTGGAGGTGGCTCTGCTGGGAACGCGCGGACGCAGCGGCGTGATGGCCGATCTCACCCCGCGCGAACTGCAGGCGCTGGCGCTGCTGGCCGAAGGCAAGGCCTATGGCCAGATCGCCGACGAACTGGGCGTGAGCTACAAGACGGTGGCCAACACCTGCTCCCAGCTGAAGGCCAAGCTCGGCGCAACGAATCTCGCCGAGCTGATTCATCGCGCCATCCAGTACGTGGCCGGCGCTCCATCCGGACGGAAGAACTAGGGTCTGTTTCAGCCGAGCGCGCGGGCGAGGGCGAGCAGCATCTCGTCCTTGCCGCGCGGCGCCATGGCTGAGACGCCGAGCGGGCAGCCGCCCAGCGTCGCCAGCGGCAGCGAGATCTGCGGCGTCCCGGCATGGCCGGAGAGGCACAGAAGCTCGATGGCCCGGGCGCGGAAGGCCTCAAGGTCGGCAAGTGGCGTGCCGCGCAGGGGCGCGATGCCGGGGGCGGTGGGCAGGAGGAGAATGCCGTCCTCACCCAGGAGCGCGTCGATCCGCGCCCGCACCTCGTCCCGCAGGGCGCGCGCCTCGGCCACCTCGGTGGGATCGAGGGTGGCTGCGGCGGCAAAACGCTCCTTCACGCCTGGGCCGAAGTCCGGCTGGGCGGCGCGCACCCAGTCGGCGTGCGCTGCCCAGGCGTCGGCCGATTGCAGGATGCGGAAGGCATTGCGCCAGTGGGGCAGCGCGCCATGGGCCACGTCCACCTCCTCCGCCGCCCCATGGAGGGCCGTGATCCGCGCCAGGGCCGGCGCCAGCGCCGCCGACACCTTCGGCCCCGCCGCCTCGAACAGGTCGCGGGCGAGGAGAAGCCGCGGCGCGGGCGTAGGCTTAGCGTTTCCCAGCAGAACCGCGCCGACCTTTGCAAACGTCTCCGCATCGCGGGCGAACCAGCCCACCGTGTCATAGGAGGGCGCCAGCGGCACGGCGCCGTCGATGGGGATGCGCCCGTGGGTCGGCCGCAGCCCGATCAGGCCGCAATAGCTCGCCGGCAGCCGCACCGAGCCACCGGTGTCCGAGCCGATGGCGAAATCCACCAGCCCGCCGGCCGTGGCCGAAGCCGAGCCGGAGGAGGAGCCGCCGGGAATGCGCTCCGGCGCGGCGGGGTTGATGGGCGTGCCGTAATGGTGGTTTTCGCCGTTGAGGCTCCAGGCCATCTCGTCCGTATGGGTCTTGCCCACAAGACGCGCGCCGGCGCCGAGCAGCAGGTCCACCACCGGCGCAGTCTCGGTCGGCATAGGATGGCTCGCCAGCCACGCCGGGCTCCCCGCCGCCGTGGGCACGCCGGCCACATGGAACAGGTCCTTCAGCGCGAAGGCGAGGCCCTCGAGCGGCCCCACGCCCGTGGGGGCAAGCTCGAAGTGGCCATGGGAGACGAAGGCGTCGAGCGTGTCATTCACCGGCATGAGCGATCCGTGGGGCGACGGGAGGGCGGGGCGCAAGGCTTAACCGATCCGCGCGCTCGTGTCTTCGCCTGACCTTACCCTGCAACCGGGGCGGAGTTGGGCGGCGCGTCGGCTGCTGCTATCACCAGAGCGGGGCGCGCGGACCTTCAGCCATGTTCAACTGGAACGACCTGATCTTCTTCCTCGAACTGGCGCGGCAGGGCCGGCTGATGCCGGCGGCGCGGCGGCTGAAGGTGGACCATACGACGGTCTCCCGCCGCATCAGCGAGCTGGAGAAGGACCTGTCCCTCAAGCTGTTCGACCGCAAGCCCGACGGCTTCGTGCTGACCGAGCCGGGTCATCGCCTGTTTGCCGTGGCCGAGCGCATCGAGCAGGAGGCGGTGGGGGTCGAAGAGACCTTGCAGGCGGCGCCGAGCGCGCCGCGCGGGCATGTGCGCGTCGCCTCCATGGAGGGCATCGGCGCCTTCTATCTTGCCGAGCGCTTCGCTGAACTGGCGGAGAAGGAGCCGGGCCTGGTGGTCGAACTGGTCACCGAGCGCCACCTCATCAATCTCACCAAGCGCGAGGCGGATATCTCCATCTCCTTCGTGCCGCCGCAGGGCCAGCGGCTCGCGGTGCGCAAGATCGGCGCCTTCCGCCTCGCGCTCTATGCGGCCCCCGACTACGTGCGGCGCTTCGGCATGCCGAGGACGCGGGCGGAGCTGCCCTCCCACACCTTCGTGGAC
>JAEZMT010000119.1 GCA_023442085.1 Pseudomonadota bacterium | reverse complement strand
GGCGGGTCGCTATAGTCCCCCCGCCAATCTGGGGACAGGCGATGACGTATTGCTGTGGGGTTCTGGTCCGTGACGGTCTGGTGCTGATCGCCGACACGCGGACCAATGCGGGCCTCGACAACATTTCCACCTTCCGCAAGCTCCACATTTTCGAGGAGCCGGGCCATCACGTGCTGGGCCTGGCCACGGCTGGCAACCTGTCCGTCTCCCAGTCGGTCGTCAGCATGCTGCACGAAGGTGTGGAAGATCACGAGATGGGCGAGCGGCGCCAGCTGCGCGACTGCCGGACCATGTTCCAGGCGGCCCAGCTGGTCGGCACCGCCATCCGGCAGGTGCATCGCGTGAACGGGCCTTTCATGGAGCAGTCCAACGTCAGCTTCGACGTGTCCTTCCTGCTCGGCGGCCAGATCGCGGGGGATAGCCTGCGGCTCTACATGGTCTATTCCGCCGGCAATTTCATCGAATGCACGCAGGATACGCCCTTCCTGCAGATCGGCGAGCACAAATACGGCAAGCCGGTACTGGACCGGGCGGTGAATTACGACATGGAGATTTCCGAGGCGCTGAAATCCAGCCTCATCTCCATGGATTCCACCATGCGCTCCAATCTCGGCGTCGGCCTGCCCATCGACGTCATGGTGGTGACGCCGGACACGCTGCGCTCCGAGCTGATCTACCGCATCGAGCCCGGAGAGCCCTATTTCCACGATCTGCGCGAGCGCTGGGCGGCCGCGCTGCGCTCCGCCCATGCGTCGATCCCGAAGCCGCCCTACCTAAAGAACGCCCGCCCGCGCGTGGTCAACGAGGTTTGAGGCCGGCGCTTCGGCGGAACGAAAAAGGGCGCCCCGGCGGGCGCCCTTCTTGTTTCAGGCGGCCGTGATGGCCGGACTTCACGCCGCCTTGGGGGCGAGCTTGGCGGTGACGATCTTGTCCGGATCCTTCACGGGCTCGCCGCGCTTGATCTGGTCGATGTTGTCCATGCCGTCGATCACCTCGCCCCACACGGTGTACTGGCGATCGAGGAAGCGCGCGTCGGTGAAGCAGATGAAGAACTGGCTGTCGCCGGAATCGGGGTTCTGCGCGCGGGCCATGGAGCAAGTGCCGCGCACGTGGGGCTGGGCGTTGAATTCCGCCTTCAGCTTCTTGCCCGAGCCGCCCATGCCGGTGCCAGTCGGATCGCCGGTCTGGGCCATGAAGCCCTCGATCACGCGGTGGAACGGCACGCCGTTATAGAAGCCCTGGGAGACCAGCTCCTTGATGCGGGCGACGTGGCCGGGGGCCAGATCGGGGCGGAACGCAATGGTCACCGGCCCCTTGGTGGTTTCGAGGATCAGGACTTCATCGCTCATCAATCTTTTCCTTCACTTGCAGCGCATCGGCGCCGGTCGGGGAATTTGCTGCGGCGGCTGAGCCGGCCGCAGCGGGGCATCTTCTGTCCGCGCCTCACTTGGCGTCGGCGGCGACCTGCATCTTCACGATCTTGTCGGGATTGGACACCGTGCCGCCAGCACCGGAGCCCTTCTTGATCTTGTCGACGAACTCCATGCCCGACACCACCTGGCCGACCACCGTGTACTGGCCGTTCAGGCTCGGGGCGGAGTCGAACATGATGAAGAACTGGGAATCGGCGCTATCGGGCGAGGAAGCCCGCGCCATGCCGACGACGCCGCGCGTGAAGGGGGTGTTGGTGAATTCCGCCGCCAATTTCTGCCCAGAGCCGCCCGTGCCGGTGCCGGTGGGATCGCCGGTCTGCGCCATGAAGCCGGCGATCACCCGGTGAAACGGCACGCCATTATAGAAGCCCGTGCGGGTGAGTTCCTTGATGCGCGCGACGTGCTTGGGAGCGAGATCGGGGCGCAACTTTATAACGACCCGCCCGTAGGCCGTGTCGAGATAAAGCATGTTCTCTGCCTCCTGCTTGGTCTGCGCCGCCGCCGGCAGCGCGAAGGCGAGCACGACGAAGGCTGCGGCGAGGAAGCGGCCGAATAGGCGCGTCATATGGGTCTCTCCCGGAAAGCCCCGGCCTCGGGGCGGTTTGGCCGCATGGGCGCGGCGGCGAATGAGGGCGCTATCGCTTGAACTTGGCATCGAGCCGCGCCAGCACCTGCGGCGGCACGAAGGCGGAGACATCCCCGCCCATGGATGCGATCTGCCGCACCAGAGTGGCAGTGATGGGGCGCACGCGGGGCGAGGCCGGCAGAAACACCGTCTGGATGCCGGGTGCCAGCGTGCCGTTCATGCCGGCCATCTGCATCTCGTAATCGAGGTCCGTGCCGTCGCGCAGGCCGCGGATGAGCAGCGTGGCGCCGAGCTGCTGGGCGGTGGTGATGATGAGGTTGTCGAAGGTGACGGCTTCGAGCGTCGCATTCTCCTCCGCCGCCACCGGCCCGCACACCTCGCGCAGCATGGCGAGCCGCTCCTCGGCGGCAAACAGCGGCGCCTTGCCGGGATGGATGCCCACCGCCAGCACCAGCCGGTCGGCGAGGCGACATGCGGAGCGCACCACGTCCAGATGGCCGTTGGTGAGCGGATCGAAGGAGCCGCCATAGATGGCGGTACGGACGGTGTGTTCGCTCATGCGGCCGATCTTGAGCCTTCTGTCATCGCGGCAAGGCCTAGCCTTGCGGGCGCCGGGACGCAATGGGGAGGGCCGAAGGCCCGTCCCGCTCAGACCTCGAACGAACCGCCGCTCTCGGGCACCACCACCTTCACCGGGTGGCCCTTCAGCGCCTCGACGAAGGCGGAGGCATCCGGCACCAGGATGGGGAAGGTGCCGTAGTGGATCGGTACCACGATCTCCACGCCCGGTAGGAAGCGCTTCACCGCCAGCGCGGCCACCTCGGGGCCCATGGTGAAGCGATCGCCGATGGGGATGAACACCACCTTCGGCGCGTGGATTTCGCACAGGAGCGCCATGTCGGAGAAGATGTCCGTATCGGCCATGTGCCACACGGTCGGCTCGCCCGGCGCCTTGATGATCAGGCCGGTGGGGTTGCCGAGATATTCGGACGGCGCCGCCGGCCCGCCCGAGGAATGGTCGGCGCGCACCATGGTGACGCTGAAGCCGCCGAGATCGATCTTGCCGCCGGTGTTCATCATCTGCGGCGCATTGCCGGCGCCCTTGGCAGAGAGGTAGGCGCACAGCTCGGGATTGGCGACCACCGGCAGCGTCTGGCTGGCGTCGGCCGCATCTTCCACCAGCGAGAGCGTGTCGCCGATATGGTCGCCGTGGCCGTGGGTGAGCAGAATGTGCGTCACCCCACGAGAGGCTTCCTCCACGGTGGAGTGGAAGCTGGGGTTACCGGTGAAGAAGGGATCGATGAGGACGGCCTTGTCGGCGAAATCGAGCCGGAAGGCGGCGTGGCCGTACCAGGTGATCTTCATGGGATTGCCTCTGGTGGCTTCATGCGTGCGCGGGAAGGTCCGGCATTGCGCCGGCGCGCGGGAAAGGGTTCGGGGCGCGGAGTATTCCGGAAGCCCCGCGAACGCGCAATCTCCTCAGCCGATGGTCGAGAGCGAGGGGAAGGTCTCGATCAGCCAGTAGCTCGCATGGGCGATCCAGCCGGACATGAAGGCGATGCCGGTGAGCACCAGCAACGCGCCCATGGCCTTCTCCACCACCGGCAGCATCTTGCGCATGTGAACGAGGCCGCGCAGGAACGGCCGCACCGCGAATGCCGCGGCAAGGAACGGCACGCCAAGGCCCAGCGAATAGATGGCCAGCAGCCCCGCACCCTTGGAGACGGTCGCCTCCGACCCCGCCACCGCGAGGATGGCCCCGAGCACCGGGCCGAGGCAGGGCGTCCAGCCGAAGGCAAAGGCGAGGCCCATCACGAAGGCGCCCCACAGTCCCGTCGGCGCATGCACATGCGCGCGCGCCGTGCGGTGCAGCAGATGGATGCGGAACACGCCGAGGAAATTGAGACCCATGATGATGATTGCGATGCCAGCGATGATGGACAGCACATCCAGATGCGCACGCAGAAGGTCGCCGATGGCCGAGGCGCCCGCCCCCAGCGCCACGAAAACCACGCTGAAGCCCGCGACGAAAAGGGCGGCGCCGACCAGCGCCCGCCGCTCCACCTCCTTCACCGGCTCGGCACCGGCGAGGTCGTCCAGCGTGCTGCCGCCGAGGAAGCACAGATAGGGCGGCACCAGAGGCAGGACGCACGGAGAGACGAAGC
>JAEZMT010000013.1 GCA_023442085.1 Pseudomonadota bacterium | reverse complement strand
CCGTAGCCGACGATCCGCGTGCGGCACAGCGCCGGAATGACGGTGGAGAGCACGCCCGCGGCCGGCAGGAAGATGATGTAGACCTCCGGATGGCCGAACAGCCAGAAGAGGTGCTGCCACAGCAGCGGATCGCCGCCCCGGTCCGGATCGAAGAAGGGCCAGCCGAAAGCGCGTTCCAGCTCCAGCAGCACTGAACCGAGGATAAGCGGGGGAAAGCCGGCCAGCATCATCGCCGCGGTTCCCAGAATGTACCAGGCGAACAGCGGCATCTGCGTCAGCTTCATCCCGGGCGCCCTCAGGCGCAGGATCGAGACCAACAGCTCGATCGCCGCCGAGAGCGCTGAAATCTCGACGAAAGTGACGCCCAGCAACCAGATGTCGGCATTGACACCCGGCGAATAGGTGCGCCCCGACAAAGGCGTGTACATGAACCAGCCTTCGCCAGGCGCTACCCCGGCCAGCAGGGCCACGACGAGGATCGTTCCGCCGAGCAGATAGCACCAGTAGCCGAGCGCGGAGAGGCGGGGGAAAGCCAGATCGCGCGTGCCGAGCATCTTCGGCAGCAGATACATCGCCAGCCCTTCCAGGAGCGGTATGGCGAACAGGAACATCATGATGCTGCCGTGCATCGTGAAGAACTGGTTGTAGATGGCCTTGTCGAGGAAGGCGCTGTGCTGGGTCGACAACTGCGCCCGGATCAGCATGGCGAGGATGCCACCGATGCCGAAAAACACGAAAGCCGTCGCCATGAAGCGCAGCCCGAGCGTGGTGTGGCTTACTGCGGTGATCTGGCCCCATAGCCCCGGATCGTTGCGCCAGACCCTGTCCAGCTCACGATGCAGGAGAAGGGCCTCGCGGGGTGCATTGCCGGGGGGAGAAGTGCCGGTGTCGCCGGAGACGGGTGTTGTCATGGGCGGGCCTCCTGCGCGCGGGGCGGCCAGTCGGCGGGATCGTGGGCAATGACGCGAAAGCGCATCTCCACATGATCCAGCCCGCAAAACTCGGCGCAGACGCCGTCGTAGGTGCCCGGGCGGTCCGCCTCAATGCGGAGGCGGTTCTGCCGCCCCGGGATCGCATCCATCTTTCCACCGAGCTGTGGCACCCAGAAGGAGTGGATGACATCCTCGGAAGTGATGAGGACGTCCACCGGTTGGCCGGCCGGAATGTGCAGGACGGCGTCCGTGTTCACGGGACCGCCCGCTCCGGGATGGGTGAACGTCCACGACCATTGCCGGGCATGGGCGCGCACTTCGAGCGCCGTCCCGTGCGGCAGAATCCGCTCCCCCACGAAGAGCGCCGCTCCGAGCAGCACGGTCAGGACGGTCAGGGAAAACATGACGCCGAGCCCCACGGTCCAGCGCTTCTCGAGGATTTCGCGCGGGCGGCCGAAGCCGATCGCGACCATCGCGAGGACCAGGAGCGTGAGCGCCGCGGCGCCGGCGAGCATCACCCTCAGCAGCCAGGCGATCTCCTGCGCGACGGGACCGGAAGGGGAGAGCGTGGACAGCGGGCCTTGGCATGCTGCCAGCAAAAGGGGAACCGTCAGCAGGGCTCCATACTTGACCGCAGAAGGCGGAGCCGCGGATCTCCTATGGATATACGACCCGAACTGACCGACCCGCTGGCCGAACGCCGAGCTTTGCAGGATACCGAAACCCGGATCGCTCTGGCAGGCCACCCGCTTCACGCAATGCTCGTCGCCTTTCCGATCGCCCTGACCTTCAGCACGCTTGGTGCCGACCTCCTCTATATGTGGACCGGAAACGGCTTCTGGGCGGAGGCGGCCGGGTACGCGATCTTCGGCGCCTTCGCTCTCGGCGTGCTCGCGGGCATCACCGGCACGGCCGAGTTGCTGCTGGTCCGCGGCATCCGGAACCGCTCCGCAAGCTGGACGCATTTCATCCTCGCCGTGATGCTGCTCTCGATCCTCGGCGCGAACTGGATCATCCGCATCGGCGATCCGGAAGGCGCGGTGCTGCCGGTCGGGCTCGCTCTGTCGCTGCTCGCGGCGGGCATGACCGCGCTGACGGGCTGGCATGGCGGCAAGCTGGTTTTCGATTATCAAATCGGCACAAGGGTCGAGGGGATCGAACGCCCCTGAGGCACACGCAGGTCGCGCGGCAGGGCTTCGATCAGGGGCTGCAGATCGGGCTTGGCGAGGACGAGGTAAAGCACCGCCGCCATGCAGGTGAGGCTCGCTGGCAGAGAGGCGAGCGCCAGCGGCATCGAATAGGATCCGCGCTCCTCTGCCGAGCGCGTCGCCAAATGACCAAGCCAGGCGTGGATGAGAACCATGGCCGCCACGACAGCGAGCTTGGCCATCAGCCAGGGCGCCGTCAGCCCGCGGGCGAAGATCAGTACTGTCCCCGCGGCGATGGCGACGATGGCGGCCGGGGTGACGATGCGCGTATAGGCTGCGTGGACCAGCAGCCGGAATTCGGAAAACCCCGCCTGCGTTCGGACTTCTTCGCGCCGTCCATAGATCTGGAGGATGGCCGGGAGCGCGACCAGGCCGGCGCACCACAGGCTTAGCGCGACGATATGGATAGCCTTCAAAAGCGCGATCATGGCAGCGCCAGCTCCCGCCAGCTGTGTCGCAAGAGCAGCGCGCCGAGAAGCGCGAGCGGAAGCATTCCTGGAACCCACATGACAAGGCCCGCAAGCTGCTGATCGGCGAGGGCATCGAGGCCGTAGGTGGTTACGAACGGCGCGTGTTGCGGGAAGAGGATGCGCGGGGAGAAGGTGAGCAGGGCAGCGATCAGGCCCATCTGGCCCGTCAATGCCAGGACGGAGCCGGTCGCAGCAACGCGTTCACGCGGGCGCTCCGCTTGGAGAACATAAGACCAAAACGCCCAGGCCGACCCGACCAGTCCTGCCTGCATCAGCCAATAGATGGCTGGGTCGTTCCAGGCCAGGGTGTAGGCGGCAGGCAGGTGCCACAGCCAAAGGCACACCGAAAGGCCGATAAACCCGGCCACGTGCGTTCCCGACCGCCGGATGGGGAAGGCCAGGGCCAGCGCTGGCGTTGCGGCGAGAATGAGAAACAGATGATGCAGACCCCGCGCAGCGAACAGCGCGACCGTTAGCGCGCACAGGGGAGAAACGAGCGCAACAAACAGCATGGCGGAGGCGAAGGCGGCCGCCCCCCGGCGCGGCGCTGGGATGAAAGCTGCAGCCACCAGCGGAAGGGCCGCTAGGCTGAGCGGCAATGGCGCAAAATTCCATGCCGTCCAGACGACTTCTGGGGCTGGACCGCAATAAGGGACAATCTCGTCCAAGGCGGTTTCCTGACCAAACGACAGTGCTGGGACGCGGCCTCACGCCGGCGAAGCGAACCGCGACTGCCCGTTACCCAGCTTCCCCGAACGCACAGCCGTTCCGCGTCAACCCGATGAAGGTTGAGCGTGACCGCCTCCCATCGAAACGATCCGCCGCCCCGTCCGGTTCCGCAAAAGCATTTAGGCCGGAG
>JAEZMT010000001.1 GCA_023442085.1 Pseudomonadota bacterium | reverse complement strand
CAGCGGCGGCAATGCCTCAGTCGTCCTCCATCTCCATCTGGTAGAGCGAGGCGTCGGGCGTCGCGAGGGGGGCGGAGAGGGTGGCCTTGAGGGCGGTGGCGAAGAACAGAGGCGGGGCCATGGTGCGGGCGAGGTCGACCACCTTCTCCTTCAGCTCGGCCACCTTCGCCGGGTTTTGCGCCGAAAGGTCTGTCTTCTCCTCCGGGTCGGCGTCAAGGTCGAACAGCTCCACCTTTGGCGGCAGCAGCACGTGCCAGACAAGCTTCCACTTGCCCTGACGCACGCCGCCCGTGGTCGGCTCCACATTGTAGATCAGCTCGTCGCGACCGGGGGCGCCGGCCGTCAGGGCGGCCCATGCATCCTTGCCGTCGAGGGGCTTGGCCTGCTTGAGGTCCGCGCCAGCGAGCTTCGCGAAGGTGGGCAGCATGTCCACGACATGCATCACGCCATCCGCCTGCCCCGGCTTGATGCGGCCCGGCCAGTTGGCGAGCGCTACCACGCGGGTGCCGCCCTCGTAGAGGGAGCCCTTGCCGTCGCGATAGGGGGCGTTGTTGGGGGGCGGATCGCCGGCCAGCGCGCCTTCGCCCACGAACATCTTGTTGCGGGTGCCGCCATTGTCCGAATGGAAGACGATGAGCGTGTTCTCGCGCATACCGCGGGCGTCTAGCGCCGCCACCACCTTGCCGATCTGGTCATCCATGGCGGTGACCATCGCCGCATAGGCGCGGCGGGAGGGGTCGGCGATGTGCGCGTACATGTCGAGATAGGCCTGCGGCGCCTGATAAGGCGTGTGCGGCGCGGTGAAGGCCAGATAGAGGAAGAGCGGGGTCTTCGGATCGTGGGCGCTCAGCTGCCGCACGGCCTCGGCACCGAACAGGTCGGTATCGTAGCCCTCTTCCTTCACCAGCGTGTTGTCGCGGTACCAGTCGGTAACGCCATGGGCTTCGTGCTTGAAATGGTCGATCTCGCCCACCAGCGGACCGTAGAAGCTGTCGAAGCCGCGCTGGCGGGGCCAGTATTTGCGATCCGCATGGCCGAGGTGCCACTTGCCGACCAGGGAGGTGCGGTAGCCCACGTCCTTCAGCGCCTGCGGCAGCAGGAATTCGTCGGTGGCAAGGCCGTAGGTGCCGCCGGAGGGGATCACGCCCAGCTGCAGGCCGTAGCGCATGGGATAGCGTCCGGTCATCAGCGCCGCGCGGGTCGGCGTGCACAAGGGCTGGGTGTAGAATTGCGAGAGCTTCGCGCCGCCGGCGGCGAGGCGGTCGAGGTTCGGTGTCCTGATGTCCGAGCCGTGAAAGCCCACGTCGGCGAAGCCCAAGTCGTCGGCGAGGATGTAGAGGATGTGCGGACGCGCCGCGCCCTGCGCCCGCGCGCCCGGGGCGAGCAGCGACAGGCCGGCGACGGCCGCGAGGAAACCGGCGCTGCCGGCGAGCACGTCGCGCCGGCTCGGGGCGGACACATCGATCATCTCATCACGATCGGTCACTTGAAACCTCTCAGCTGGTGAAGCGCCGCACACAGCGGAAGCCGATATGCACGGAGCCGGTATCGAGGGATTGGGGCTGGCGCGCGGCGGGCCGATAGCGCCGGCAATAGCTTGGCGCGCAGAGGTGTGAGCCGGCCTTGAGCACCTTGCGCGGCAAGGCGAGACCGGGCGCGGCCAATTCCAGGCTGTCTTCGATCGTCCCGCCACGCGGGTTGCGCGGCAGGCAGCAGGCCTTCGCGGCGGGGGCGGGATGACGCGGGCGATACCAGTCGTCGGTCCACTCCCAGACATTGCCGATCATGTCGAGGAGGCCGTAGCCGTTGGCCGGGAAGGCGTTGACGGGCGATGTCCCGACGAAGCCATCCTCGGCAAGGTTCTCCATCGGGAAGCGCCCCTGCCAGGTGTTGGCACGATGGATGCCGCCGGGCGCCAGCTCGTCGCCCCAGGCGAAGGCGGCGCCGTCAAGCCCGCCGCGCGCCGCGAACTCCCATTCCGCCTCCGTGGGCAGCGCCTTGCCGGCCCATGCGGCATAGGCCGCTGCGTCGGCGTGGCAGACGTGGACGACGGGGTGATCCGCGATGCCGGACAGATCGCTGCCGGGTCCCTGCGGGTGGCGCCAGGATGCGCCGGGCACGAACTGCCACCAGCGTGTCCAGTCGTCGGGGTCGCCTCCATCGGCGGGCATGCTAAACACCAGAGAGCCCGGCACCAGCAGGGCGGGGTCGGCGCCCGGATAGTCCTCTGCGCGCGGGGCCTGCTCGGCCACGGTGACATAGCCTGTTGCCTCAACGAAGCGGGCGAACGCGCGGTTGGTGACGGGGGTGCGATCCATGAGGAAGGCGTCCACATGGACCTGATGGACTGGCGCCTCCTCGGGATAATGATCGTCCGACCCCATGCGGAACAGCCCGCCGGCGATCCGGATCATGTCCGGATCGCCGGCCGCGGCTGGTGCGTGCTCGACGGAGCCAGTCCCCTGATGTGCGACGGTGCAGTCGTTCTGCCCGTGCATGACCTCTCCGTCTGCGACCGTTCCGCTCTCGGCCTGCGCCCGGTCATGTCCCCCACATGCCACGGTCTGAGCCGGCTCTTGCTCTAGCGGCCGGGGCGGTGGGTCCTCAATTGCCATTTCGCGCCATCGCGCCTCACCGCTCCAGACCTGCGGCGGACCGGAAGGCGAGCGGCGTGAGGCCCTCCCAGCGCCGGAATGCCCGGACGAAATGGGCCGGATGGCCATAGCCCAAGGCGCGCGACACCGAGGCCACCGGCAGCGATGATCCGCCCAGATGCAGCCGCGCCTGCGCGTGCCGCCAGCTGTCCAGCTGCACTTCGTAGGAGGTGCCCAGCCGGGCGAGCCGCCGTTGCAGGGTGCGTGGGGAGAGCCCGAGGCTTCTGGCCGTATCCACCAGCGAGAGGGTGCCGGACAGCGCGGCGCTGTCGAACAGGGCATCGACCATGGCGATCAGCGCATCGTCGTCGAAAGCCACGGGCGCGGGCGGCAAGCTCGCGGCAGCGCCTTGGGGGGCCGGGGCATACAGCAGGTTCGGCTGGTCGAGCCATCGCGCGTCGAAGATGATCTCGATGCCCTCGCCCGAGCCGAAGCTGACGCCGGCATTGAGCCGATCCTCGTAGAGCATCGCCGGCGCCTTCGCGCGGTGGGCGAAGCGCATGTTGACCGGCGCCGCATCGCCACCCGTGATGGCGCGGAGAGCTGCCAGGGTAAACGCTCCGATGCCCTCGTTCAGCACCTGCGCATGATCGGGATCGCTGTCCACCAGCCGATGCCGCCAGCGGGCGACTCCGTCCCGCTCCTCGATGGCGACCGAGACGCCGCCCTGCAGGTCCGGCATCTGGTGGTGCAGGGCGTCAAAGCACTCACGCAGCGTTCGGCCGGCAAACAGCGCGCGGCCGGCGAGGCCGAGGCGCATGGGATCGGCGGCGGCCGCGAGGTCGAGCCCGATGGCAGCGTCCCCGCTGCGCCGGGCGAGATGGAACAGCAGCGTGGAGACCTGGCCGCGGGCCACCACGCGGTCCCCGCCGAGCAACTGCTCGGGTGGCGCGGCATCGGGAAGACCGGCCCGCCCAAGCAGCGGGGCCAGGGGCACCCCGTGGTCGTCGGCGATGGCGGGCAGCATATGGACGAGCGAGAGCCGAATCGGATGGCGGTCCCACATCAGCTTGCTCGCTCCGGTGCGGGCGCATGACGCGCGCGCAAATGATCCGGCGGTCGGACGGTCTCCCGCCATCGCCGGCCCCCCGGCCCGCACGGCTATGAAGGCCATGCGGTGCCCGCCGGTCAAGGTCCTCCTGCGGCCTCCGATATTCGGATCAGTAGCAGGGCGGGTAGGGGTAATAGCCGCAACGCGGAGCGGCGGCCGCTGCCGCAGCACCCGCGGTAATGGCCGCACCCGCCGCAAATCCAGCCGCCGCCGCACCCGCCGGATAGACCGGGGCAGCCACCGGGTACGGATGGGCGTACCAGGCTCCGTGATAGACCGGCGCGTGGTAATAGGCCCCGCCATGGTAGCCGTAGCCATAGCCGCCCACATGGGCGACGCCGCCGCCATAAGGCCCACGCACGGCCCAGGCATCGATGAAGAGCGCCACCGGGCCGCCGGGCGTGAGGCTGCCCTCAAGCACCTTCACGTCGAAGGTGAGCGTCGTTCCCTCGAGCTTGGGCGCCTTGAGCACCACGACGGCATCGGAGACTTCGCCGGGCTTTGCGCCGAGCACGGAAACGGTGGCGTTGGGCGGATCGACAGCGAAGCTGTCCTTGCCTTCGTCCCACTGCATCAGAAACTGTACCAGCGTCTCGTGCCCCGCCGCGCGCACGGGCCTGTCGGCGAAGACGATGGTGTTGGCGGCAACCCCGGTGAGGGTGAGCTTGCCGCCGTCCAGCTTGGCACCGGCGGCGTTGATGACGGCGAGCGAGGGAATTGGCCGGTCGGCATGGGGCATGCCGATGACCTTCTGGAGCGGGACATGCTGCGCCGGCGCGGCCGGCTTGGCCGCCTCCTGTGCGACAGCGGCCGAGCCGGCCATCACGAGCGCGGCGGCGAGAGCAAGGGCGTGGCGTGCCCGGAATGTGAAAGGCTGCATGGACCGCAAATCTCCCGTGGAGTGTGAGGAGGCGCCGCTATGCCCCCGCCTCAAGGGATGCGGGCAGGCTGTCGCGGGTCGGTGCGCCGCACGCGCGTGGCCCTCGCGCACGGCAGGGCTGGACCTTCACCATGGATGCCATGAGTCGCCGGCTCTGGCAGCCGCCGTCTTTGCCCTGCGCGCCACGGTGCTGCCCGCAGGGGTGCAGCTAGAACCCGCCGAACCAAGCACCGAAATAGCCGGCATAGAGCTCGGGCGCTTCCAGATTCATGCAGTGGCCGATGCCGGGCACGGCGACGAAGCGGCAATCAGGCATCACCTTCGCCATCTCCGTCATGTCGGCCTCCTTGATCACACCGTCGCGCATGCCCCAGACCACGAGATGGGGATGGCGGATGGAGCCCATCTTCCCCTTCAGCTCGCCGCTCCTCGCCTCCCTGGTCAGCGTGTCAGGGGTACCGAACCAGATGCCGTCGGAGACCGCCCAGACCTGATCGACAATCTTGTCGAACAGGTCGGCCCGCGCGCCGGCGTCGGCAATGAAGCGGGCGGGGCCGTTTGCCAGCGTCTCGTCTACGAACAGGCTGGGAGCGGTGGCGGCCATGATCTGGCGGGTGAGGTCGAGGCTCTCCTTCATCTGGCCGAAGAAGGCCGACTGCTCGGGCTTGAAGTCGATGCCCTGAGGGCCGACCGGCGACAAAGAGAAGACCCGGCCGAAGCGGTCCGGCTGCTTCAGGATCATACGCGTGGAGATGATGCCGCCGGTCGAGTGCGTCGCCAGATGGCAGAATGAGATGCCCAGCGCGTCGAGCGCCGCGATCATGTCATCGGCATGCTGCGCGATGGAGTAGTTGGAGAAGTCGGCCGCGGGCGCCGGCTTGTCGCTGTCGCCGCAGCCGCGCCAGTCCACCGCCACGGTACGCACCCCGCGCGGGAAGTGCGGGGCCGCCAGCTCGATCCACTCCTTGCTGGCGAGATTGCCGTGGATGAAGAGGACAATCGTGTCCCCCGCGCCCCATTCCCGATAGGCGAGGCGAAGGCCGTTGACGTGGAGCGTCTGCATGGAAGCCTCGTTCTGGCGTGCGGGTGAGGGCTCGCGCTCCGATACCGGAGCGCGAGCCTGCGGTTTTGTCCGCGCCTACTTGTTCAGCCCGGTCGGTGCCGCCGCCTTGGCCGGGGCGGCCTCTGCGGCGGCGGGAGCGCCATGGATGAGGCGGTCGATGCTGGCCGGCGCGCCGGTGGGAACGCGACCGGTCTCCACGAAGTCCACCACATCCTCGGCGAAGGCGACCGGCTCGTCCGTGTGGATGAAGTGGGCGGTGCCGGGATAGATCTTCACCTGCACGTCGCGCCCTGACGCGTTCATGCGGCGCATGAAGGGCAGGATCAACTGGCGGGAGAGGTCGGTGAGCCCGTTGAAGGCGGTGCCGGGGATGAAGGGCTCCTTGTCGCCGAAGGCGAGGAAGATCGGCACCTTGATCTCGGTCAGTCGCTTGTAGAGGCTCTGCGGATCTTTCTCCTGCAGCTCCGCCACCATGGCGTAGATGTCGAACGTGAAGACATCCACCCACTGCTGCAACTCGCGCGGATCGCCCTTGATCATGCCGATGCGCTGGGCGGTGTGCAGGCGGGCGTATTCGCTGTCGCGCAGGAAATAGCCCGAGCGCTGAGGCGTCACCGCGCCGGTGACGGGGTCGCGGCTGCGGAAGTGGTAGAAATCGTCGATCTGCTGGGCGGTGAGGTTCTTCTCCCGCTCGCGCAGACCGGTCTGATCCCACGCCTTCTTCCAGGCATCGAAATCGTGGGCGAAGGCGGGATCGAACAGGTCCAGCTTCTTGCCCGGCGCGATCGTGACCTCGCGGGGATATTCCTCGAGGCCGGCCGGCGCTTCGAGGATCAGCTTCGTCACCGCGTCCGGCCAGGCGAGGGCATAGCCGAGCACGATCTGCCCGCCCATGGAATGGCCGAGATAGGCGGCCTTTGGAACCTTGAGCTGGTTCACCACCACCTCGTGCAGCACGTCGCGCATGTCCTGCAGGGTGCGGGCGGGGCTCTTGTCGAGGTTGCCCGGGCCGGACATGCCGTAATGGGGCATGTCCACGGCGATCACGCGCAGCCCGCGCTCCAGCGCGATGCGCATGATGTTGCCGTAGTGGCCGCCGAACGCGCCCTTGCCGTGGACGATGACCAGCACGTCCGGATTGGCGGCGGTGCCGGCATATTCGTCCATGTAGCCGATGTCCCACTCGACACCGCGGGCGTCTTTCGCCTTGGTCTTCTTCACCGGGAAGGGATAGGTGACGAACGTATTCCAGAACGACTTGTCAGGTGTGATGTCGGCCGCGACCGAGGGAGTGCGGTAGGTCTTCGCCGACATCTCGCGATTGCGGGTGAGGCGGGAGACGTCGCCGAGGAAGGCGGCCACGGTCGGGTCGAACTGGCGGTTCTTCAGTATGGGGAAGACGCCGTAATGGGCGACCGGGCTCTTCTCATGCACGAAGTCCGCGCCGGGCACCTTCTCCACCGTGCGCTTGGCGCGGTCGAAGGTGAGCCACTGGTCGTTCTCGATGTGCATGACGAGGGTGCGCGCCTTGATGCGCTTCAGCTCCGCATTAATGTTGTAGGTCTCGCCAGCGCGGTTGCGCCACAGCAGGTCGACCGCATCGAACAGCAGCGAGCGCGCGGCGATGGCGGCGCCGGCCTGCGGGTTGGGCGGGTTCCAGTAGAAGACATCCCGCTGCACCGCCGACCAGTCCTGCTGCGAGCGGTGCTGAAAGTCGAACCCGGTGAGGTTGAGGATCGACCAGCCGAAGGCAACGCCCTGGTTGGGGTGCTTGTCCTTGGGCAGGTTGTAGTAATTGCCGCCCGTGGCGCGCCACTGCGGATCGCTCTCGATGGCTGCGGACATGAGCTGGAAGGTCCAGTTACCCACCGGATCCTCGCCGTCCGACTGGCTGGTGCCGCCGATGGGCATGAGGCCGTCCATGAAGTCGGGGTGCATCACGCCCCAGACATAGGTCTGCGTCGCGCCCATGGAGACGCCGGTGACGAGGGAGGCGCGGGCGACCTTCAGATGGTCCCGCAGCATCCGGTAGTTCGCCTGAACCATGTCCTGGTAGCTGTATTGCGGAAACTTCTGCCCCAGCCCTTCGGACGGCTTGCTGGTGCCCCACAGGCCGAGGGCATCCACCAGCACCACATAATATTGATCCGTATCGATGGGCTTGCCCGGCCCGATCACCGAGCCGCCGGACAGGGCCGTGCCCTCCACCCACTGGGCGTACATGTCGGTGGCGTCGCCGGAATAGAAGGAGTTCACCACTACCGCGTTGGTGATCTCGCCCGCGGCGTTGTGCTTCGGCGTGCCGAGCGCGATGTAGGCGGTCTTCGCCGGACCGGCACCGAGGGATTCGAGCGTGGTGCCGCCTTCCCCGCCGTTCACCCATTTGTCCGGGCTCGACAGGTCGTAGCGCCCGCCGATGCGGAAGTTCGCAACCTCGTAGAATTTCTTGAGCTGGCAAAGCCTCTGCTGGGAGCAGGTGCCGGTGAGAGGCGGTTGCGGTGCCGCGACGGCGGCGGGCGACGCGGCGGGCGTCTGGGCGTAGGCGGCAGGGGTGGTCGCGGACAGGGCCGTCGCGGCGAGCGCGAGGCCCAAGGCTATGGCATACCTCATGTTTCCTCCTGCGGCCGGTCTTTGTCATCGCCGCCGTCTGGAGGAGAGAACAGCACGCCCCCGCGCCCAAGGGAAGCGCGGCCGTTCTGGTGAGGGATGCAACCTGTGGGCGGCGCGATTCCTTAGCCGCCGTAGCGGCGCGCCGCTTCGATGGCGAGGCCGGTGCCCACGGAACCGAAGGTGTCGCCCTCGATGACCCGGGCCTGCGGGACGCAGGCGCAGATGGCCGCGCGCACATGGGCGAGGCGCGTCGAGCCGCCCGTGAGGAACAGGGCATCGATGGCGTCCGCCGTCAGTCCCGCAGCCGAGAGGCAGGACGCGATGCGCCCGGCGATGCGCTCGGCGAGGAGCCCGGTGTGGGCGATGAGATCATCATGGGAGATGCCGACGGAAAGCCCCGCCTCCAGCACCGCGAGATCAAGCTCCGTGGCGCCATCTTCGGCGACGCGGATCTTCGCCGCCTCGACGTCGAGCGCGAGGCCGTGGCCACGCTCCTCCTCCACGGCGCGGGCGAGGCGGGAGACCAGCTCCGGCTGCGCCGCGGCGCGCTCCAGCTCGCGGATGGAGCGCGCGGTGCGCCCGTCATAGAGCCGGTTGATGGCCGACCAGGTGGCGAGGTCGTGGTAGAGCGCCGCCGGCATGGCGAGGCCCTTGCGCTTCAGCGGGCTGCCATGGCCGAGGAGGGGCATGACGACAGCGAGCGAAAGCTGCCGGTCGAAATCCGTGCCGCCGATGCGCACGCCCTCGTTGGCGAGGATATCGGAGGCGCGGTCGGCGCGGTCTTGGTGGCCGCGATCGATGCGCACGATGGAGAAGTCCGAGGTGCCGCCGCCGATGTCGGCGATCAGCGCCAGTTCCTCGCCGGCCACCTGCCGCTCGTAGTCGAGGCTTGCGGCGATGGGCTCGAACTGGAAGGAGAGCGCCTGAAACCCGATGTCGCGGGCGATCGCGCCCAGAGTGTCCTCCGCGCGCTTGTCGCCCTCCGCATCGCCATCGACGAAATGCACCGGCCGGCCAAGCACCACCTCGCGCAAAGGCCCGTCCGCCGCGGCCTCGCCGCGCGCCTTCACCTCGGCAAGGAATTCACCGATGACGCCTTTGAAGCCGAGCCGGCGGCGGCCGACCGGCGTCGTTTCCTCGATCAGGGAGGTGCCGAGCACCGATTTCAGGGCCCGCATCAGGCGGCCCTGCTCGCCGCCCACATAGGCGGCCATGGCGGTGCGGCCCACCAGCGGCGCGCCGCTCCAGGGGAAGAAGATGGCGCTCGGCAGGGTGTCGGACGCGCCCTCCAGCCGCGCGAGGCGCGGGCCGTTCGGGCCGTTCAGTCCGAGGGTCGTGTTGGAGGTGCCGAAATCGAGGCCGCAGGCGGTCATCGGGCCTCCTTGCCGTATGCGGGTGCGGAAGGCCGGGCTAGCTAGACCAA
>JAEZMT010000450.1 GCA_023442085.1 Pseudomonadota bacterium | reverse complement strand
GGCGCGCAAGTGTCTCGCCGAGGCGCGGGGCGGCGGTGAGGATGGTCGCAAGCAGCCGCACGAGATCCGGATGCCGGTCGAGCGCGGTGAGGAGGTGCGGCCCCGGCAGTTCGGTGAAGAAACGGTCCGCCGCGATCAGCGCGCCGTCCGGATCGCCGCCACGCGATAGCGCCTCGAGCATCAGCGGCACGATGCGCGCAAGATGGGCGCGGGCCGGTTCGGCCTTCAGCGCGCGTGGCACCCCCGCGAGCCAGCGCCGAACGATGCCGCTCGCCGCCGCCGGATCCTTGAAGCCGAGGCGCGCCAGGGCGGCCAAGGTCGGGCGGTCGTTCTCGTCGGGCGGGAACAGCAGGTCGGCGTCGAGCACGGCGGGGGGCGGCGCATCCTCGAACAGATGCGCGTAATGGCCCTGCACCGTGGTGAGGCGCTGGACGAGGGCGGCGGCGAAGGCGTCGCGATCGCGATAGCCCATGAAGCGGGCGAAGCCCTCCATGGCCTCGCGGCTCTCGGGCAGCGAATGGGTCTGCGCATCCGCCACCATCTGGATGCGGTGCTCAACCCTGCGCAGGAAGTGATAGGCCTCGGCGAGGTCGTCGCGCACCTTCGGCTCGATCCAGCGATGGGCGGTGAGCGCATCGAGGGCATCGAGCGTGCGGCTGGTGCGCAGGAGCGGGTCTCGGCCTCCGGCGATCAATTGCTGGGTCTGGACGAAGAACTCGATCTCCCGGATGCCGCCGCGGCCGAGCTTCACATTGTGCCCCTCCACCGCCACCACGTCGTGGCCGCGGAAGGCGTGGATCTCGCGCTTCATGGCGTGGACGTCCGCGATGGCCTGGAAGTCCAGCACGCGGCGCCAGACGAAAGGCGAAAGCTCGGCGAGGAACTGCCGGCCCACTTCCGCATCGCCCGCCACCGGCCGCGCCTTGATATAGGCCGCGCGCTCCCAGGTGGCGCCCTCGCGCTCGTAGTAATCGAGCGCCGAGACGGTGGAGAGGGCGACCTGCGTCGAGCCGGGGTCGGGGCGCAGGCGCAGGTCCACCCGTAGCACGTAGCCGTCGGCGGAGCGCTCTTGCAGCAGGCGCACCAGCCCCTGCGTGATCTTCACGAAGAAAGGCGAGGCGGAGACGCTGTCCGAGAGGGGTGCCTTGTCGCGGTCGTAGACCACCACCAGGTCGATATCGCTGGAATAGTTCAGCTCCCGCGCGCCATGCTTGCCCATGGCGATCACCGCGAGGCCGGAGCCGGCCTCGGGATCGGCGGCATCCGGCACCATGAGCCGCCCGGCCTTCACCGCCTCGCCGAGGAGGAAGGCGAGCGCCTTGCGCACCGCGGCGTCGGCCACGTCGGTCAGAGCCGCCGTCACCTCGACGAGGCCGAACACGCCGCTGATGTCCGCGACAGCGATCAGAAGCGCCGCCTCGCTGCGCATGCGCCTCAGGGCGCGCATCACATCAGCCTCGCTCCCCGCCACCGCGGCACATTCGGCAATCAGCGCATGGAGATGGGCGTGGGGCGGACGGCCGAGCACGCGCAGCAGGCGCTCCGGCTCGGAGCGGATCACCTCGGTGAGGAAGGGCGAGCTTTCGATGATCCCGAGGCAGACCTTTTCGGCCAGCGGCGCGTCGGCCAACAGCGCGTCGAGCGTGGCGCGCGCCTCCGGCACCAGCCGCTCGGTGGCTTGGGAAAGCCTAATCTTTGCCGCCTTCGGATCCGCCACGACGGGCGTTTCCCGCATCTGCAGGGCGAGGGGCGGCTGGTCCGCCGAATCCGGTTCCGTGGGCCAACGCATGGTCAGGCCTAAAGGCACCAGCGACTTGCCGCGCGCAAGCGTTCTTTCATCCAAACCGGACTCGGGGAGAGGCGGCGCGTATGAGGGTTGGGGAAGAATGAAATCGTCATCGCAGGGGTTAACGCCCGCGCCGACGGCTTGGTTCACGCTTGGATGTCATTTCGTCGGCAAACGGAAGGTGGCCACCAAGCCCGGCCCGTTGTCCGAAAAGGCGAGGGTACCGCCATGCAGCCGCGCGACCGCGCCCACCAGCGACAGGCCGAGGCCGGAGCCCGGGCGGGTGCGGCTCGCCTCCAGCCGAACAAACCGCTCCACCACCCGCTCGCGGTCGGCGGCCGGGATGCCCGGCCCGGTATCGGCCACCGCGAGCACCGCCTCCGTGCCCTCGCGCGTCAGCGTCACGGAGATGCGCCCCCGGCCCCCGTCGGCTGGGCGACCGTATTTGATGGCGTTGTCGATGAGGTTGGAGAGCGCCTGGGCCAGCAGTTCCTTCACCCCATGCACGGTCATCGGCACGGCGCTGACGGTGAGGTCGAGCCCCTGCTCGTCCGCCAGCGGCTCGTAGAGCTCGGATACCGCCTCGGCGATCTCGGCGAGGTCCACGTCGCCCATGGTCGCCCGCCCCTGCCCGGCCTCGGCGCGGGCGATCATCAGGAGGGCGTCGAAGGTGCGGATGAGGCCGGCGCTCTCCTCGATGGTGGTCTCCAGCGCGGCGCGCCAGTCCTCCTCGGTGCGGGCGGTGCGCAACGCCTCCTCGGCGCGGTTGCGCAGGCGGGTGAGCGGGGTCTTCAGATCGTGGGCGATGTTATCGGAGACCTCCTTCAGCCCGATCATCAGCCCCTCGATACGCTCCAGCATGGCGTTGAGGGAGTGGGCGAGGCGGTCGAACTCGTCCTCCGTCCCCATCAGGGCAAGGCGGCCGGAGAGGTTGCCGGCCATGATGGTCTCGGCCGTGGCGGTCATGGAATCGATGCGCTTGAGCACCCGCCGCGTCACGAACACGCCGCCGGCGAGGCCGAGCACGACGATGAGCAACACCGCCCATTGGGCGGGCCGCGCCACCAGATCGCGCAGCGTGTCGCGTTCCTCGATGTCGCGGCCGACGAGCAGCCGGTAGCCGCCGGGCAGAAACATCGTCTGCACGAAGGCCACATGGCTCTTGGCGATGGGATCGTCCGGCCGGTTGTAGGTGGTGAAGCGGGTGCCCTCCTTGTCGAGCAGGCCGATGGGCAGGTCCGTCACGTTGGCGGCCAGCACCTCGCCCTGGAAATTGGAGAGCACATAGATGGACGAGCCCGGCCGCCGCGTGCGCCGGTCGATGACATAGACCAGCCGCTGGATGCCGCCGATGCGGTACTGGTCGGCGAGGCCGTTCACTTCCCGGTCGAGGTCGTCCGCCACCTGCCCCTGGATCAGGGAGCGGGTGTGCCAGGCGGTGTAGATGATGACCGACACCGCGAACAGCGCGAAGACGACGAGATAGGCGGCGAGCAGCTTGAACGCCGTGGTGCGCACGAGCCGTGCCGCGTGGGCGATCGGGCTGGCAATGGGACCGTGCCCGCTCCCCCCGTTGCCGGACGCGCCCGCGCCGGCGGCCGGGGCACCCTCCCCCTTCACGCCAGCCCCGCCCGCACCATGTATCCGGCGCCGCGGACGGTGTGGATGAGCGTCACGTCGAAGCCTTTGTCGATCTTGGAGCGCAGGCGCGAGACGTGGACGTCGATGACGTTGGTCTGGGGGTCGAAATGATAGTCCCAGACGTTTTCGAGCAGCATGGTGCGCGTCACCACCTGCCCGGCGTGGCGCATGAGGTATTCCAGCAGCCGGAACTCGCGCGGCTGAAGCTGGATCTCCTTGCCGGATCGGGTGACGCGGTGGGCGAGGCGGTCGAGTTCGAGGTCCGCCACCTTGTAAACCGTCTCGGCACCCTGGCTGACACCGCGCCGCGACAGCGCCTCGACGCGCGCCAGAAGCTCGGTGAAGGCATAAGGCTTGGGCAGATAATCGTCGCCGCCGGCGCGCAGGCCCTGCACCCGGTCGTCGACCTGCCCGAGCGCGGAGAGGATGAGCACTGGCGTCGTGTGCCCGCGTCCGCGCAGCTCGGTGACGAGGGAGAGGCCATCGCGGGCCGGGAGCATGCGGTCCACCACCATCACATCGTATTTGCCGTCGAGCGCGAGGGCGAGCCCCTCCTCGCCGTCTGCGGCGTGGTCCACCACGTGGCCGGCCTCGCGGAAGGCCTTGCGCAGATATTCGGCGGCGTCGCGGTCGTCCTCGACCAGGAGAAGGCGCATGGCGGAGAGAGGACCCGGATCGAGATTCGTTGTCATCACTCTAGCTCACCTTTCAGGCAGGTCCATGCGAGCGGGCGCGCACCAAAAAAGTGGCGCGGGAAGCCCTCTGGAGCTTCCCGCGCCTGCGGAGCCGAAGCGGCATCAGGGGCGATGGCGACATCCGCCTCGGTCCGGAGGCCCGTCGCCGGGGGATGAACCCCGGCGTGTCATGCGGTCGGGCCTTGTCTCAGGCTGGCTGAACCGGCTCAGCCCATTGGCGGTCAGCCCTTGGCCTTGCCTTCCAGCGAGATGGCGACGAAGCGCACGCCCTCGCCGCTCTTCACCTGGATGAGCACCGCCTTGCGGTTCTCGGCCTTGGCGGCGGCGAGGCCGTCGCGCACGTCCTTCGGGGTGGCGACAGTCTTGTCGCCGACCTTCAGGATGACGTCGCCGGTCTTCATGCCGCGCTGGGCCGCCGGGCCGTTGGGCTCGACGCCGGTGACCACCACACCCTCGCCGCCGGCACCCTGCACGCTCTTGGAAGGCGCGAGCTGGAGGCCGAGGCGCGGCAGGTCCTTGTTGCCGGCGCTGTCATCCTCGCCCTTGGGGGCGTCGGTGCGCGAGGCCACCTGATCGTTCGGCAGCTGATCCAGCACCAGCTTGATGTCCATGGGCTTGGTGTCGCGGATCACGGAGAGCTGGATCTCGGTGCCCGGCTTCATCATGCCCACCTTGCGGGTCAACTCGCGGGCTTCCTTGATCGGCTCGTTGTTGACCTTGACGATCACGTCGCCCGCCTTGAGGCCCGCCTTGGCGCCGGGGGTGTTGGGCTGCACCTGGGCAACCAGCGCACCCTCCGCGGCCTTGATGCCGAGACCCGAGGCGAGGTCATCCGTCACCGGCTGGATCTGCACGCCGATGTAGCCGCGGGCCACCGAGCCCTTGTCGCGCAGCTGCGTCACCACAGTCTTCACCGTCTCGGAGGGGATGGCGAAGGCGATGCCCACGTTGCCGCCCGAGGGGGAGACGATGGCGGTGTTCATGCCGATCACCTCGCCGTTCAGCGAGAAGGTCGGGCCACCGGAATTGCCCCGGTTGATGGGGGCGTCGATCTGGATGAAGTCGTCATAGGGGCCGGAGCCGATGTCGCGGCCGCGGGCCGAGACGATGCCGGCAGTCACCGTGCCGCCGAGGCCGAACGGGTTGCCGACCGCGATCACCCAGTCGCCGACGCGCGGGGCGCCGTCCGCCAACTTCACCCACGGCAGGTTGGTGACGTCCGCGATCTTGAGCAGGGCCACGTCGGTACGCGGATCGGTGCCGATCACCTTGGCGACGTATTCCTTGCCGTCGGTGGTGGTCACGTCCACCTCGTCGGCGCCGTCCACCACGTGGTTGTTGGTGACGACGTAGCCGTCAGCCGAGATGATGAAGCCGGAGCCCTGGCCCACCACCGGGCGCTCGCCCCTGGGGCCCATGCCGCCGCGCGGGCCCATGCCCGGGCCGCCGGGACCCATGCCGGGGCCGCGGCCTTCGCCGAAGCCGAAGCGCTTCAGGAATTCCTCGATCTGGGGCGGGACATTGCCGCCGAGGCCGTCGCCGCCCATGGCCATCTGCTGGTCGCCGATGTCCTTCTTCACCTTCACCGAGACGACGGCGGGCGAGACCTTCTCGACGATGTCGGCGAAGGAGAAGGTGCCGGCCGGCTGGCTGGTGGTGATCTGCGCGAGAGCAGGAGAATTGGCGGGCGGGACGAACTGGCCGGCCACCACGCCGGCGAGCGCGAGACCGAAAACGCCCGCGAGCATGGCGCGGCGGTTGCGCTTCGTCACGGAAGGGGTGGAGGGGGAGCGGGTCATGCGTCGCGTTCTCTCTGTTGCCTGCCATGCCCGGCAGGTTCGAGAGGGAAGCTAAGGCTTGGATCGTTACGGCAATCTGGCGGCCGGATTAAGCTTCCGTAATGTCGCTCGCGATGGCGTGAGGTCCGCGCGGCGCGGGCTCAGCCGGCCCCGCGCGACACCAGATGTAGGCCGAGCACCATGATGCCCACCGCCGCGACCCAGCTGCCCGCGGCCCGGAGCGCGATGGGGCGCCAGCCGCCGACCCCGGCCAGGAACGCGATGGCGCAGCCGAGCGCGAGGGTGACGAAGGCGTAGCCGATCACCGTCACGCCGGAGAGGAACAGGAAGCGGTCCGTGGTGGCCGCCATGGCGGCGCCGTTCTGATAGCCATCCAGCAGGCCGAGCCCCACTGCCAGCACCAGAAGCGCGGCCAGCGGCAGCCTCAGCTGCGCGGCGACGGCAAGGCCGGTGAGGGCCACCAGCGTCACGCCCGCGACCGGCGCGAAGGGCGGCGGCGGCAGCACCAGCGACAAGGCCCCACCGGCGGCCAGCGCCAGCGGGAACACGAGAACCACCCAGCGCGCCGTGCGCGGCCCTTGAAAGGCGGCGAGCACCGCCAGCGCGAGCCACGGCAGCATCTGCTCGAAATCGGTCAGCGGGTGTAGCGCGCCGGAATAGAAATCGCCGAGCCGCGTGTCCACGAGGTGCGCATGGGCGAGGCCGGGCGTGAGCGCGAAGACGAGAGCAAGCGCGCCGGCCAACCCGGCCCGCCGGACCAGGGCAACCGCGCCGGCAAGGCCGGCGCGCTGGACAAGGCGTGTCATTCGATGATCCCGATGGCGCCGAGCAGGAAGTAGACACCGAGGCAGCCGATGGCGGCGCCGCAGGCGCGCACCGCCTTGGCCCCCGCCTCCCAGCGCACCGCCACGCCGAT
The DNA here is from genome assembly GCA_023442085.1 of Pseudomonadota bacterium. Taxonomy (GTDB): domain Bacteria; phylum Pseudomonadota; class Alphaproteobacteria; order Rhizobiales; family Xanthobacteraceae; genus Xanthobacter. The sequence goes on along the minus strand of JAEZMT010000450.1, from coordinate 158 downwards.
GAGGATGCCGAGCAGGTGGAGCATACCGGTGGCCACCACGAAGCCCACCGCGAACGCCACGGCATCGGCCGCATCCGGCAGTTCCTTGCCGTGGGCATAGCCGTGGAAGATGGCGAACACGCCGACGATGGTCGCCGCCACCCACAGCGGCGGGCGGA
>JAEZMT010000436.1 GCA_023442085.1 Pseudomonadota bacterium | reverse complement strand
TTCATCCTGCCGCCCATCGCCACCGCCTTCCTCGCGCGCCATCCCGGCATCGTGATGGAGGTGTCGGCGGACGATGCCTTCATCGACGTGGTCGCCGGCGGCTTCGATGCCGGCATCCGCTATGACGAGCGGCTGGAACGGGACATGATCGCCGTGCCCATCGGCCCGCGCGTGCAGCGCTTCGTCACCGCCGCCGCGCCGGCCTATCTGGCGCGGCACGGCCGGCCGGAGCATCCCGACGATGTGCTGAGGCACGCCACCGTCCGCCATCGCTTCGCCAGCGGGCACATGCCGGTATGGGAATTCGAGAAGGCCGGGGAGATCGTGAAAGTGCGGCCGGAGGGACAGCTCATCGCCTCCAGCACAGATCTGGAGGTGGCCGCCGCAGAAGCCGGGCTCGGTCTCATCTACAGCTTCGACGGGCTGCTCGCACCCTCCATAGCCGCCGGACGGCTGGTGCGGGTGCTGGAGGACTGGGAGCAGGACTTCCCCGGCCCCCGCCTCTATTTCCCCAGCCGCCGGCTGATGCCGGCGCCGCTACGGGCCTTCGTGGATTTCGTGAAGGCGGAGCCCGCCCCCGTCTGAAGAGCGAGCCGGCTCAGATGTTGATCTTCACCGACGCGCCCTGCTTGGCGCAGCGGGCGGTGACGCCGTTGCGGTGGACCTGCGGCGCCTTGGACATGGATTGCGCCGACTGGCCCATGCACCATTTGGCGTGGCGCATGGGGTCGATCCATTCGTTGGCGCGCTTCCAGTCGCAGCCCTGGCTGGCCGCCAGATAAATGACGGAGACCGCCCAGTAGCCGTAAGAGACGCAGGATTGCTCGTCATTGCCGAACGACTGCGCCCGCGCCATCCCCGGCAGCAGCGTCGCCACGGCGAGGCCGGCCGCCACGGCGAGCCGTACGCCGCGCCCCGCGCGTGTCACTCTCGTTTCATCCCCCATGATCTTCCCCCTTCAGGCGCTGCGACAGCGGCGTTAAGTCCCCCGGTCACAGCCCGCGCCCCCGCGCCGGCTCAGATGTCCAGCATCTCCTCGCCGGCGAAGGCGGCGCGCTCGGAGATGAAGGCGAAGCGGGCTTCCGGCTTGTTGCCCATGAGCCGCTCCACGAGATCGACGGTGGCGGCCCGCTCGGCATCCTCCACGGAGACGCGCTGCAGGGTGCGCGTCTTCGGGTCCATGGTGGTTTCCTTGAGCTGCGCCGGCATCATCTCGCCGAGGCCCTTGAAGCGGCCCACCTCCACCTTGCCCTTGGCCGAAAACTCCTTCTTCAGCAGCCGTTCGCGGTGGGCGTCGTCCCGCGCATAGAGGGTCTTGGCGCCCTGCGTGATGCGGTAGAGCGGCGGGACGGCGAGGAAGAGGTGGCCCTCCTCGATCAGCTTCGGCATCTGGCGGAAGAAATAGGTGACAAGGAGGGAGGCGATGTGCGCCCCGTCCACGTCGGCGTCGGTCATGATGATGACCTTCTCGTAGCGAAGGTCGGTCTCCCGATAATGGGTGAGCGTGCCGCAGCCCAGCGCCTGGCCGAGGTCGGCAAGCTGCTGGTTGGCGGCGAGCTTGTCGCGGGTGGCGTTGGCGACGTTGAGGATCTTGCCGCGCAGGGGCAGCACTGCCTGCGTCTTGCGGTCCCGCGCCTGCTTGGCCGAGCCGCCGGCCGAGTCGCCCTCGACGATGAAGATCTCGGAGCCCGCAGCCTCGGTATTGGAGCAGTCGGCGAGCTTGCCGGGCAGGCGCAGCTTGCGCACGGCGGTCTTGCGGGAGACCTCCTTCTCCTGCTTGCGGCGCAGCCGCTCCTCGGCGCGGTCGATCACATGGTCGAGCAGCCGGGTCGCTTGAACCGGATTGGCGGCGAGCCAGTGGTCGAAGGGGTCGCGTAGCGCCTGCTCGACAATGCGGGCGGCCTCGGCGGTGGCGAGGCGGTCCTTGGTCTGGCCCTGGAATTCCGGCTCGCGCACGAACACGGAGAGCATGGCCGCGCAGCCGGTGATCACGTCGTCACCGGTGATGACGGAGCCGCGCTTGCCCTGTCCGGCGCGCTCGGCATAGTCCTTCAGGCCTTTGAGCAGCACATTGCGCAGGCCGTTCTCATGAGTGCCGCCGTCCGGCGTCGGGATGGTGTTGCAGTAGGATGAGATGCCACCGTCGGCATCCGCCACCCAGGCCACCGCCCATTCCACGGAGCCGTGCCCGCCGGTCTTCTGGATGCGGCCGGCGAAGATGTCCGGATGCACCAGCGTGTTGCCTTCGAGGTCGGCCGCCAGATAGTCCTTGAGGCCGCCGGGGAAGCGGAAGACCGTCTTTTCCGGAATGTTCTCGCCGGCCTTCAGCAGCTCGGGGTCGCACGACCAGCGGATTTCTACGCCGCCGAACAGGTAGGCCTTCGAGCGCGCCATGCGGAACACGCGGGCCGGCTCGAAATGCGCGCCGGCGCCGAAGATCTCCGGGTCGGGATGGAAGCGCACGCGGGTGCCGCGCCGGTTGGTGATCCGGCCGATCTCCTTGAGCGGCCCCTGCGGCACGCCCTTGGCGAAGCTCTGGCGATAGAGGGTCTGGTTGCGCGCGACCTCCACCTCCAGATCGTCGGAGAGCGCGTTCACCACCGAGACGCCGACGCCATGCAGGCCGCCGGAGGTCTCGTAGACCTTGCTGTCGAACTTACCGCCGGCGTGCAGCGTGGTCATGATGACCTCCAGCGCCGACTTGCCCGGAAACTTGGGATGCTCCTCCACCGGGATGCCGCGGCCGTTGTCCGAGACGGTGAGATAGCCGTCGGCGCCGAGCTGCACTTCGATGAAGGTGGCGTGGCCGGCCACCGCCTCGTCCATGGAATTGTCCACCACCTCCGCAAAGAGGTGGTGCAGCGCCTTCGAATCGGTGCCGCCGATATACATGCCAGGCCGCCGCCGCACCGGCTCTAGCCCTTCCAGCACCTCGATATGGGCGGCGGTATAATCGCCCGCCATCTGCGGCACGACGGCAGCCTTGCCGCGCGCGCTCTCCTTCGCAGGCGGTTCCTTGCCCAGCGCCTTGCTGGCGGCGCGCGGGCGGGCGGCGAATAGATCGTCGGAATTATCGCTGTCGGACATGGGACTCTGGGGTCGGAGGTTCAGGCGCCAGATAGCAGAAGGGCAGGGGCCGCGCGAATCGAGACGGCTCCGCGCCCAGGTTGCCCCCAGTGTGACAGACCCTGCGGCGGAGGGGAACAGAATGGCAACAATTGCGCCATGCCCGGCCCGCGCTCGACGTCGCGCCTCTCCTCTGGCTTCATGCGCGCGTGAACATAGCCTTGCCGAATCGCCTCTTCCTCGACGTCGCCCGCTCCGCCACCGGCCGCACCTGGCGGGAGCGGCTGGACTTGCGCGGCGGGCAGACGGCGCTCGCCATGGCCCAGCGCTTCGGCATCAGCGAGCTTCTGGCCCGCGTGCTCGCCGCCCGCAACGTCGGGCTGGACGAGGTGGAGCGCTATCTCGACCCCTCCATCCGCACCCTGCTGCCCGATCCCGACACGCTCACCGACATGCCCGCCGCCGTGGCGCGCCTCGCCCGCGCGGTCACGAGCGGCGAGCAGGTGGCGGTGTTCGGCGATTATGACGTGGACGGCGCCTGCGCCACCGCCCTCATGGTGGGCGTGCTCCAGGCCGGCGGGCTCGACCCCTTCTTCCACATCCCGGACCGCATCTTCGAGGGTTACGGCCCCAACGTGCCGGCCATCGAGCAGCTCGCCGCGCGGGGTGTGACCCTGCTGGTGACGGTGGATTGCGGCACGACCTCGCTGGAGCCGCTGGCCGCCGCGAAACGGCTCGGCATGGACGTGGTGGTCATCGACCACCATCAGGCTGGGGAAACCCTGCCGCCCGCCACAGCCATCGTGAACCCGAACCGGGAGGACGACCTCTCCGGCCTCGGCCATGTCTGCGCGGCGGGGCTCGCCTTCGTCGTCGCGGTGGGCCTCGTGCGCGCGCTGCGCCAGAGTGGGCATTTCAATGCCGAGCGGCCGGCGCCGGAGTTGCTCGAAGCCCTCGACATCGTGGCGCTGGCCACGGTGGCGGACGTGGTGCCGCTGATTGGCCTCAACCGGGCCTTTGTGGCGAAGGGGCTGATTGCCATGCGCCGACGCACCCGCATCGGCCTGACGGCCCTGATGGACGCGGCGCGGCTCGACGGACCGCCGCGGCCCTTCCATCTCGGCTTTCTCATCGGCCCGCGCATCAATGCCGGCGGGCGCATCGGCGAGGCGACGCTGGGCGCGCGCCTGCTGCTGACGCAGGACCCGGCCGAGGCGCGCGGCATCGCCGCCGAACTGGATCGCCTCAATGCCGAACGGCAGGAAGTGGAGCGCGCCATCCTCGCCGCCGCCGAGGCCGAGGCGCATGCGGCGCTCGGCATCTCGGAAGAGGGCGCCGTGGTGGTGGTGAGCGGGGAGGGGTGGCACCCCGGCGTCGTCGGCCTCGTCGCCGCGCGTCTGAAGGAGCGCTTCCAGCGCCCGGCCTTCGCCATCGCCTTCAATGGCGAGACGGGCACCGGCTCCGGCCGATCCATTCCCGGGGTGGACATCGGCCGCGCGGTGCGCGGGGCGGTGGAGCACGGATTGCTGGTAAAGGGCGGCGGCCACGCCATGGCGGCCGGCCTCACGGTGGAGCGCCGCCAGCTCGGGGCGCTTCGCGCGGAGCTGGAACAGCGCCTCGCGCCGGATGTGGAGCGCGCCCGCGCCGAGGGCACCCTTTCCATCGATGGCGCGCTGACTGCGCGCGGGGCGACGGTGGACATGGTGGAGACGGTCTCCCGCGCCGGTCCGTTCGGAGCCGGCAATCCCGAGCCGGTGTTCGCCTTTCCCGGCCACCGCATCAGCTATGTGGAGAGCTTCGGCGCCGGCCATGTGCGCGCCCGCATCTCCTCGCCGGACGGCACGACCCTGAAGGCCACCGCCTTCCGCTGCGCCGAGGAGCCGCTCGGCCGGGCGCTGCTGGCCGCGCGCGGGCGCAATCTGCACGTCGCCGGATGCCTCGACATCGACACGTGGCAGGGCGAGACGCGGGTGGCGCTGCGCATCCGCGACGTGGCCGAGGCCGGGTGAGGTTGCTGCCGTGAGGGTCCTGCTCGCCGTCCTTCTCTGCTTCAACGCCGGCTTCGTGGATGCGGCGGGCTTCGTCGCGCTGGGCGGCCTGTTCGCGGCCCATGTCACCGGCAAT
>JAEZMT010000322.1 GCA_023442085.1 Pseudomonadota bacterium | reverse complement strand
CCTGTACCTTTGTAGGCGGCACGCAGCCCCACCTCACACTTTGGGGGGTGGGCGGGCTGTCAGGCAGCGGCAAGAGCACTTGGGCTGCCAAGGCGGCGGTGGAGGTGGGATCGCGAGCGCCCGGCGCTGTCGTCCTGCGTTCGGATATCGAGCGCAAGCGCCTGTTCAACGTTGCGGAAATGGAAAAACTGCCCCCGGAAGCTTATGCGGCCGAGGTGAGCCCGCGCGTCTATGAGCGGCTTCGCACATTGGCGCGCCGCGTCCTCGCTAGCGGATACACGGTCATTGTGGATGCGGTGCATGCGCGTGCGGAAGAGCGGGATGCCATCGAGGCGGTGGCGAAGACCGCTGGCGTGCCATTCGCCGGCGTCTGGCTGGACGTGCCGACGGAAGAACTGATGCGGCGTGTAACCGCCCGCACCGGCGATGCGTCAGACGCGGATGCAATCGTGGTGCGCCATCAGTTGGCCTATGATCTCGGACCCATCCTTTGGGCGAGAGGCGAGCGCGCCGTCAGCACTTCCCCTGCGGTTCCGGCTTCGGATTGACGCCGGAGACCGTGTCGGGCTGGCGCGTGGGCGATGCCGGCGTACCCGCATGGGGCGTGAGGCCGGTATAGGAACCGCCGGTGCCGCCGCTCCAAGCGGTGGCCCCTTCGCTTCCGGGCTTGGTTCCGGAATCCGGGCCATGGGCGGGCGGCGTCGCGGCCGTGTGGGGCGGCTCCTCGCAGGCGCCGGTCTGGGTCGGGGGTGCGGCCGTCTGTGCGGCGGCCGGCGCGGGTACGCCCGAAACCAGAAGGAACATGATGCCGCCGACGATCGCCGTTGCGCAGATGCGCGCCCTGTTGGGCGAGGGCAGCACGATGGGAGACGGGCGCCGGGGCGCCGTCGAATAAGCGTTCAAGGCGTCGGTCAAGGGCATGTCCGTTCTCCTTTCGCCGGGAGAACGACGCGCCACGCCGCATGGTTCCTGGATTCGGGCGCCGGCGCCCCGCCAGCGCCCCCGCTTGCGACCTCAGCCGGCGATACGCACCCGCCCCGGCCCGGCCTCCACCCGGCCGATGCGAACCGCCGCCGGATAGCCTGCCGCCCGGATGTCGGCGAGAAGCCGCTCGGCCTCTTCCGGCGCGCAGGACACGAGCAGGCCGCCGGAGGTCTGCGGATCGGTGAGGAGGTGGCGTTGCCAGTCGGGCGTGCCTTCGGGCAGGTCCACCTCGGCGCCGTAGCTCGCCCAGTTGCGGTGCGAGGCGCCGGTGACGAAGCCCTGCTGCACCAGCGCCTCCGCGTCCGACAGCCAAGGCAGCGCGGCGCGGTCGATCACCAGCGTCGCGCCCGAGCCGCGCGCCATCTCCAGCCCGTGGCCGAGGATGCCGAAGCCGGTCACGTCCGTCATGGCGCTCACCGCCTCCTCCTTGCCAAGGGCCGCGCCGACGCGGTTCAGCTTGGTCACCGAGGCGATCATCTCGTCATAGGCGGCGGCGGAGAGCGCCTCCTTCTTGAAGGCGGCGGAATAGACGCCGACGCCCAGCGCCTTGGTGAGGATGAGCGCATCGCCGACCCGCGCCGTGGAATTGCGGCGCAGCCGCGCCTTGGGCGCCCGGCCGATGACGGCGAGGCCGTAAACCGGCTCGGGGCAATCGATGGAATGGCCGCCGGCCACCGGGATGCCCGCTTCGGCGCAGATGGCCTGCCCGCCGGCGAGGATGGCGCGCACGGTCGCGGTGTCGATCTTGCCCAGCGGCATCCCGAGGATGGCGAGCGCCATCAGCGGCTCGCCGCCCATGGCATAGACGTCCGAGATGGCATTGGTGGCGGCGATCCGGCCGAAATGGTCGGGGTCGTCCACCATGGGCATGAAGAAATCGGTGGTGGCGATGATGGCGGTCTCGCCGTCGAGATCGTAGGCCGCCGCATCGTCGCCGGTCTCGGTGCCCACCAGCAGCCGCTCGAACGGGCCGCCGGGCGCCTGCCCCGCCAGCAATTCCTGCAGCACGGACGGCGCGAGCTTGCAGCCGCAGCCGCCGCCATGGGCGAGGCTGGTGAGGCGCACCGGCGCTGGCTGGGCGGGAGAAGCGTGGGGCACGTCGAGCATGGCGAGGTTCCATAAGGGAGAAGGCGCGCGGACGATCACGCCGCGGATCGGAGGTCGGGCAGGGAAAAAATTCCCCGCCGCCGGGCCACGCCCCGGCACGGCGACGGAGAACGCCCTGACCGGCGTCAGGTCACACCGCGATTTCAGCGGCGCGGATGGTGTATTTGAAATTGTCCGGGTCGAGGCAGTCGAGGGGGCCGCCGGCGCTGACGGCCTGCGGATACATCAGGAAGCCGAGATGCGGCCCGTCGAAGCCGGGCAGCGCCACATCGTGTGCCGTGTTGTAGGCGAACCAGTTGCCCTCCCACGAGCCGAACAGCGCCTTGCGCGCGGCGACCACCTTGGGATCGTCGAGCGCCAGCTTGCCCGGGGGCTCCTCCAGCACCACCTTGCGCACGTCGGCGGGGTCCATGGGAGTCCAGCCGAAGTCGGAGAGGAACACCTCGGCTCGGCAGTGCTGCGCCTTGGTGACGATCTCGGAATTGGCGCCAAGGCTCTTGTAGCCGAAGCGCGAGGGCACCACGCGCAGGCCGTAGACATCGCGCGCCGGAATGCCCTGTGCCCGCACGAGGCCGACGAACAGCGCATTGAGGTCGGCGCACTTGCCGCCGAGGTCCCCACTCTTCAAAAGCGCCGCGATGTCGCCGATGCCGCAGCCGCGGGTGGCGGCATTGCGATAGGTGTTCTCGACGATCCACTGGAAGATCGCGCCCACCTTGTCCAGCTCGGTGGCCTTGCCGGCGACGATCTTGTCGGACGTCGCCTTCACGATGCCGTCGGTGGGGATGAGGTCGGTGGCCTCGGTGTTGCGGCGACGCTCATCGGCGTTGAGGGGCGCCGGCTTGCCTGGCTTCGTCAGGTCCACGGCGAAGTCGCGGGTGGTGGCGCGGCTGATGAGTTCCACCTTCGGCGCCGGCTCGCCCTCGGCCCAGGCGACATGCAGCATGTCGGCGCCGGAGCGCGCGTCGCGCACGATCTTGGCGGTCTTGGCGTTGGTGGTCCAGGTGTTCTCGCCGGGCTTGAACCAGTCCGGATTGCTGAACGAGGCCACCGGCAGCCAGGCCTGCACCTTGCCGGACGGCTTCAGGATTTCGACCGTGGTGGTGATCTGGAAGCTGCGCCAGTTGCCCACCGTGGGGGCGAACACACGCGCTTCCGAAGCAGCCGGCGTGCCGGCGGCCTGCGCGAAGGCGGCACGGGACAGGACGGCGGCGGCACCGGCGGAAAGGCCGGCGAGCGCGCCCGCCTTCAGAAGGTCGCGACGGGTGGTCATCGGGTCTGTTCTCCCTGGAAGTCTCTCGGCTGAGTTCTTGCGCTTGCCACCGCCGCGGCCGTGATCGCGGCGAGGGTTTCAGGGTCGGCCCAGTCCACCTCGCCCTCGCGGGCGAGCAGGATGCGGCCGGAAACCACGACAAAGCTCGCGGGCAGCAGGCTGACGCCCCATGCCCGCGCAGCCGCGCGGTTCTGGTCCATCAGCACGGGGCCTGCCGCGGGGCCCGCGGTGCCTTGGTCGAAGAAGCGGCGCACGCGATCGGCCGGCTCGGCCACGTCCACCATCAGCACGCGCACACCGCTGCGGCGCGCGAATTCGGCCAAAGCGGGCAGCTCCGTGCGGCAGGGCGCGCACCAGGTGGCGAAGAAATGGACGATGGTCGGCGCCGAGTCCGGGCCGAGCGTCACGCGCCCGCCCTCGAGTGCATCGAGCGCGAGTGCGGGAGATGTCGGCCGGCCTTCGACGGAGGCCAGTCGTCCCGCCGGGGCACGCTCCTCCTCGGCGGCGGTCAAAGGCGAAGTTGACAGCAAAAGCGCGAGAGCCAGTCCCAGCGGCGCAGCGCGTCGCCGCTCCTGCCCCGGGAGTCGCTTCTGCACGTGCCTGCGGCCCCGCAGGCGATGCCGCGGTTCAAGATAAGCTGTATCCGGATGGATAGATTGTGCGCCCCGACCCGCGGGAGCCAAACCGACCTTCACACCGGCACTCTGCGTCAGGGCCGTGCGACGGGTCAACGCCCGTTTCCGTGATCGCGCCCGGCTTCGGC
>JAEZMT010000342.1 GCA_023442085.1 Pseudomonadota bacterium | reverse complement strand
TGCCGCCCTCGACCGCGCGGCCATCGCCGGCGGCATGACCACCATGCTGGACGACGGCGTCGCCAAGTGCCGCGCCGGCCTCACCTCGGCCGCCGAGGTGCTGCGCGTGACCACGGTGCGCTGAGCCCATGGCCACCTTCTCCTATCGAGCGCTTACCCAGGCCGGGCAGATGGTGAGCGGCGAGATCGCCGCGCCGACGGAGGCCGAGGTGCGCCGCCGCATCGAATTCCTCGGCCTCGTGCCGGTGGAGACTACGCCGCTTAAGGAGAAGAAGGAGAACGCCTTCGGCTTCACCTTCGGCGCCCCCAAGGCGGAGGACGTCACCCTCTTCACCCGCGACCTTGCGCTCCTGCTGCGCGCCGGGGCCCGACTCGACGAGTCGCTGGAACTGCTCACCGGCGACACCGACCTCGGCCGCATGCGCACCGTCGCCCGCAAGATCCGCGCGGATGTGCTGGCCGGCGAAAGCCTCGCGGAGGCCCTGGCCTCCCATCCCAAGCTGTTTCCGCCGGTCTATGTGGCGCTGGTGAAGGTGGGGGAAGCCTCCGGCACCGTGGACCGGATGCTGGAGCTGGTCGCCGCCGAGCGCCAGCGCGCCGAGGAACTGCGTCGCAAGGTGACGTCGGCATTGCAATATCCCGCCTTCGTGCTGGTGGCGGCGGGCGGCGTGCTCGTCTTCTTCCTCATGTTCGTGATGCCGCAATTCTCCTCCGTGCTGCGCGACATGGGGGCGAAGCTGGACCCCATGGTGCAGGTGCTGCTGGACCTTTCGGACGGATTGCAGGCTCACGCCATGGAGGTGGGCATCGCGGCGGTGGTGCTGCCGGCCCTCGCCTTCCTTGCCTTGCGGCGCAAGGAGGTGCGCGGGGCGGTGACGGGCACGCTGGCGAAGCTGCCGCTGGTGCGCACGGTGCTGCTGTTCCGCCGCTCGGCCGTGTTCTGCCGCAACCTCTCCATCCTGCTCGGCAACGGCGTAACGCTCACCGCCGCGCTGCGCATCATCGTGGACGTGATGGCGGCCGGCGAGGAAGCCTCCGTCTGGGCCAAGGCGGCGGACCGGGTGCGCCACGGCGGGCGGCTCTCCGACGCCTTCGCCGAGGGCGATGTGCTGCCGCCCATGGCCATCCGCATGCTGCGCCTCGGCGAGGAGACCGGCCAATTGGCACTGCTCTCCGGCCGCATCGCCGATTTCTACGAGGAAAAGCTCCAGCGCGCCCTCGCGAGGGTCGTCGCGGTCATCGGCCCGGCGGCCATCGTCACCATTTCGGTGGTGGTGGGCGGGCTCATCGTCTCGGTCATGACCGCGTTGCTGTCGGTCAGCCAAAGCATCGGGTAGCGAAACGTGATTGAAGGTCCCGCCATGATGGCCAACCGTGCTCTGTCCCGCTCCTGCCGCCGCCGGACTGAAGGTGGCTACACGCTGGTGGAGCTGTTGGTGGTCATCACCATCATCGGCCTCATCGTCGCCCTCGTCGGGCCGCGGGTGCTCGGCTATCTCGGCGACAGCAAGGTGAAGACGGCGAAGATCCAGATCCAGGGCTTCTCCAGCGCCCTCGACCTCTTCTATCTGGACGCCGGCCGCTATCCCTCCTCGTCGGAAGGGCTGAACGCGCTGGTTCAGCGGCCGGGCAACGTCTCCACCTGGAACGGGCCGTATCTCAAGGGCGGCACCGTGCCGCTCGATCCCTGGGGCAAGTCCTACACCTATCGCGCGCCCGGCCAGCACGGGCCGTTCGACATCGTCTCCCTCGGCTCCGACGGGCAGGAGGGCGGCACCGGCAACGCCGCGGACATTACGAGCTGGGCGCGCTGAGGCGGCGGGGCCGGGGCGATGGCACAGCGGGCGTACAGGCGCGATCAGGAAGCGGGGTTCACCCTGCTGGAGATCGTCTGCGCCCTCGCCATCGTCGCCGCCCTAGCGACCCTCGCTCTCCCGCGCCTCGCGCCCGGCACCTCGCGGGCCAAGCTCGAATCCCTCGCTGTAGAGGCCGCCGCGCTGCTGAAGGCCGACCGCGCCGCCGCCATCCGCCGGGGCGTGCCGGTGGCGACGGCGGTGGATGCCGCCGGCCGGCGCATCACTTCCGGCTCGGCCGGGCGGGTGGTGCGCGTGCCCGGCGACGTGCAGATGGACACGGTGCTGCCCGCGACCTGCGACGGCCGGCCGGCGCGCGCCTCGGTCCAGTTTTTCCCCTCGGGCCTCTCCTGCGGCGGCTTGGTGGCCATGGTGAAGGGCGGGGCCGGCTACGAGGTGCGGGTGAACTGGCTCACCGGAGGCGTCGAAATTGTCCCCCGTGGCCGCTCCTGATCCGCGCGCCCGGCGGCGCACCGGCGGCTTCACCTTGATCGAGGTGCTGGTGGCGCTGGCGGTGGTGGCGGCCTCGCTCGGCGCCATCGCCATGGTGGCGGGCACCAGCCTGCGCGGCACGCGCGCGCTGGAGCGGCGGGTGGCTCTGCTTCAGACCGCCCGCGCGGTGGAGACCGGCATTCCGAGCCGCGACCTCATCCGGATCGGCCGCACCGAAGGAGAGATCGCCGGCCATCGCTGGCAGATGGACGTGCAGCCGATGACGCTCGCCGGCCTGCCGGAGACTGCGCCCTGGACGCCGTACGACATCCGAATCCGCGTGCGCGGCCCCGGCGGCGAGATGGTGGCGCTGGAGACGGTGCGCCTCGTGCGGAGCCGGCCGCAATGAGCGCCCTGGCTTCCCGTCGGCGCAGCGCCGGATTCAGCCTCATCGAGATCCTGGTGGCAATGACGCTCACCGGGCTGGTGCTCGCCGCCATCGCCATGGTGACGGCGAAATGGCTGCCGGCGTGGCAGCGCGGGCTCGGGCGGGTGCAGCAGAGCGAGCTTGTCGCCCTCGCCCTCGACCGCATGGCGGCGGACCTCGCCGCCGCCGCCTTCCTGCCGGCCGTGCGGGGTGGGGCGGAGCCGCTGTTCCAGGGATCGTCCGAGCGCGTGGTCTTCGTGCGCGAGGTGCTCGCCCCCGGCGCCGCACGGGGCTTGGAGGTTGTCGAATTGGCGCCCGTGCCGGACGGGCGCGGCTCCGCCATGGTCCGTCGCACGGCGCCCTACGCGCCGCCGGCCGAGGCCGGGGGGCTTCCGTCGTTCGGCGCACCGGTGCGGCTGCTGCGCCCACCGGTCACCGTATCCTTCTCCTATGCCGGCCGCGACGGCGCGTGGCACGCCGAATGGCGCGGCGAGGAGGAACTGCCGCGCGCGGTGCGCCTGGTGGTGCGCGAGGGCGGGCGGGCGACCGGCGCTTCCACCTCCGTCACCATCCGCTCGGACGCGCCCGCCTTCTGCGCCGCCGACGCCACCAAGCCTATCTGCGGGACCGCCATCGGCTTCAGCGGCTCGCGCGCAAAGTCTGTCTCCGGCGCGGGCGGCAACGGCGGGGGGGCGACGCAATGAGCGCGCTCCCGATCATGCGCGCCCCGGCAGGGACGGAACGCGGCTTCATCCTCGTGACCGTGCTGTGGATTCTCGCCGCGCTCGCCGCCTTCACCGCCGTCTATGCGGTCTATGTGGCGGACACGGCGTCGGCCTCCGCGGTGCGCACGCAGACGCTGCGCGCGGATGGGCTGGCGATGGCGGGGGTGGAACTCGCGGCGCTGCGCCTCCTCTCCGTGCCGGCGCAGGAGCGGCCCACCAGCGGCGAGGTACGCTTTCGCATGGGTGAGGCCAACGTCTCCGCCCGCTTCGCCGACGAGGCGGCCCGCATCGATCTCAACGCCGCCGCGCCGCCCGTGCTGGCGGGCCTGTTCCAGGCCCTCGGCGTGCCGGAACCGGCGGCCAAATCCTATGCCGCCGGCATCGCCGCCTGGCGGGCGCCCGCCTCCGGTGACAAGTCCCCTGCGGTCGGCGATGCCGAGGCGGGACATGGGCAGGGCGCCTTCGCCCATGCGGCGGAACTGGCGCGCGTGCCGGGCCTGCCGGCCGACGTGGTCGCCGCCGCGCTGCCTCACCTCACGGTCTATGCCGGCCGGCGGGAAGTGAATCCGGACATCGCGGGGCCGGTGGTGCGCGCGGCGCTGGCGAAGGCGGGGCAGGGGATGGACGACATCGACACCGCCACCTTCGCGACCTCCGGCGAGGACAAGGCGGGCGGCGAAGGCAGCGTCGTCGCGGGCGCCTCGGGCATCGCCACCGCGGCCGGCGATACGGCGCGCGTGACCGTGCGCATCGCGTTCGACGACGGACGGCGGCTGGGTACGGAGGCGGTGATCCTTCTGCGGGACTTCGGTGTCGATCCCTACCGCGTGCTCCTGTGGCGCGACCTCTCCTGGCGGGAGCTTGCCGACCTCGATGCAGCCCCGGCACCGCGGCGAAGGACGACGGGAGGACGGCCATGAGCCTGGTTCCGGGCGCGCCCGACGCCTCGCTGCTGACGCGCTTCATCGATGGCTTCTCGGCCTTCATCGACCTGACGGCGACGGCCCTCGCCGCCGCCTTCGCATCCGGCCGGGCGCGGCTCGGCCGGATGCGTGCGGTAAGCATCGAGGAGCAGGAAGACGGCGCCTTCGTCCTTCCCGGTGCCGTACCGTTCCCCCTTTCCGGCGCCGCATCGCATGGCGTGCCGCCCGAGGTCGCGGCGTCATTGAAGGGCCGGGAGGTGCAGCTGGCGCTCGATCCCGCCCGCTTCCTGTTCCGCCCGCTCGACCTGCCGGAGGGCGCGACGCCCTATCTCGATGGCATCGTGCGGGCGCAGATCGACAGGCTCACGCCCTGGAGCGCGGCGGAGGCTGCCTTCGGCTGGATGGCGCCCGAACCCCTCGGCGACGGCCGCATCCGCGTGATGGTCGCCGCCACCCCGCGCGCCCGTCTCGCCCCCGTCCTCGATGCGCTCAAGGCGCTCGGCGTGGGCCATCTGCTGCTGACCACGCGGCAGGGCGAAGGTGAGCCCATCACCGTCCACGCGGGCGCGTCTGGCGAAGGGGCCGGCACGGCACGCCTCAAGCAGGTGTTGCTCGGCGTGCTCGCGGCGGCGGCCCTCGCGGCGACATTCGCTTCCGGCGTGTCCGGCTTCTTGGGCGGGAGCCTCGACGAGGAGCAGCAGACGTTGGATCAGGCCATCGCCGCTCGCCGCCGCGCCATCGCCGCCGCCCGCGACGGACTGGGTGCGGAGGGGGCGGCCCTGCGCGGTCTGGAAAAGGCGAAACGCGCGCAGGCGCCGACCGTTCTCGTGCTGGAGGCGCTGTCGCAGGTGCTGCCCGACCACACCTATCTCTCGGCCCTGACCATCCAGAACGGCAAGGTGGAGCTGACCGGCGTCTCCCGCGAGGCGCCCTCCCTTGTCCGGCTGCTGGAGGAGTCCAAGCATTTCTCCGCCGCCACCTTCGTCGCCCCCACCACCCGCCAGCCAGGGGATGCGGGAGAGCGCTTCCAGATCCAGGCCGACATCACCTTGCCGTTCGAGGTGACCCAATGACCGCCGTCGCGCCCGCCCGTTCCCGCCGCACGCTGGCGCTGGCCGCGCTGGGCTATGGCGTGCTCGTCGCCGTGCTTCTGGCCGTCGCGTTTGGTGAGGTGGCGGATGTGCTGGCCAAGCGCGCGGCGGTGGCGGAGGCGCAGGATCTGCTGGACCGGCTGGAGGGGCGCAGGCCCCCCCGCCCCGGCGCCGCCGGCGCCGAGGAGCGCGGCTCCCCCTTCCTCGAAGGCGCGACGGTGACGGTGGCCGGTGCGGCGCTGGCCGAGCGCGTCGCCGCCGCCGCCGATGCGGCGGGCGGGCATCTCGTCTCCTCTAGCGTGGAGCTCGGCGCTTCGCCGCTCGGGCCGGGCTTCGTGGCGGTGGCCGCGACCATCGATATCGGGCAGGAGGATCTGCAGAACCTGCTATATGATATCGAGACCGGGCAGCCCTTCCTGTTCGTGGACCCCCTTGTGGTCCAGGCCCAGGGACAGGGCGCTGCTCTGGGGCAGCTGGACGCGGATGGAGCCGAGGGACGGATGCAGGGGGATGGCGCCGAAGCACGGGGGCAGGAGGGACGCATCCAGGTGATGCTGACCGTCCATGGCCGCTGGCGGGGGGCGCGATGAACCGCCTCGTTCCCTCATCCACGCGCCGTCGGCGCTTGCTTGCG
>JAEZMT010000303.1 GCA_023442085.1 Pseudomonadota bacterium | reverse complement strand
ACCATCAAGCGCGGCCAGCGCATCGCCGAGTGGGACCCCTACACCCGTCCGATCCTCACCGAGGTGGATGGCACGGTGGCCTTCGAGGACCTGATGGAAGGCGCGTCGATGAACGAGACGGTCGACGAGTCGACCGGCATCGCCAAGCGAGTCGTCACCGACAGCCGGTCCGGCCGCGGTCCGGAACTGCGCCCGGCCATCCTCATCAAGGGGAAGGACGGCAAGGTCTCCAAGCTGCCGCGCGGCGGTGATGCCCGCTATCCGCTGCCGGTGGAGGCGATCATCTCGGTCGACCCGAACCAGCAGCTGAAGGCCGGCGACGCGGTGGCCCGCGTGCCCATGGAGAGCGCCAAGACGCGCGACATCACGGGCGGTCTGCCGCGCGTGGCGGAGCTGTTCGAAGCGCGCCGTCCCAAGGACGCGGCCATCATCGCGGAGATCTCCGGCACCATTCGGTTCGGCCGCGACTACAAGAACAAGCGCCGCCTCTCCATCGAGCCGGCGGACGGTGGGGATCCGGTCGAGTACCTGATCCCGAAGGGCAAGCACATCCATCTCCAGGACGGCGACGTGGTGGAGAAGGGCGATTTCATCGTCGACGGCAACCCGGCGCCGCACGACATCCTGGCGATCAAGGGCGTGGAGGAGCTTGCCGCCTTCCTCGTGAACGAGATCCAGGAGGTCTACCGGCTCCAGGGCGTGAACATCAATGACAAGCACATTGAGGTGATCGTCCGGAACATGCTGCAGAAGATCGAGATCGACGACGCCGGGGAGACGGACTTCCTGGATAACGAGCAGGTCGATCGTCTCGAGTTCATCGAGGCGAACGAGAAGGCCGCCGAGGAGGGCAAGAAGCCCGCCACCGGCCGGCCCGTGCTGCTCGGCATCACCAAGGCGTCGCTGCAGACCCGCTCCTTCTTCTCGGCGGCCTCGTTCCAGGAGACCACCCGCGTTCTCACCGAGGCGGCGGTCAACGGCAAGATCGATCCGCTGGAAGGCCTCAAGGAGAACGTCATCGTCGGCCGTCTCATCCCGGCCGGCACCGGCGCCCAGATGAACCGCCTGCGGACCATCGCGACCAACCGCGACGACCTCATCGTCGCGACCCGCGACGAGCAGGGCGACGGCCAGCCGCTCGTGGAAGGCCCCGCCGACGCGGCGGAGTGATCCGGCGCTCAAGCGCCTTCAGCCATCGAAAAGGCCGCCCCTTGGGGCGGCCTTTTCTTTTGCCGGGAAGCGCCGGCGAAAGCGGACAATGGGGCTTATCTCCGGCATTGCCTAGGTAACGCCGGCAAGCTGACACTGACCACGATCTCGGGGGATTCGGGGCGCCGATCATGGTCAAGCTCAAGCGTAACCTAGGGCCAGTCGAGGCTGTGGGGCTTTCGGTCTCGGTGATGGCGCCGACCATGGCCATGGCGCTCAATGTGACGCTGGCGGTGGGTGCCGCGGGTATCGCTGCGCCGCTCGGTTTCGCGCTCGGCACGCTCATGGTGGCGCTTGTCGGCTTCTCGTTCGTCTTCTTCGCACGAAAGACGACGCGCGCCGGCTCGGCCTATTCCTACATCGGCCAGACCTTCGGTCCCCGCGCCGGGTTCATCGCCGGCTGGTGCATGCTGCTTTTGTACATTGCCGGCGGCTCCGGAAGCGCGGCTTTGGTGGGGGACTTCCTGCGGGCGGCCTTCGCCGACCACGGCATCCATATCGGCGGCTGGTGGCTGGTGCTGGGCGTCGCGGCGCTCCTCATCGGGACTCTCTTCGCTTACCGGGACATGGCGGTGGCGGCGCGGCTTATGCTGCTGCTGGAGCTTGGCTCCATCTGCGTCATCATCTATCTGGGCGTGAAGATACTCACCGCCGTCGGCGCCACCGGCGGCCTCACTGCCGCGCCGTTCCGGCCGGACCCCGCGATGGGCTGGTGGGGGGTGGGCTATGCGGTGGTGTTCGCCGTGCTCTCCTTCGCCGGCTTCGAGGCGGCTGCGACACTGGCCGAGGAGACGGGCCAGCCCGGCCGCGCCATTCCCATCGCGCTCCTGGGCTCAGTGGTGCTCGCCGGCCTGTTCTTCGTCTTCGCCTCCTACATCCAGGTGGTGGGCTTCGGCGTCGACAACATGAAGGCGCTCGCCGCCGACGAGGCGCCGCTCAACACGCTGGCGCTGAAATACGGCACGGTCCGCATGGCCACCGCGCTGGACATCGCCGCCGCGGTCTCCGCCGTATCCGCCGTGCTCGGTACACTTTCCGCCGCCGGGCGCATGCTGTTCGTGCTCGGCCGTGCTGGCCTGTCTGAGCGGGCCGCGCGGGTGCATCCGGTCCACGGCACGCCCTCGGTGTCCGTATTGGTGGTGGGCCTCCTGATGCTTGCCGGGCTCCTCGCCTGGGCGCCCTTCATCGGTCCGGCGGACTATTACGACAATGTGGGCACCATCGGCGTGCTGGCGCTGATCGTCGCCTATCTCGGCGTCACGCTCGCCGCCGTCTCTCATGCGGTGCGGGCGAAGAACCTCGTCTGGCTGAGCCTCGGGCTGCTGGGCACGCTGGCCATGCTCTGGCCGCTCTATAATTCCGTCTATCCGGTGCCGCCCTTCCCCGGAAACCTCTGGCCCTATGTGGTCGGCGTGTGGATCGCGCTCGGCGCTGCGCTGGCAACGCTGCGTCCCGGCATTCGCGACGCGGAGCCGTAGGGCGGAGGCGATCTGGCTTCAGTCCTGCATGGCAGGCCAAAGGATGTGCAGGCGCGGCGCCTTTCCGACACGGGGAATCGCAAACGCACGTCCCAAGGCATCGGCTCGCGTCGACCATGCGCGGGCGGGACAGGGCGCGTCGCATGACCGACACAGGGTTCTCCGGGACGGAGCAATGGGTTGTCTGGAACGGCTCGCTGGGCGTGCTCGACATGGTCACCATCGGCCGTGTCGAGACCGGCGCCGAGGGGCGCAATGCGTGGCTTGATGCGCCCTATGGCATCGTTGGCCCGTTCAGCCTGGACGAACTGGAGGAGACCGGCCGCATAGCCTTCGGCGCCTGCTTCGTCATGTCCCGCCGCCGTTGGCAGGAGGATCAGGTGGAGCTGCGCCTTGCGGCGCAGAAGGCGCGGCGCAAGCTGATGGCCATGTTCGACGGGGAGGACGACAGCGGGCACCGCGAAACCCTCGGCCTGCCGCTCGACGGCCGGCTGGACGCCGCCGACATCAACGCAGCCTTCCGACGCCGCGCCAAGTCCGCGCATCCCGATGCGGGCGGCAGCGATGCGGAGTACCGGCGCATCGCCGAGGCCCGCGACGCCCTGCTGGAGATGCTGGCCGACGCATAGGCGGTGACGCAATGGCCAAGGCCCGCGCCATCGCCTATGGTGCCGCCCCGTTTCCAGCCTGATCGTGTCTCAGTGAGCTTCGCCGCAGTCCTCCAAGCCACCCTTGATCTGATTGAGGAGGTCGACGCCGTCGCGCGTCCGGCCGATGCCGTCGTCTCCGATTTCTTCCGCATCCGGCGCGACATTCCGGCGGTGCAGCGCGGCCCGATTTCCGAGCTGCTCTACATCCTGCTGCGCCACCACGCCCGGCTCGGCTGGTGGCTGAAGCGGCACGGACGGCCGGACACCCCCCGCAACCGGCTTCTGGCCTGGCTGATGCTCGGCGGCGGCAAGACGCGGGATCAGGTGCAGGCGCTGTTTTCCGGCGTGAAGTTCGGCCCCGCTCCGCTCAGCGATCAGGAGCGCGCGCTGCTGGTGAAGCTGCAGGGCGCGCGGATGGATACGCCCGCCATGCCGGAGGACGTGCGCTGCGAGTGCCCGGACTGGGCGGCGGAGGCACTGCACCGCCGGTTCGGGGAGAGTTTCGCGACCGAGATGGCCGCCATGCTCACGCCGGCCCCGCTCGACCTGCGCGTCAATCCCATCAAGGCCGACCGTGCGCAGATGCTGACCGCCCTGCGCGCCCTCGGCTTGCCGGCCGAGCTGTCGCTGTTGTCGCCCTATGGCATCCGCGTCAGCGAGCGACCGGCGCTCAACCGCCTGCCCATGCTCAAGACCGGCGAGGTGGAGATCCAGGACGAGGGCTCCCAGATGGTGGCCGTCGTGGTGGATGCCAAGCCCGGCGAGCGGGTGGTGGATTTCTGCGCCGGGGCGGGTGGCAAGACGCTGGCCATCGCCGCGCAGATGAAGAACAAGGGCCACGTCATCGCCTGCGACGTGCTGGACGGCCGCCTGAAGCGGGCCGCGGAGCGGTTCCGCCGGGCCGGCCTGCACAATATCGAGACGCGCCCGCTCGCCAGCGAGACCGACCGTTGGGTGAAGCGCCACAAGAGCGGCTTCGACCGTGTGCTGGTGGATGCGCCATGCAGCGGTACCGGCACATGGCGGCGTAATCCCGATGCGCGCTGGCGCGTGCTCGGGCCGGGGCTCGATGCGCTGCTGCCGTTGCAGGCCCGCATCCTCGCCAGCGCCGCCCGGCTGGTGAAGCCGGGCGGGCGGCTGGTCTACGCCACTTGCTCGCTTTTGGCCGAGGAGAACGAGGGTCAGGTGGCCGCCTTCCTCGCGGCACACCCCGCGTTCCGCGTCGTTCCTCTCAGCGAGGTGGCGCCGCAGATCGCCAATTCGGCGCATCCCGATTATCTGGCGCTCACGCCCGCGCGGCACGACACGGACGGCTTCTTCGCCGCCGTGCTTCAGCGTGAGGCGGCTGCGGCCAAGACGGACGCGGAGCCCGAATAAGCAGCCTCACTTCTTGCGCAGCGGCACGCCTTTGGTGGTGAAGCGCTGCGCCCCCGCAGGTGCGGGCCGCACGGGGCGGCGCGTGCCGGCGGCCTTGCCGGTGCCGGGCGGCTGGTGCGCGGGGATGAGCTGGTCCGGCCGCGGGCCGATGAGATCGGCGCGGCCCATGGCCTTGAGGGCATCGCGCAGCAGCGGCCAGTTGTCCGGATCGTGATAGCGCAGGAACGCCTTGTGCAGCCGGCGCTGGCGCAGTCCCGTCACGGTCGCCACCCGGTCGCTGCCGCCGCGCCGCACCGCCCGGAGCGGGTTGACGCCGGTGTGGTACATGGCGGTAGCGGTCGCCATGGGGGAGGGCAGGAAGGTCTGCACCTGATCCGCGCGATAGCGGTTCTTCTTGAGCCAGAGCGCGAGGTTCATCATGTCCTCGTCGGTCGTGCCCGGATGCGCGGCGATGAAATAGGGGATGAGATAGTATTTCTTCCCCGCCTGCTTCACCGCGGCGTCGAACATCTCCTTGAAGCGGTCATAGGTGCCGATGCCCGGCTTCATCATCTTGTCGAGGGGGCCGCGCTCGGTATGCTCCGGCGCGATCTTCAGGTAGCCCCCCACATGGTGGGTCACCAGCTCCTTGATGTATTCCGGACTTTCCACGGCGAGGTCGTAGCGCACGCCGGAGGCGACCATCACCTTCTTCACCCCCTCCACCTCGCGCACCTTGCGATAGAGGCGGATGAGGTCGTCGTGGGAGGTGTTGAGGTTCGGGCAGATGCCCG
>JAEZMT010000236.1 GCA_023442085.1 Pseudomonadota bacterium | reverse complement strand
GCCGGTTCGTGAGGCGCTCCGGTCTATCCCAGCCCCCCAGCCCCCCGGGGTGCATCCGAACCGGCCAGGCTACGCACCGACTTCAGACCCCCGATGCAGGCCATCCCCAGCGGATGGCCTTTTTTTTGGCCCGCGCGACAGGCCGCGGCCCGTGTCGAATCGAAGAGGTGAGTCGAGAGCGATTCAGCTGCGCCGAACCGCGCCGTTCAGGCCGGTTCGATGGCCGTTCGGGAGAGTGCCGACTGCGTCGAGAGCGTCAGTCGAGAGGAAAGAGGGTCGCGCCGACGATCTGGCCGGGGGCGGCTGGGGTGCCCGTCTGCACCATCACCGCCACCGCGTCGCTGCCGTCGCGGTGGATGTCCTTCAGCGGCACCTTGAAAGTGCGGGCGTCCCCCTGCCAGCGGGCAACGCGGGTCCAGCCGCGCACCACATTGGCGTAGGTCACGTTGCGACCGCCGTTCTCGCCGCGGCCGATGGAGACCGTCTGGGCGCGGGCGACGGGGCAGGCCCACACCTCGGCGCCATCGGCGATGGAGAGGGGCTGGGGCAGGGTGATCTCGATATCCTCGCCCTCGCGCTTCACCTCGACCGGGAGGGAGAGGCCGCCGGAGGCGCGGGCGGTCATGACGGCGCGCTGCACCGCAGCACGGTCGCTGCCCTTGGCGGCGATCTGCCCGTCGATGACCATCTGGGGGGTGTAGACCTTCTTGTCCGGCCGCTGCTCGGCATAGGCCTTCTGGCGCAGGGAATGGCCGTGGAGGGCGAGGGTGTCCTTCCAGCCCACATAGTCCCAGTAGTCCACCGAGAGGGTCAGTGCGAGCACCTGCGGATCCTTGGCGAGATCGTTCAGCAAGGCGTCGGCGGGGGGGCAGGAGGCGCAGCCCTGGCTCGTGAAAAGCTCCACCACCACCTTCGGCTGGGTCTGCGCCAGCGCCGGGGAGGCGGCGAGGGCAAGGACGAGCGCAAGGGCGGAGCGGTTCAACATCATCGGGCGCAATGGGGTTGTTGGAATGTGTCCCCGAGATAGCGGACTGACGCAGCGCACTCCAGTCACAAAGGGGTGCGGGGCGGTATCTTTCAGCCACCCCAAGACGCGAAAACGCCGGCCCGACAGGCATCGGGCCGGCGTTCATCACGGTTCCGTCAGCGCCCTGAAAGCGCCAAACGATCAGGCGGCCAGCGAGCGCAGCACGTAGGGCAGGATGCCGCCGTTGCGGAAGTAGTCCAGCTCGTCCAGCGTATCGATACGGCAGATGAGATCGACGTTCTTCACGGTGCCGTCGGCGAACTTGATCTCCGCGGTCAGCGTCTGGCGGGGCTTGAGGTCACCCTCGATGCCCTTGAGGGTGACGACCTCGTCGCCCTTGATGCCGAGGCTCTGCCAGCTCTCGCCGTCCTTGAACACCAGCGGCACGATCCCCATGCCGACCAGGTTCGAGCGGTGGATGCGCTCGAAGGACTGGGCCACCACGGCGCGCACGCCGAGCAGCTTGGTGCCCTTCGCCGCCCAGTCGCGGGACGCGCCGGTGCCGTATTCCTTGCCCGCGAACACCACCAGCGGCACGCCCTCGGCGCGGTACTGCATGGCCGCGTCGTAGATGGGCATCTGGGCGCCGTCCGGATAGTGGATGGTCACGCCGCCTTCCACGCCGGGCACCATCTGGTTCTTGATGCGGATGTTGGCGAAGGTGCCGCGCATCATCACTTCATGGTTGCCGCGGCGGGTGCCGTACTGGTTGAAGTCCACCGGGCGCACCTGATGCTCGATCAGGTACTGGCCCGCCGGGGACGCCTGCTTGATGGAGCCGGCCGGCGAGATGTGGTCGGTGGTGATCGAGTCCAGGAACAGGCCCATGATCCGGGCATCGATGATGTCCTTGACCGGCTCCGGCTCCTTCTGCATCCCGACGAAATAGGGCGGGTTCTGCACGTAGGTGGAGGTGTCCTGCCAGGCGTAGGTCTGGCCGGTGGGCACGGCGATCTTCTGCCAGTGCTCGTCGCCCTTGAAGACGTCGGAATACTTTTCCTTGAACATCTTCTTGGTGACGTTCTCGCGGATGTACTGGGCCACTTCCTTGTTGGAGGGCCAGATGTCCTTGAGGTAGACCGGGTTGCCGTCCTTGTCCGTGCCGAGGGGCTCGGTGGTCAGGTCGATCTGCAGCGAGCCGGCCAGCGCATAGGCCACTACGAGGGGCGGGGAGGCGAGGTAGTTCGCCTTCACGTCCGGGTTCACGCGGCCTTCGAAGTTGCGGTTGCCGGAGATGACGGCGCCGGCCACGAGGTCGTTGGTGTTGATGGCCTCGGAGATAGCCTCCGGCAGCGGGCCGGAATTGCCGATGCAGGTGGTGCAGCCGAAGCCGACCAGATTGAAGCCTAGCGCGTCCAGATCATCCTGCAGGTCGGCGGCCTTGAGATAGCCTTCCACCACCTGCGAGCCGGGCGCCAGCGAGGTCTTCACCCACGGCTTGGACTTGAGGCCCTTCTTCACGGCCGCCTTGGCGAGGAGGCCGGCGGCGATGAGCACCGAGGGGTTGGAGGTGTTGGTGCAGGAGGTGATGGCGGCGATCACCACGTCGCCATGGCCGAGCGTGTAGTCGGTGCCGGAGACGGGCACGCGCTTGGCAGCCTCGCCGGGCTTCTTGAACTCGCCTTCCAGGGCGGCGAGGAAGCCGGCCTTGGATTCGGAGAGCAGCACGCGGTCCTGCGGGCGCTTGGGGCCGGCCATGGAGGGCAGAACGGTGTCGAGGTCCAGATCCAGCGTGTCGGTGAACACCGGGTCCGGCGTCTCCTTCTTGCGCCACATGCCCTGAGCCTTGGAGTACTTCTCCACCAGCTCCACGCGGCTGTCCTTGCGGCCGGTCTCTTCCAGATAGTCGATGGTCTCGCGGTCCACCGGGAAGAAGCCGCAGGTGGCGCCGTATTCCGGGGCCATGTTGGCGATGGTGGCGCGGTCGGCGAGGGAGAGGTGCTCCAGGCCGGGGCCGTAGAACTCCACGAACTTGCCCACCACGCCCTTCTTGCGGAGCATCTGGGTGACGGTGAGCACGAGGTCGGTGGCGGTGATCCCCTCGCGCAGCTTGCCGGAGAGCTTGAAGCCGATCACCTCGGGGATGAGCATGGAGATGGGCTGGCCGAGCATGGCCGCCTCCGCCTCGATGCCGCCCACGCCCCAGCCGAGCACGCCGAGGCCGTTGACCATGGTGGTGTGCGAGTCGGTGCCCACCAGCGTGTCGGGATAGGCCACCTCGACCTTCTTGCCGTCGATCTCTTCCTTGCGGGTCCAGACGGTCTGGGCGAGGTATTCGAGGTTCACCTGATGGCAGATGCCGGTGCCGGGCGGGACCACGCGGAAGTTATCGAACGCGTTCTGGCCCCACTTCAGGAAGCGATAGCGCTCCTGGTTCTGCTTGTATTCTTCCTCGACGTTCTTGCCGAACGCCTTGTTGTCACCGAAGAAGTTCACGATCACTGAGTGATCGATGACGAGATCCACGGGAACGAGCGGGTTGATGCGCTCGGGATCACCGCCGAGGGCCACCATGGCGTCACGCATGGCGGCGAGGTCCACCACCGCCGGAACGCCGGTGAAGTCCTGCATCAGCACGCGCGCGGGACGGTAGGCGATTTCCTTTTCCGCCTTGCCGCGGTTGTTCACCCAGTCGGCGACGGAGATGACGTCTTCCTTGGTGACGGAGCGGCCATCTTCGAAGCGCAGCAGGTTCTCGAGCAGCACCTTCATGGAGAAGGGGAGCGCGGAAATGCCCGGAAGGCCATTCTTCTCCGCCAGCTCGAGATCGTAATAGACGTACTCTTTGTCGTCTACCGTCAGGGTTGTGCGGCACTTGAAGCTGTCGAGGGAGGTCACGGCTGGAAAACTCCGGTTCGATGATCGACCGAAACAGCACCTCCTGCGACGGTGGAGGTCTTTTCTCCACCACCTTGGACGGCGCGGCTGCGGGCTTTATAGAGCCATTTCAAAGCGCGGTCATGCGATAACAGCGTTGAATGTGCAATGCACCAAAAGGCAGGGGTCGGCAACGCATGACTGTCAAGGCGCTGGTAGGGGATAACCTTTCCTGCCGGAGAGGATTCCGGCTCCTTTTCGAGGGGCTCGCCGTGTCAGCGCAAGCCGGCCGGGCGCTGGTGGTGGTCGGGCCGAACGGCGCCGGCAAATCCTCGCTGCTGCGCATCCTCGCCGGTCTGCTGGCGCCCACCGCGGGGATGGTACGCCTGGATGGGAGCGGTGAGTCCGTGGCCGAGCACCTGCATTATCTCGGGCACGACGATGCGGTGAAGGGCGCGCTCACGGTCGCTGACAACCTCGCCTTCTGGCGCACTGTGCTGGGCGGCGGCGGACTTCAGGTGGAGGAGGCGCTGGAGGAGGTGGGCCTCGGCGGCCTTGGGCGGCTCCGCGCGCAGGTGCTCTCCGCCGGCCAGAAGCGCCGCCTCGCGATTGCCCGCCTTCTCGTCGCGAAGCGTCCGATCTGGGTGCTGGACGAGCCGACCACGGCGCTGGATGTGAAGGCGCAGGCCCGCTTCGCCGCCTTCGGACGTGCCCATCTTGCCGACGGAGGCCTCCTCATCGCCGCCACCCACGCGCCGCTCGACCTCGGCGAGACGGATGAACTGCGGCTGGGAGGGGTTGGAGCATGATCGCCGCCTTCCTTGCCATCGTGCGCCGGGATCTGGCGCTATCGCTGGGCTCCGGCGGGGGCGCGGGGCTGGGCGTGGTGTTCTTCCTCAGCGTGGTGACGGTGGTGCCGTTCGCGGTGGGGCCGGATCTCGTGCTGCTGGCGCGCATCGGCCCGGCCATCCTGTGGATCGGCGCGCTCCTCGCAAGCCTCATCGGCCTGGAACGCCTGTTCGCCGCCGACGCGGAGGACGGCTCCCTCGATGCGCTCTCGCTTTCCGCTCTGCCGCTGGAGCTCACCGCGGCCGCCAAAGGCCTCGCCCACTGGCTTGCCACCGGCCTGCCTTTGGTGCTGGCCGCGCCGGTGCTGGCGCTGATGCTGAATCTTGAGCCCGCCGCCATCGGCGCGGTGGTGCTCACGTTGCTGGTCGGCACGCCGGCCGTGACCTTCCTCGGCCTCATCGGCGCGGCCTTCGCCGGGGCGTTTCGGCGCGGCGGGCTCCTGATCGCGGTGCTGGTGATCCCGCTCACCATTCCGGTGCTGATCTTCGCCGTCTCCGCGACTCAAGCGGCGGTGACGGGCCCGGTGCCGTTCGGCACGCCGTTCCGGGTGCTGGCGGGGCTCGCTTTGTTCGCGCTGGTGCTCGGGCCCGTGGCGGCCGCGGCGGCGCTCCGGGCGGCGCGGAGTTAGGACGGCCTACTCGGCGGCGGTGGGCGTGGCGGCGAGTTCCGCCTCCAGCTCGGCCACGGCCGCGCGCGTGGCCGCATCAACGGCTCTCTCGATGGCGCGGTAGTTTGCGACGACGGCTTCCCCCAGCGGCGTCAGCGCCGTGCCGCCGCCATGCCTGCCGCCGGAGCGGGCCGAGACGAGCGGGGCGGGGAACAGCGCGTTCAGTTCTTCCACCAGTTCCCACGCCCGGCGATAGGACATGTCCATCTCGCGCCCCGCCGCCGAGATGGAGCCGAGGGCGGCGATCTTCTCCAGAAGCTCGATCTTGCCGGGGCCGAGCCGGCCTCCGGCCGCAAGATCGATTCGCAAGCTCAGCGACGCCATGGACCCTCGCACGCTGTATACGCCCTGCGCAGCTTAACAAACGGCGGGCCGCCTTGTCGCCGGTCCATGGCCGCGGAGGAGGAAGCCGCCTCCGCGCTCACCCTTCCTTTACGATGCGCCCGTCACAATCTCGCCCGCGCCATTGAGGATAAGCCATGGCACACGCTGCCATCGAGAGTTCCGCCGTGACCTCCCTCGCCGCCCAATTGCCCGCGACCGCGTCCCTGCCGGATGTCGCGCCGACCATTCTCGTGTTCGATTCGGGGGTGGGTGGCCTCACCGTCTTCCGGGAGGTGGCGAAGGCCCGGCCGGACGCGCGGCTTGTCTATGCGGCGGACGACGCGGCCTTTCCGTATGGCGCGCTCCCCGATGACGTGATGCTGGAGCGGGTCGGCCATGTGGTGGACCGGCTGATCGCGGACGTTGCGCCCGATCTCGTCATCATCGCCTGCAACACCATTTCCACGCTGGCGCTGCCGAGCCTGCGCGCGCGCCATGCGCTGCCCTTCATCGGCACCGTGCCGGCCATCAAGCCGGCGTGCATCACCTCCCGCACCAAGCGCGTGAGCGTGCTCGCCACGCCCGGTACCGTCCGGCGGGACTATACGGCGGGTCTCGTGCGCGAGTTCGCGCAGGGCTGCGACGTGGCCCTCGTGCCGAGCGACCGGCTGGCCGGCCTCGCCGAGGCGGCCATGGCCGGCGATCCGGTGGACGATGCCGACATCGCCGCCGAGATCGCGCCCTGCTTCGTCTCCGCCGATGGCCGGCGCACCGACACGGTGGTGCTCGCCTGCACCCATTATCCGCTGCTGGTGGACCGCTTCGAGCGCCTCGCGCCGTGGTCCGTCACATGGCTCGACCCTGCCCCCGCCATCGCCCGGCGGGTGACGCAGCTCATCGGCCCGGCGGCGGCCCTGCCCGATACCGCGCCCGTTCGCCTCATTTCCACGCTCAGGCCGTTCGAGCCGGAGCGTGTCACCGCCATCGTCGGTCGCGCCGTGGCCGATCCCGAGGTGCTGGCCTCCGCCCGTCCCTTCACCTCCTCTAGCTGACCTGACCGGGAGAGACATGACCGACGACCGATCCCGCCTCCTCATCGGCCGCCGCGCCTTCACCCTCTCTCTCGCGGGGAGCGCCTTTCTCGCCGGCTCGGGTCTTCTGGCCCCGCCCGTCTTCGCCCAGCAGGCGGCGCAGTCCTTCCCCAAATGGGTCGAGACCTTCCGTGCCCGGG
Source organism: Pseudomonadota bacterium (assembly GCA_023442085.1). Taxonomy (GTDB): domain Bacteria; phylum Pseudomonadota; class Alphaproteobacteria; order Rhizobiales; family Xanthobacteraceae; genus Xanthobacter. Next base: position 6,948 of record JAEZMT010000236.1, on the reverse strand, counting down.
CGCGCGCCCGCGGCGTTTCCGATGGCACCTACAACAGGGTGTTCAGCGGCCTGAAGCCCGACACCTCGGTGTATGAGCAGGACCGCAACCAGGCGGAATTCACCGAGCAGTCCTGGCAGTATCTCAACCGCCGCGTCTCCGACTGGCGCATCGCCACCGGCAAGCAGAAGGCGAAGCAGTATTCCGCTTTGTTCGACCGGATCGAGCAGGCGTTCGGCGTCGATCGCCGCGTGATGCTCGGCTATTGGGGCATGGAAAGCGCCTATGGCGAGGTGCTTTCCAATCCGACGCATATGAAGCCCGTCTTCAATTCGCTGGCGGCGCTGGCGTGGGGCGATGCGCGGCGGCGGAAATACTGGGAGACGGAGCTTCTCAACGCGCTGGTCATCGTCGAGCGCGGCTGGGGCACGCCGCAGGAGATGACCGGCTCGTGGGCCGGCGCCATGGGCCACACCCAGTGGATGCCCGAGGTGTGGCTCAACATGGGCGTGGATTTCGACGGCGACGGCCGCATCTCGCCCTTCGGCAAGCCGGACGACGCACTCGCCGGCACGGCCAATTATCTCGTGAAGCGCGGCAAGTACCGGCGCGGCGAGCCGTGGGGCTTCGAGGCCAAGCTGCCGGGCAATTTCAATTCCGACCTCGCCGACAACAAGACGCGCCGGCCGCTCTCCCAATGGGGCGAACTCGGCATCACCACCATCGAGGGGCAGTCGCTCTCGGGCTATGACGAGCCGGCGCGGCTCTGGCTGCCGGGCGGTCCCGGCGGGCCGGCGCTGCTGCTGCTCCACAATTTCTATGCGGTGCGCTCCTACAACCCCTCGTCCAACTACGCACTGGCGGTGGTGCATCTCGGCGACCGGGTGATGGGGGAGGGGCCGTTCGTCGCCTCCTGGCCCGGTGGGGAGCGCGCGCTGACGCTGGCGGAAATCCAGGAGCTCCAGCAGCGACTCACGGCGGCCGGCTTCAACACCGGCGGCACCGACGGGCGCGTGGGCGGCGATACCATGCGCGCCGTGCGGGCCTTCCAGCAGAAGGCGGGAATCACCCCGGCGGACGGCTACGCCTCCCTGGCGGTGCTGAACGCCTTGCGGCAAGCACGGTAGGGGCTGGGGCCGCAGGGGCCCAGCCCGGCCGCGGCCGCAAAAAGAAAAGGGCACCCGGAGGGTGCCCTATCCAGTCACGATGAACCTGAGATTGTAGGCCGCGCAGCGCCGTTGTCCAGCGCCGCTGCGGAATCACTTGATCTTGGTTTCGCGGAACTCGACGTGCTTGCGCACCACCGGGTCGTACTTCTTGAGCACGATCTTGTCGGTCTTGGTGCGGGAATTCTTCTTGGTGACGTAGAACACGCCCGTGTCCGCCGAGGACAGGAGCTTGATCTTGATGGTAGCAGCCTTGGCCATGTCTTGATCCCTGGGTGCCGCGTGCGGCGTGCGACCGTCTGGTTTTTGCAAACCGTGAGGTGGCGAAAAGAAGAACGGACGCGCTGCCGGTCTCCGGCGGCTCGTGGGCGCGGAACCTCTCTCAATGCGCCCCCAATGTCAAGCGCGGGGGCTTTGAGACGGCCTCACGCCTCCCGCCGGCCCCGCGTCATCAGCCGCCCGGCGACGATGGCCGCGTAGAGCGCGAGCATGGTGGAGATGACGAAGGCGAAGCCATAGGGGTTGTAGAGGTCCATGCCGGCGCCGGCCAGCGGCGGGCCGGCGATCAGGCCGACCGAATAGAGCATCACGAACGCCGCATTGGCCGCCGCGAGGTCCGCGCCGTGGAATCGCTCGCCGAGATGCGCAAGGCCCACGGTGTAGAGCGAGCCTACCACGCCCGTGGCGAGGAAGATCATGGCGAGGAACCACGGGCTCGACACCGGCACGAAGGGCAGCGTGAAGGCCCCCGCCGCGCCCGCCAGCGAGCAGCAGAGCAGCAGAAGCCGCCGGTCCACCTTGTCCGAGATGAGGCCGATGGGGATCTGGAAGGCGACGTTGCCCAAGACCGCCGCCGTGAGCAGCAGCGCCGCGCTGGTCTCGGACAGGCCGAGGCGCAGGCCGTAGAGCGGCAGGAAGGTCATCACCGCCGTCTCGATGGCGCCGAAGACCAGCGCCGCCAGCACGGCGGAGGGCGAGCGGCGCACGAAGGTGAGCACGCCGTGATGGCTGTCGTCATGGATGCGGGGCGTGATTCCCCGCGCCAGCAGGATGGGGATGGCGCCCAGCAGCAGCACGACCGCGCCGGCGATGTAGGGTTCCCAGCCGGAGGCGCCGAGCACGCTGAGGATGGTCGGCCCCAGCGCCGCGCCCAGCGAGAGCGCGGTGGCGTAGATGCCCATGATGAGCCCGCGCCGGTTGGGCGGGGCGAGGGCGTTGATCCAGAATTCCGAGACGGCAAACAGGATGCACAGCGCCGCGCCGAAGGCGAAGCGCAGCGGGAACCACATGATGAAGGACGGCGCCGCCTTGAACCCCACGAGGCTCGCGGCGGCGAGCACGATGGCGCCCACCAGCAGCGCCCTCAGCCCAAGCTTGCGCACCAGCAGCGGCACGAACGGCGCGGTAAAGATGGTGGCGATGCCGGCGACCGCCGTGTTGATGCCGATCCACTTGCTGGTCACGCCGCGCGATTCCAGCTCCAGCGCCAGAAGGGGAATCGACAGGCTGATGCCGACCCCCACCACCGTGATGGCGGAGATGGCGGCCGCGATGGAGGCCGTCCGGCTCATGTGGCCGAGGGACCCGTGGGGTGCATGCATCGCGTTCGGCTTCAATCCAGGAGGGTGCGGACGAAGCGTCCGCGAACCATGGCGTAGGAGGGCACCGGCAGGCGCAGGCCGAAGCCCGCATCGATGCGGGCGGCCAGCTCCTCCAGGACCACGCGGGTGATGGTGGGAAGCTCCTGCTTCTCCGTCTCCGCGAAGGTAAGCCATGCGAGGTCGATGAGTTCCGACTCTTCGCCCACGAGCCCCTTCACCTCGTCGCACACGGCCGAGGCGTCGGCGGCGAAGAAGCGGGTGTCGAAGCGGCGCGGTCGGCGGGGCGGGGTGATGGCGCGGGCGACGAAGGTGAGGGCGCTCAGATCGGGGAACACCCCGCGCTCCTCGAAGGCGCGCCAGTCGTCGCCGGGCGATTCGGGGGCGCCGCAGTCCTTGGTGCCCACGAGGAGGCCTGTCTCCTCATACATCTCGCGGATGGCGGCAGCGGCGAGGCCCCGCGCGCGGCCGAGGCTCGGGCGCTGCACATGGGCCATCAGCCGGCGTTCGCTGTCCGGATCAAGGCAGCCGTAGACCGGCATGGACCTGTCGGCCTTTTCCAGCCGGCCGCCGGGAAACACGAAGACGCCCGGCAGGAACTTGAGCTTGGGGTGGCGGCGGCCCATCAGCACGCGCGGCTTCTTGCCCTTGCGGTCGATGAGGATGAGCGTCGCGGCGTCGCTCGGGCGCACGTTGGGAGAAGCCTGAAGACGCTCGTCTTCGGTCAGGCGGCTGGCGAAATCGTTCATGGGTCTCAACGGGTCGGGCGGACGGCGCGGATGACGGGGCGGACGGCGCCTTCGGGCGGCGCCTCCCGCTCCTCGCTGCCGGAATCAAAGCCGTGCATGCGCAGCGCCCACTGGAGATTGACCAGCATCCCCTTCAGCGGCGGCAGCAGCACGAGGCTGAGCCCGAGGGTCAGCGGCAGCCAGAGGGCGAGGTGCACCCACACCTCCGGCCGGTACAATTCCTCCACCAGCACCATGAGCGGCACCACGATGTGGCCGACCACGAAGATCACCGCATAGGGCGGCGCGTCGTCGGCGCGGTGGTGGTAAAGCTCCTCGCCGCAGGTGGCGCAGAAGGGCGTGACCTTCAGGTATCTGGTGAACATGCTGCCCGCCCCGCAGGCCGGGCACAGGCAGCGGGCGCCGCGCATCATGGCGCCGGACACCTCCCGACGGGGCGGGGGCAGCTCGAAGGCGCCGCCGGCGGGCGTGCCCGCAGCAGGACCGGTCGCCGCCTCTTCCGGCTGCGCCAGCTTCTGGGTCACGGTCATGCCGGTCGGCGTGGTCACGGTCCTGAACCTCTCGGTCGCCCCTGAGGAGCGCGCTTCTCCAAACGTGTCGCCGGCGGAACGCCTCAGCGCCTGCCGCGGCCCGGCTTGGCCTTGCCGGGGCCAGTTTTGCCCGGTTTCGCCCGGCCCGGCATGGATTTTCCCGGCCTTCCCGCGAAACCCGACGGCGCGCCACGGCGCTGCGGTCCTCCGCGGGGACCCTTTACATAGGAGCCTTCGGTCAGAAGCTCAAACCGGAGCGCGCCCGCCACCGGCGCGGCCTCCACCAGCTTGACCTCCACCCGGTCGCCGATGCGGTGCATCTCGCCGGTGCGGTCCCCCACCAGCGCCTGCCGCACTTCGTCGTAACGGTAATAGTCCTGGCCCAGCGTTGAGGCGGGAATGAAGCCATCCGCCCCGGTGATGTCGAGCGCGACGAAGAGTCCCGCTTTGGTCGCCCCGGTGATGCGGCCGTTGAAGGTGGCGCCGATCTGGTCCGCCAGATGATGGGCAATCAGCCGGTCCACCGTCTCCCGCTCGGCGGCCATGGCGCGACGTTCCGTAACGGAAATGGCGGCCGCCACCTCGCCGAGGCTCTCGACGGTGGCATCGTCCGGCAGCCCGTCCTTGCCCACGCCCAGCGCCCGCACGAGGCCGCGATGGACGATGAGGTCCGCATAGCGGCGGATGGGCGAGGTGAAATGCGCGTAGCGGCGCAGGTTCAGGCCGAAATGGCCGTAATTCTCGGAGGCGTACTCCGCCTGGCTCTGGCTGCGCAGGATCACCTGATTGACCAGCGGGGCGGCGTCCGTGTCCTTCACCTCGTCCAGGATGCGGTTGAAGTGGGAGGGGCGCACCTGGTCCGTCTTCGGCAGGCCGATGTCCAGCGTCTTCAGGAAGTCGCGCAGGGCCGAGAGCTTGGCCAGCGTGGGGCCGTCATGGACGCGGTAGATGAGCGGGGTCTTCTTCTCCTCCAGCGTCTCGGCGGCGGCGACGTTGGCGAGGATCATGAACTCTTCGATGAGCCGGTGGGCGTCGAGCCGCTCGGGCACCACCACCCGGTCCACCGTGCCGTCGGGTTTCAGGATGATCTTGCGCTCGGGCAGGTCGAGGTCGAGGGGTTGGCGGGCGTCGCGCGCCTTCTTCACGCAGCCATAGGCCGCATAGAGCGGCTTGAGCACCCCTTCCACCAGCGGATCGGTGATGTCGTCGGTGCGGCCCTCGATGGCGTTCTGCGCCTGCGCATAGGCGAGCTTGCCGGCCGAGCGCATGAGGATGCGGTGGAAGCTGTGGCTACGCTTCCTCCCATCCGGCCCGATGACGAGCCGCACCGCCAGCGCTGGCCGGTCCTCGTCGGGGCGCAGCGAGCACAGGTCGTTGGAAATGCGCTCCGGCAGCATGGGCACGACACGATCAGGGAAATAGACCGAATTGCCGCGAATGAGCGCCTCGCGGTCCAGCGCCGACCCCGGCCGCACGTAGGCCGAGACGTCGGCGATGGCGACGGTGACGATGAAGCCGCCATCCTCGTCCGCCGCCGCATGCACGGCGTCGTCATGGTCCTTGGCGTCGGGCGGGTCGATGGTGACGAGGGGCAGGTCGCGCCAGTCCTCGCGGCCGCGCACGGTGATCTTCTTGGCGGCCTCGGCCTCCTTCAGCACCACGTCCGGGAAGGCGTTGGGGATGCCGTGGGCGTGGATGGCGATGAGGCTCACCGCCTTCTCGGACTTCAGCGAGCCCAACCGCTCCTTCACCCGCGCGGTGGGCAAGCCGAACACCCGCTGGCGCATCAATTCGACGGTGACGAGATCGCCGTCCTCCGCCTCATGCTCCGCGCCGGGCGGCACCTGCAGTTCACGCCCGAGCTGCTTCTTGTCGATGGGGATGATGCGCCCGCCACCCCCCTGAGGCGCCGCGCGGAAGATCCCCATGGTCTGCTTTCGGGCCTTCTCCAGCACCTTGATGACGCGGCCCACATGCGGGACCGCATGCTCGATGGAGCCTTCCACGATGCGCAGCAGCACCCGGTCCGACAGTCCCGGCGCCGGCCCGGACGCGCGGCGCGGCACCTGGACGAGGATGTGGGGCGCCTCGCCCTGGGATTCCGTGTCCCACTCCACCGGAATGGCGACCAGCTCGCCGTCGCCGTCGCGGGAGACGATATCGGCCAGCACCACCGCCGGCAGCGCGCCGGGCACATGCAGGCGCCGCCGCTCGCGGCTCACCGTGCCTTCCTCGGAGAGGTCGCGCAGGAGCTGCTTCAGCTCCACCTTCTGCGCCGCCGACAGCCCGAAGGCGCGGGCGATCTCGCGCTTGCCCACCTCGCCATTTTGGGAGGCGATGAAGGCCAGCACCTGCGCCTTGGTCGGCATCTCCCCGGTGGCCAGCGGCGCAACCGCGAGCGCCGCCGCCTCATGCGCGGCCGCCGCCTGCTTGCGCGCGGCACGGGATTTCGTCGCGCGCACCGGCTTGGCGGGGGCGCCGTCTCTGGTGCGGCCTTGGGACGAGCGGGCGGGCGGCTTGGTGGGGCGCTTGCTGGGTGGCTTGGGCAATGGGTCTTTCCGGTTTCCTGCGGACGCTACCCGGAACAAGCGCCTGCCGCCAGTGGCGTTCCCCGGACAAGCGATGCCGAAGGTGGAGCGCCGATCCGGGGTCCAGCCCAAGAGTTCACGCGTAGCGGGGCAAAGCCCGAGAGTGTTGGGGTCACGAAGCGCCTTCGGCGGTTCTTTGCGCTGGGCCCCGGCTCGCATTCCGCTGCGCTGCATGCGTCCGGGGCGCGAGGGCGGTTCACAGGCGCCTGACAAGGGTTCCCTTGGATACCGGCAGGGGCTAGAAAGCCCTGTGTCCCGCGCGATGCCTCTTTCCCCAGCAAGACCCGCCTTATGAGCCCCGGCTTCCTGCTCGCGTGGCTCGGACGGCGGAGCGCGCC
>JAEZMT010000227.1 GCA_023442085.1 Pseudomonadota bacterium | reverse complement strand
GCGGAAGTTCTGGAGGAGGTTGCGCGACATGCTCGCCCGCTCCTTACTTGGCGACCCGCAGCCGCGGCGCGGATGCGAACCAGCTGTCGGTGGGCGCGGAGCGCACCAGATAGGGATCGGGCCGGATGGGCGCCGGCTCCTCGCGGATGATGTCGAACGCCGTCCCGCGCGAGCGGCCGATGCGCGGCGTGAGGTGGAGATGCATGGTCTCCGCATCCACCCACACGTCGCCCTGGGGCGCAGCGAGCCGCTGGCGCGCCACCGCGGCCTTCACGGCGAGGATCTCGTCGGTTCCCGCCTCGGCCAGCGCGCCGGCCAGCAGCTTCACCGCGATGTAGGAGGCTTCCGCATCCGCCGAGGTCAAGGGCGCAGAAGGGTAGGCCGCGGCGTGGCGGGAGACGAAGGCGTCGTTCACCGGATTGCGCAGCGCCGAGAAATAGACGCTGGAGGAGATGTGGCCGTCGCGGGCCTCCGGCTCCAGCTCGTCGAGATCGGGCTCGGACAGGTTGCAGCTCGCGACCGGCATGGTGCCCGGCTGGTCAATGCCGCGCGCGAGGCAGGCGTGACGCAGGGCGCTGAGGAAGGCGAGGCCGCTGACGCCGATGAGCGAGGAAAAGACGAAGCTCGGCCGCGCCTCGATCACCGCATCCACGAGCTTGCGCAGGTCCGTCTCTCCCACCGGGAGATAGCGCTCCGCCACCACCGTGCCGCCGCGTGCCGTCACCGTCTCGCGCAGGATGCGGCTGTTTTCCCATGCCCAGATGTAGTTCGAGCCGACGCAGAAGGCACGGTCGCCGAAGGTGGACATGAGGTAGTCGATCAGCGGCAGGATATGCTGGTTCGGCGCCGCGCCGGTGTAGACGACATTGTCTGCGCTCTCGAAGCCTTCGTAGTGCGAGGGATACCACAGCATCCCGTCATGCTTTTCGAAGCAGGGTATGACCTCCTTGCGGCTCGACGAGGTGTAGCAGCCAACCACATGACGCACCCCTTCGGCGAGCAGCTGGCCGCTCAGCGCCGTGTAGCGCGAGAGGTCGCCGCCTGGATCGACGACCACGGGCACCAGCTCGAGCGGCCCCGCCTCGCCGATTTCCGACACCGCGAGCAGTGCGCCGTTGAGCATGGCGCTAGCGACCGTGCTGTAGGGCCCCGTGGTGGAGAACATCAGGCCGATCCGATAGTTGGGTCTCGCCATTTCCCTCACCGCAGGTGTCCGTTGCCGGTTGCCCCGCTCGATGTTCGTCCGCCGCAAGGGGCCGTGGTCAAACTGGCCTTGCCGCAAACAAAAACGCCCTCGGGCCGTTCGGCCTGAGGGCTGCATCGCCACGGGGTCTGTCCCGAATGTGTGTTCGCAAGTGGCGACTTAATAGGCAGCCTTGCCTATCGCCTACGAATTAGCCTGACTGTGCGCTGGCGCTGTGTCAAGCGCAAATGCGGCTGGCTCGCACCATGCGGGGCATAAATGGCGGGAGCCGATCACCACGGTTCGTCGGTGCTTGTATCTGCGGTTGAAATTCTGTCTTCCACGCGAACGGCGGCGCCTCAAAATTCGCGCTTGACAGTTCTTTTGCTGCGTCGCACTGTTTTCACGGTCGTCGAGCAAGGACGCTCATCAAGACGCCGCCAGCATGATTTATGGATCAGTGGCAAAGCCGCCCGCAGCGAGGTGCTGACGGGCTTTTTTGCGTTGGCGATCATCTTCGTCGACCTTGAAAGCCTGGCTCCTCGTGTTCCGCCGCTCCGCGGGCCGCCCGTCGCGGCGGCAGGGGCGGATCAACCGAGGCTGGCGATCCGCCTGGGATCGCAGGCATGGCAGAGAGAGGCGTCGGCATGAAAGTTCAACATTTCCTCGGGGGCATCGAAAATCTCGGCCCCGTGGCCGTCGAGAAGCGCGTGTTCGTGGAGCCGTGGGAGGCCCAGCTCTTCGCGGTCCACACCACCATGATGGGCACGGGCATCTGGGCCTGGCCGGATCTTCGGGTCCTCGCCGAAGGCATGAGCCCGCTCGATTACTTCAAGTACCGCTACTACATCAAATGGCTCGGTGGCATGTGCCATTTCCTGGTGTCGAAAAACTATATTTCCGAGAAAGAGCTTGAGGAGCGCACCAAGCACTTTCTTGAGTATCCCGATGCGCCGCTCCCCAATTCCGGGGACAATGCCGTAACCGAGCGGGTGATCGAATATTTCTACACCGGCGCCAACCCCTATCGGGACGTGGCGGTGGATCCCCTGTTCAAGGTCGGCGACAAGGTGCGCGTGAAGGACATGCCGCCCGCGGTCCACACCCGGCTGCCCGGCTATCTGCGAAACAAGGTCGGCGTGATCGATACCGTCTACAAGGGCGCCTATCTCTACGCCGACAACGTGCCCACCGACGGCATTTCCACGACCCAGCCGGTCTACCTCGTCAAGTTCAAGACGCGCGACCTGTGGTCGGACATCCCGGACAAGGGCGACGTTCTCTACAACGACTGCTTCGAAGTCTATCTCGAAGCCGCCTGATCTCAATCCTCATCACAACAACCGGCCTCGCGCCCAATAGCCAGAGCGGAAATCATGAGCGACCACGATCACGATCACGACCACGACCACGAACATCATCACCACCTGCGGGAGAGCGAGAGCTATTACGCCGCCCGCACCAAGGCCCTCGAATCCCTGTTCCGCGAGAAGGGCATGATCGGCATCGACACGGTCGATCGCGTCATCCGCTTCTTCGAGCACGAGATGGGACCGTTCAACGGCGCCAAGGTGGTGGCCAAGGCCTGGATCGATCCGGCCTTCAAGGCGCGCCTGCTCGCCGACGCCAACAAGGCCATCGCCGAACTCGGCCTCAAGGACGGCATCGAGGGCGAGAACCTTCGCGTGGTGGAGAACACCACAGCCGCGCACAACGTGGTGTGCTGCACCCTGTGCTCCTGCTGGCCGTGGCCGCTGCTCGGCCTGCCGCCCTACTGGTTCAAGGATCCCGTCTTCCGCGCCCGCATCGTGCGCGAGCCGCGCGGCGTGCTCGCCGATTTCGGTGTGAGCCTGCCCGAGGACAAGCGGATCGATATCTGGGATTCGAGCGCGCAGGTGCGCTACTTCGTGATCCCCGAGCGGCCCGCCGGCACCGAGGGCTGGCCCGAGGAGAAGCTCGCCGCCCTCGTCTCTACCGAGGCCATGCAGGGCCTTGGCCTCGTCTCCGCCTGAAGGGATCGCCGCCATGGACATCTATGTGGAATCGCTCGACGGGCGCGGCGCCATCCCGCGCAATTGCGAGAGCCTCCAGTTCGAGGAGCCCTGGCAGGGCCGCGCCTTCGGCATGGCTCTCGCCCTCGCCGAGGCCAAGGCCTACCAGTGGGAGGATTTCCGCCAGAGCCTGATCGGCACCATCGGCACCTGGGACAAGTCCCACGCCCCCGATGACGAGACCTGGAACTACTACCAGCAGTGGCTGGCGGCGTTCGAGAAGCTCGCTCTGGCGCGCGGCCTCGTCAGCGCCGAGGAGCTCGATCGCAGGACGGAGGAATTCCTCCACCGGACCCGCGAAGAGGTGATCTGAGCCGGGCGGCGGGCCGCATCGAGATCCGCCGCCACGACACAATCCACCGCCGTCAATCCATCGCCGTCTCTTGCCCCCGGCGCGCCACCCGCGCGCCGGAACGGGAGAGGCTTGTCTCACCGCCTCAGCGGAGGCTTCCACATGATCATTTCCCTGGCCCTGAGCGTCGGCGTGCTGGGAGGCCTGTGTACCTGGCTGTTCCTGTCCACGCAGGCGTTCCTCATCTGGGCGGCGTTCATCGCCTGGGCGTGCTTCTTCCACTCGGGCGGAGACGCCGCGGCGTTCCGGACGACCATCGTCTCGAACGTGTTCGGCGTAGCGGTGGCGTGGGCGACGGGGCTGGCCCTCGCCACCCTCGCACCCGGGTCGGTGGTGGGCGCCGTCATCGTCGGGCTGTCCATCGCCCTCTACATCCTCGCCGCCTACATCCCGGCCTTCTCCTCCATCCCGGCCGTGACCTACGGCTATGCCGCTACCTTCGCGTTCCTCACCCAGAACGCGGATGCCTTCACGCCGGCCGCGATGCTGTCCCTCTCGGGCCGCAACGCGCTTCTGCTGGTGCCCTTCTCCATGATCCTCGGCGCCTGCTTCGCCTACGCCTCCGCCTTGTGCGCGGCGCGTATTCAGCAGGCTTTTGCCCAGCCGGAGCGCCGCCCCGTCTGAGACCCGTCCCCCTTTCCAACCCATCCAGAGCAAGGAAGAACATCATGTCCCGTTTCGTCAGCAGGATCGCGCTCCTGTCCCTCGTTCCGCTCCTCGCAGCCACCAACGCCGAGGCGCACCACGCCATGGGCGGGCGGCTTCCCGCGACCTTCGGCGAAGGCTTCATCTCCGGCCTCGCCCATCCGGTGATCGGGCTCGACCATCTGGGCTTCATCGTCGCCGCCGGCCTGATCGCCGGGGTGATGGGGCTAGGCGCCTTCGTTCCGGTCGCCTTCGTGGTGGCCTCGATCGCCGGCGTCATGCTGCACGTGCAGCTCGTGAACCTGCCATTCGCCGAGACGGTGATCGCGCTGAGCGTCGTGGCCATCGGCGGCATGCTCGCCGCCGGGCGGGAAAAGCCCGTGCGCGGAGTGTGGATCGGCCTGTTCGCCATCGCCGGCCTGTTCCACGGCTACGCCTACGGTGAGTCCATCGTCGGCGCCGAGCCGACCCAGCTCGTCGCCTATCTCGCCGGCCTCGCGGTGGTGCAGTCGGTGATCGGCGCGGGTGTCGCCCTCGTCGCGTCGGGCCGCGCCTGGACCCCCACGTCTCTGGCCCCGCGCCTTGCCGGCGCTGCCGCCTTCGGCATCGGCCTCTCGGCGGTGGTGACGCAGCTGATCCCGGGCTGAACGGTCGGAAGCCGGCGCCCGCCGGGGTGCCGGCTTCAGACCTTTGTCTACCGCTTGCGTCAGCAACGCTTCATTTTACCCGTCCCGCTTCTGGTGTAGGTTCGCGCACCAGAAAGCCAGCCCCGAGGCTTCAGATGGCCCGACTCGACACGGCGGGACCCGGTGGAATCACCCGGCGCGACAGCCTCGGCTGTTCCGTCGCGGCGCTCGAAGACCAGAGGGAACTGGTCGGCACCGGCTTCGTCGTCTACCGCAAGCAGCACGAGGGCTCGGCCACGAGCCGTGTCGAGACCCCGCCGAGCGGCCGGGGCCTGTTGCTGGGCGTGGCGCTCTCGGCCGGACACCGCCGCCGCATTTTCGCCGATGGCACGACGGCCGCCTATGATTTCGAGCCGGACAGCTGCTACGTCCGCTCCTTCTCGGATACCTATCGCGCGGACATCGAGACCGGGTTCGACTTCTTCCTGCTGGAGGTCTCCCACGCGGCGCTGCACCAGACGTTCAGCGAGATGGGGCTGCCGCTGGCGGAATGCCTCTCCTGCACGCCCGGCACCCGCGACCCGGTGCTGGCGAGCCTGTCCCGCGCGCTGTTGCCCATGCTGGATACGCCGGAGCGGCAGGTGCCGCTGTTCCTCGACCAGGTGGTCTCCGCCATCCAGACCCATCTCGCCACGCGCTATCACGGCGCCGCCGTCCGCACCCCAGGCGGCCTCTCGCCGCGCCAGTTTTCCATTGCCAAGGAACGGCTCGCCGCCGGGCTGGACGGCAATGTGCTCATCGCCGACATCGCCGCCGCCTGTGGCGTCTCGCGCGGCCATTTCATCAAGTGCTTCAGGGATGAAACAGGGCTGACGCCCTACCAGTGGCTGCTCCACCTGAAGGTGGAGCGCGCGCGCGACCTTATAGTCGGTTCACGCCTGCCGCTGGCCGATATCGCCATCACCTGCGGATTTTCCGACCAGAGTCACATGACGCGCACCTTCACGCGCCTCACCGGATCGGCGCCCGGGTTGTGGCGGCGCGGGCATTGAGCGAGCGGGGTCTCTTTCGGGAAATCCCATCGTTCAAGGATGCGGGCTTTTCGGCAAGACGGGCTCGAACTGCGCCGCCATAGTCCGCCCATCAGACCCGCTTCGGGCTTCCGGCAAGGGATCGAACCGATGGGAACTGCCCCGTTCACGTGCTTCACATGCTGCATCCACCGCCAGAGGTGGCGCCGTCAGCGCTCGGCAGTGGGTAGGCTCGCCGCGCCTTCGAGGTAAAGCGCCGCTTCCGCCTTGGATAGAAGGAGATCGATCGCGCGCCCCGAGTCCGTCAGCCTGTATTCCACCTGACGGACCCGCCCCTCGATCTCCCGCCGCGCCACGTATCCCCCGGCCTCGAGCGCCTTGAGCCGGGCAGAGAGGACACGTGCCGAAATCGGCCCCGGCAAGCTTCGCCGGAGCTGTCCAAACCGCAACGTGCCGTGGCGCGACAGTGCCGCGACGACGTGAGCCATCCACTCCTGAGCAAAAAACTTCAGGAGGGGCTCGGCCATGCACGCCTTGTCTGCCTGAGGCTCGATCTTGTCTTGGGAATTCATGGATGTGCCCGGTATCCCGCCAGTAACTAATGGTCTCAGCACTTTTCGGGCGTTAGCTTCGCGCCCGCTCTCACACAGGAGATGAACCGTGCCCCACGCAGTCGCCGCCCCCGGCGGTATGCTCCTTTCCCCGAAGGACCATACGCTCATCATGATCGACTTCCAGTCGCAAATGTCATTCGCGACCAAGTCCATCGACGCCGTGAACCTGCGCAACAACGCGGCTCTGGTCGCCCGCGCCGCCGCCGGCTTCGGGGTGTCCACCATCCTCACGACGGTGGCCGAGAAGAGCTTCTCCGGCCCCATGTTCTCCGAGATCACGGAGGCGTTCCCGGGCGAGAAGCTGCTCGACCGCACCTCCATGAACACCTGGGAGGACGAAGCCGTCATCGCCCGGGTGAACGAGATCGGCAAGGGCCGCATCGTGCTCTCCGGCCTGTGGACCGGCGTGTGCATCGTCGGCCCGGCCCTCTCCGCCATCGAGCAGGGCTTTGAGGTCTATGTGATCGCGGACGCCTGCGGCGACGTCTCCGACGAGGCGCATGAGCGCGCCATGCAGCGGATGATCCAGGCCGGCGCGCGGCCCATGACCTCGCTGCAGTACCTGCTGGAGCTCCAGCGCGACTGGGCCCGCACTGCCACCTACGACATGACCACCGGCATCGCCAAGACCTACGGCGGCGCCTACGGCCTCGGCATCATCTACGCCAAGACCATGTTCGGCGCGTCCGAAGGCCACTGAGGTTCATCACCATGACCGAGCATGACCAGCCGGGAGGCGCGCGCCTCCCGGAACAGGACCTCCTTGTCTCTTCGCTCCTCTCGCGCCGGACCGTGCTCGGCGCGGGTGCCACCGCGGCGCTCGCAACCGCCTTCGGCCTCGACATTCCCGCCGCGGCCTTCGCAGCCTCCACCCCCGCAGTCTCCACCTCCCACGGAGTTCAACCCATGCCCAGCGTGACCACCAAGGACGGCGTCGAGATCTTCTACAAGGACTGGGGTCCGAAGACCGCCCAGCCCATCGTATTCCACCATGGCTGGCCCCTGTCCTCGGACGACTGGGATGCGCAGCTCCTGTTCTTCGTGAACAACGGCTACCGCGTGGTCGCCCACGACCGCCGCGGCCATGGCCGCTCCACCCAGGTGAGCGACGGCCACGACATGGATCATTACGCCGCCGACGCCGCGGCCGTGATGGACCATCTCGACCTGAAGAACGCCGTGCACATCGGCCATTCCACAGGCGGCGGTGAGGCGCTGCACTACACCGTGAAGCACGGCAAGGCGCGCGTCGCCAAGCTGGTCCTCATCGGCGCCGTGCCGCCCCTCATGCTGAAGACCGAAGCCAATCCCGGCGGACTGCCCATGGAAGTCTTCGACGGCTTCCGCAAGGCGCTCGCCGCCAACCGCGCCCAGTTCTTCCTCGACGTGCCCACCGGCCCCTTCTACGGCTTCAACCGTCCGGGCGCGCAGGTCTCCCAGGGCGCCATCTGGAACTGGTGGCGGCAGGGTATGACCGGCGGCGCCAAGGCCCACTACGACGGCATCAAGGCCTTCTCCGAGACTGATTTCACCGCCGATCTCAAGGCCTGCGAGGTGCCCACCCTCGTCATGCACGGCGATGACGACCAGATCGTCCCCATCGCCGACAGCGCGCTGCTCTCCGCGAAGCTCCTGAAGCACGGCACGTTGAAGGTCTACCCCGGCTATCCGCACGGCATGTGCACCACCCATGCGGACGTGATCAACGCCGACCTCCTCGCCTTCATCAAGGCGTGACCCCATCCGGCGCCGGCTTCCCCCGGCCGGCGCCGGTTCCTGCATTCGCGGAGGGCGCATGAAGCTCTATCTCGCCTCGCTTGGCGCGGGCCTGCTGGTCGGCATCGTCTACAGCCTCATCAACGTGCGCTCCCCGGCACCGCCGGTGGTGGCGCTGTTGGGGCTGCTCGGCATCCTCGTGGGCGAGCAGATCCTGCCCGTCGCCCGCCATCTGATGAACGGCGATGGCCTCGCCCGCGCCATCGGCCTCGCCGACTGCAAGGACCATGTGCTCGGCCAGCTGCCGGGCCGCCGGGACGCGGCCGAGCCGGGCGCCCCGGGCGACACAAACCCTCCGAAATCCTGAGCTGTCCTGACGCCCCGCACACAGAAGGCGCGCACCATGAGCGAGATCGCCGACCTCATCCTGTTCAACGGCAAGATGACTACCCTCGACCGCACCAATCCCACGGCGGAGGCGGTGGCGGTGCGCGACGGCGTGATCGTGTTCGCCGGCCCCACCAACGACGCCATGCGGCTGGCTGGCACGACCACGAAGATCATCGACGTGGGCGGCCGGCGGGTCATCCCCGGCCTCATCGACAGCCACATGCACATCATCCGTGGCGGCCTGAACTACAATATGGAGCTGCGCTGGGATGGCGTTCGCTCGCTGGCCGACGCCATGGACATGCTGAAGCGGCAGGTCGCCGTCACGCCGGCGCCCCAATGGGTTCGCGTGGTGGGTGGCTTTACCGAGCACCAGTTCGCCGAGAAGCGCCTGCCGACGCTGGAGGAGATCAACGCCGTCTCCCCCGACACGCCGGTCTTCATCCTGCACCTCTACGACCGCGCCCTGCTGAACGCTGCCGCCCTGCGCGTGGTGGGCTACACCAAGGACACGCCCGATCCGCCCGCCGGCGAGATCATCCGCGATGCCAACGGCAATCCCACCGGCCTTCTCGTCGCCAAGCCCAACGCCACAATCCTCTATGCGACGCTGGCCAAGGGGCCGAAGCTGCCGCCGGAATACCAGAAGAATTCCACCCGCCATTTCATGCGCGAGGTGAACCGCCTCGGCGTCACCTCGGTGATCGATGCGGGCGGCGGCTTCCAGAATTATCCGGAAGACTATTCCGTCATCGAGGACCTGCACCGGGAGGGAAACCTCACCGTGCGGATCGCCTACAATCTCTTCACCCAGAAGCCTAAGGCGGAGCTGGCCGATTTCGCCGGCTGGTCGAAGACCGTCACGCCGGGGCAGGGCGACGACCTCTATCGCCACAATGGCGCGGGCGAGATGCTGGTCTATTCCGCCGCCGACTTCGAGGACTTCCAGGTGGCGCGGCCCGATCTGCCCGGCGCCATGGAGGGCGACCTCGAGCCGGTGGTGCGGCTGCTCGCGGAGAACCGCTGGCCCTTCCGCCTGCACGCCACCTACGACGAGACCATCTCGCGCGCCCTCGACGTGTTCGAGAAGGTCGATTCCGACGTGCCGCTGAAGGGTCTCAACTGGTTCTTCGACCATGCGGAGACCATCACCGACCGCAATATCGACCGCATCGCGGCGCTGGGCGGCGGCATCGCGGTGCAGCACCGCATGGCCTATCAGGGCGAATATTTCGTCGACCGCTACGGCGCCAAGGCGGCCGAGCGCACGCCGCCCATCCGCCGCATGCTGGAGGCCGGCATTCCGGTGGGCGCGGGCACGGATGCGACCCGGGTCGCCTCCTACAATCCGTGGGTCTCGCTCTCCTGGCTGGTAACGGGCCGCACGCTGGGCGGGCTCTCCCTCTATCCGCCGGCCAACCGGCTGGACCGCGAGGATGCACTCCGGCTGTGGACCGAGGCCAGCACCTGGTTCTCCAGCGAACCGGGCAAGAAGGGCCAGATCAAGGACGGCCAGCTCGCCGATCTGGTGGTGCTCTCGGACGACTATTTCTCTGTCTCCGAGGACCGTATTCAGGACATCACCTCGGTCCTCACCCTGCTCGGCGGCAAGCCGGTGCATGGGGATGGCGCCTTCCGCGACCTTGCCCCGCCGCTGCCGCCGGCCATGCCGGACTGGTCGCCGGTGCGCACCTTCGGCGGATATCAGCCGCGCA
>JAEZMT010000165.1 GCA_023442085.1 Pseudomonadota bacterium | reverse complement strand
CCTTCCGCACCGATCCCTATTTCGGCTTCGAGGTGCCCACCTCCGTGCCGGGCATCGAGCCGCACATCCTCTATCCCTCCAAGACCTGGGCGGACAAAGCGGACTTCGACGCCACCGCGCGCAAGCTGGTGAACATGTTCCGCGAGAACTTCGCCCGCTTCGAGACTCATGTGGATGCCGCCGTGCGCGATGCCCAGCCGCAGGTGCGCCTCGCCGCCGAGTGAGCGGCCCTCCAGAAGTAAAAAAGGCCCGGCGCGCTGCGCCGGGCCTTTTCTTTCAGGGGTAGCCGATCAGCTGCGGCGGCGCTGCTGGCCGAGGCCCATCTGCTTGGCAAGCTCGGAGCGGGCGGCGGCATAATTGGGGGCGACCATGGGATAGTCGGCCGGCAGGCCCCACTTCTCGCGATACTGCTCGGGGGTCATGTCGTAGCGCGTGCGCAGGTGGCGCTTCAGCGACTTGAACTTCTTGCCGTCCTCCAGGCAGATGATGAAGTCCGGATGCACGGAGCGCTTCACCGGTACCGCCGGCTTCAGCGGCTCCGCGCCGGCCGGCGCCTCGCCGGTGCCGAGGCGCGTGAGCGCGAGGAAGACGTCATTGATGAGGGCCGGCAGTTCGGTCGCGGCGACCGTGTTGTTGCCGACGTAGGCGGAGATGATGTCCGTCGCGAGCTCGATGAAGGCCGTCTGTTCCGTTGTGTCGCTCATGGGATCTGCTTCGCGTTGAGATGGCTTGAGAGGACTGCGCCGTCGGTCAGGTTCGCGGTTCAGAACAATCAGGACATGCAGGAGGCGAGAACTCGGCGCGCGTCAGCAAGGTGGAGCCTAGTGCAGCCGAGGCACCACCAAGACGCAGCACACTCCCGAGACGCTTTCGCGGCGCCCCGTCTCGATGGTCCGCAGACCCAAAGTGTCCGAACCCCGGACAGTGTACATACCCTGATCAGTCGCCCACGCACGGATGCTGCGATGGCGGTTGAAAGACCGTGTTAGTTTCGCAGTTTCAACTTTGCAACCGATATTTCGGCGATGCGGCTCATCTTCGTCAGGTGACTCAAGACCAAACATCTGAAAGTCCATCCGCCGCTCCGCGGACAGGCACGGCAACAGGCGCGCCCGCGGGCATGTGATCGGGAGAGCCTTGCCGTCGCCATTTGGAATGCCTACCTCTGCCACACATCAGACCGGGGTTTCTCCATGTCCACCTCTGCCCCTTCCGACGCGGACCACACCAAGGTCGTGAAGAGCGAAAGCGAATGGCGTTCCTGCCTCACGCCGGAGCAGTTCCGAATCACCCGCCAGGCCGGCACCGAGCGCGCCTTCACCGGCCCCTATTGGGACGAGAAGCGCGCCGGGCTCTATTCCTGCGTCGCCTGCGGGGCGCCGCTGTTCCGCTCCGAGAGCAAGTACAATTCCGGCACGGGCTGGCCGAGCTTCTTCCAGCCGGTGTCGCCGGACGCGGTCGTTACCCATGAAGACGTCTCCCACGGCATGCGCCGCATCGAGGTGCGCTGCGCATCCTGCGACAGCCATCTCGGCCACGTCTTTCCGGATGGCCCGGCGCCGACCGGCCTGCGCTTCTGCATGAACGGCACCGCCCTCTCCCTGGCCCCGGATGGCGAGGCAGACCGTGGCGCCTGAGCCGCCGCGCGCCCCTCGCCGCCCGTCGACCCGGACCGTCCACGGCATTTCCCTCACCGACGACTACGCCTGGCTGCGCGCCGACAATTGGCGCGCCGTCATGCGCGACCCCTCGGTGCTGGACGGTGACATCCGGGCTTACCTCGAAGCCGAGAATGCCTATGCGGATGCCTGGCTCGCGCCGCTCGGCGAATTGAAGGCGACGCTGGTCGCGGAAATGCGCGGACGCATCAAGGAGGATGATTCCTCCGTGCCCGCGCCGGACGGCCCCTTCGCCTATTATTCCCGCCACCGGGAAGGGGGACAGCATCCCCTGGCCTGCCGCAAGCCCCTGCCGAACGGTGAGGAGGAAATCCTCCTCGATGGCGACAAGGAGGCCGAGGGCAAGGCCTATTTCCACTTCGGCCATTGGCGCCACAGCGCCGACCACCGTCGCCTCGCCTATTCCGCCGACACCTCGGGCGCCGAGCTTTATTCGCTGCGCATCCGTGACCTTGCGACCGGCGCCGACCTGCCCGACGCCATCGAGGAGACGACCGGCGACCTGTTGTGGAGCACCGACGGCAGCGTTCTCTATTATATTCGCCGCGATGCCGAGCACCGCCCCTCCCTCGTCTTCCGCCATGTTCTCGGCACGGCGCCGGAGACGGACACGCTGATCTATGAGGAGCCGGACAAGGGCTTCTTCGTCTCGCTGGGGGAAACCCAATCCCGCCGCTATGGGCTGATTGCGTGCGGCGACCACGAGACCTCCGAGGTCCACCTCTTGGACCTTCTCGACACCGCCGCGCCTCCCCGCTGCATCGCGCCCCGCACCGAGGGCGTGCGCTACGAGGTGGAGCACCATCCCGACCTCGGCGGCGTCGATACCCTCATTTTCCTGACCAACGCGGACGACGCCGAGGACTTCAAGATCACCGTGGCGCCGGTCGCCACGCCGGGGCGCGACCACTGGCGCGATCTCGTCCCGCACCGTCCGGGCTGCATGATCCTGAGCCACACGGTGTTCAGCGGCCACATGGCGCGTCTGGAGCGCGAGGGCGGGCTGCCGCGCATCGTCATCCGCGCGCTCGCTGATGGCGCCGAGCACGCCATCGCCTTCGACGAGGAGGCCTATGCGCTGGGCATGTCGGCCGGCTACGCTTTCGACACCACGCAGCTGCGCTTCACCTATGCGTCCATGACCACGCCGTCCGAGGTGTGGGACTACGACATGGCGAGCCGCCGGCGGGAGATGCTGAAGCGGCAGGAAGTGCCCTCCGGCCACGACCCCGCGCATTATGTGACGCGCCGCCTGATGGCGAAGGCGGCGGACGGCGAAACGGTGCCGGTCTCTCTGCTCTATCACAAGGACACGCCGCTCGACGGCTCCGCGCCGCTGCTGCTCTACGGCTATGGCGCCTACGGAATCACCATCCCCGCCGGCTTCGCCACCAACCGGCTGTCGCTGGTGGACCGCGGCTTCATCTATGCCATCGCCCACATCCGCGGCGGCACGGACAAGGGCTGGCGCTGGTACGCTAACGGAAAGCTGGCGAAGAAGACCAACACGTTCACCGACTTCATCGCTGCGGCCGAGCATCTGGTGGCGGAAGGCTTCACGCGGCCGGAGCGCATCGTCGCCCAGGGCGGCTCGGCGGGCGGGATGCTGATGGGGGCGGTGGCGAACATGCGGCCGGACCTCTTCGCCGGCATCGTCGCCGAGGTGCCGTTCGTCGACATGCTGACGACCATGCTGGACGACACCCTGCCCCTCACCCCGCCGGAATGGCCCGAGTGGGGCAATCCCATCGCCGACGAGGCAGCCTTCCACCGGATTCGGTCCTATTCCCCCGTGGATAATGTGAGCGCGCAGGCCTACCCCTCCATCTTCGCCCTCGCCGGGCTCACCGACCCGCGCGTGACCTATTGGGAGCCGGCGAAATGGATGGCGCGGCTGCGGGCGGCGGACACCGGAGGTCGTCCCCTGCTGCTGCGCACCAATATGGATGCCGGCCACGGCGGCGCTGCCGGGCGGTTCGACCGGCTCGACGAGGTGGCGCTGGTCTATCTGTTCGCCCTGAGAACGGTTGGCCGCGCCGGCTGAGTCGCGCGGCCATTCACAGGCGGAAGCCGGGCAGTTCCCCATCGGCATTTGCGCGGCGGACGGCTTCCGGCTATCCAGAGCGCGCTGTCGATCGACATGCGAGTGAGGGGGCGGCTCCGCGCATTTAAAGGCATGCTGTGATGGGCCGTCTGGATCGCTACATCTTCTCCACGGCGGCTGTCGCCTTCCTGGGGGTCGTGGTCGTGCTCGCCGGCATGATCTGGGCGACGCAGGCGCTGCGACAGCTCGATCTGGTGACGAGCCAGGGCCAGACCATCCTTGCCTTCATCGCCATCACCAGCCTGACCATGCCCACGCTGGTGCTGGTGATCGCGCCGGCCGCACTGTTCATCGCCACCGCCTACACACTGCTCAAGCTCAACGGCGATAGCGAGATCGTGGTGATGGCCGCCGCCGGCATGGGGCCATGGCGCCTGCTGCGCCCGCTCATCCTGCTGGCGATTCTGGTCTCCCTGTTCTGCTCCTCGCTCGCGGTCCATGTGGTGCCGGCGAGCCTCACCAGCTTCCGCGAGCAGGTGACGAAGGTGCGTGCCGACGTGGTGTCGTTCGTCGCCCAGCCCGGCCGCTTCGTGAACCTGACGCAGGGTCTCGTCTTCCACGTGCGCGAGCGCTCCGCCAACGGCGTGATGCGCGGCATCTTCATCAATGACGCGCGCGAAAAGGAGGTTTCCACATACCTCGCAGATCGCGGCCAGATCGTCGAGAGCAAGGCCGGCATCTTCCTGGTGCTGGAAAACGGCTCTATTCACCGGCGTGGCGGCGACATGTGGAGGACAGAGGCGACACCCCAGCCTACCCCGGAGGAAGCCCGCGCGGCCGCCCGCGCCAAGCTCGCCGCCCAGAAGACCGACCAGAGCGCCGCAGTCGCGTCCCAGCCCCCGGCCGGGGACCAGAAGCAGGGGCGCTCCGAGAGCAAGGCAGCCAATTCCTCGGTGGTGGAGTTCCAGCGCTACGCCTTCGACCTCTCCTCGCTGGCGCCGGACACCAAGGGCGTGGACATCAAGCCCATGGAGCGGCCCCTGTCCTATGTGATGAACCCGCCGCCCGAGGACATGTACGTGCGCTTTTTCCCCGGACGATATCGGGAGGAACTGCACAAGCGCCTGTCGGCGGGGCTCTATCCCATGGCCTTCTTCGCCATCGCCGCCGCCGCGCTCGCCCAGCCGCGCACCACCCGCCAGAGCCGTGGCGCGGCGCTGACCGCCATCATCCCGGCCATGGGCCTGGTGCAGATCGGCAATTTCGCCATCGCCGGCCAGCTGAAGGCCAATGCGGCGGCGGTGCCCCTGATCTACGCTTTGCCCATCGTCACCGTCATCATCTGCGCCATGATCCTGCAGGGCTGGATCCGCATCGCGCCGCCGGCCGCCCTGACAGCCCTGGGCGCCGCCATCCGGGCGCGATTCGCACGGCGGGCAGCGGCCTGACGATGATCGGACGCATCCTAGGCTTCTATTTCGCGCGGCGCTTCGCGCATGCGGTGGCGGTGATCTTCCTGTCCTGCGTCACGCTGATCGTGCTCGTGGACTTCCTGGAGATGGCGCGGCGCACGGCGGATCGCGAGCAGGTGACGGTAAGCCTTCTCGCCCTCCTCACCATTTACCGCGCGCCGGCCTTCACCGAGCAGTTGCTGCCTTTCGCCGTGCTGTTCGGCGGGATGGTGACGTTCGTCATCCTGTCGCGCCGGCTTGAGCTGGTGGTGGCGCGGGCGGTGGGGCTTTCGGTCTGGCAGTTCATCACCCCACCGGTGCTCGTGGCCTTCCTGGTGGGCGTCTTCGCCACCTGCGTGTTCAACCCCGTCTCCGCCGATTTCAAGGAGCGCGCCAACCAGATCGAGGGCGACATATTCGCCAGCGGCGGCGGCACCCCCGGCCTTACGCAGTCGAAGAAGGACTTCTGGATTCGCCAGCAGAGCGTGGACGGCCAGTCCATCATCCAGGCCCAGTCCTCCCGGCAGGGGGGGCGGGTGCTCTCCGGGGTGGTGATTTTCGAGTTCGATCCGGCCGGGAACTTCATGGAGCGTGTGGAGGCCAAATCTGCAACTTTGGGAGATGGTGCATGGATTCTTACTGACGCCAAGGTGCTCGTCCCGGGCCTCGATCTCGCCTCCTATGATACCTACCTCATCGCCACCAAGCTCGACCCGAAACAGATTCAGGATTCGCTGATCGCCCCGGAAACCGTGTCGTTCTGGCAACTGCCGTCGGCTATTCGCAGTGCGGAACAGTCCGGCTTCGGCGCGGAAAAATACCGCCTTCAGCTCCAGAGCCTTCTCGCAAAGCCGTTTCTGCTGGTGGCAATGGTGCTGATTGCCGCGGTCGTAGGGCTGCGCGTCTTCCGGTTCGGGGGTGTGGGCCAGACGATTCTCGGTGGCGTGCTTGCGGGCTTTCTGCTTTATGTTGGGACCAAGCTCGCCGAGGATCTCGGAGAGGCTGGAATCGTTCATCCCGTTGCTGCTGCGTGGTTTCCAGCAGTCACCGGGATTTTGCTGGGGGCGCTCATTCTGTTGCATCGGGAGGACGGATGACGGTCGGGCATCCCCCCGCCGCTGAGCTGACTGCCGGGACCCTTCGCACTGCGGTGCGTGGGACGGGTGGTCGCGCGTCCGCACGCGTCTCCTCGGCAGCTGCCTTCAGCGTTTTCCTGGCCGGCCTCGTCGCCCTCTTCGCGCCGATGGATGGCGCCCGCGCGCAGTCCGCACAGCCGAGCCAGAACACCACGCCGGGCAGCAACCTGCTCACCGCGCGTCAGCTCGACCCGAACCAGAAGATGCTGGTGACGGCCGACCAGCTCGAATACGACTACCAGAAGGATACCGTTTCCGCCGTCGGCAACGTCCAGATCTATTATGACGGCTCCTCCCTCGAGGCTCACCGCGTGGTGCTGGACCGCAAGGCCAACACCCTGCGCGCGGAAGGCAACGCCCGCCTCAAGGACAAGGACGGCAAGATCATCACGGCGGACACGCTCCAGCTGACGCAGGACTTCAAGCAGGGCTTCATCGATTCCCTGCGCCTCGATACGCCGGACAACACCCACTTCGCCGCCGTCCGCGCCGACCGGACCGATGGCAACATCACCGTCTTCCAGAATGGCGTCTACACGGCCTGCGAGCCGTGCAAGGACGACCCCTCCAAGCCGCCGCTGTGGCAGATCAAAGCCAAGAAGATCATCCACAACGACGACGAGAAGATGGTCTATTATCAGGACGCCTGGGTCGAGTTTTTCGGCATGCCGGTGGCCTACTTCCCGTTCATGTCGTCGCCCGACCCGACGGTGAAGCGCAAGACCGGCTTCCTGATGCCGGAGTTCTTCTCCTCCAGCCAGATCGGCTACGGAGTCGCGGTTCCCTTCTTCTGGAACATCGCCCCCGACCGCGACCTGACCCTCACGCCCGCCTTCCTCACCCAGCAGGGCGTGCTGATGCAGGGCGAATGGCGCCAGCGCCTCATCAACGGCAGCTACACCATCCGCGCCGCCGGCATCGTGCAGGAGAACCCGCAGGACTTCATCACCACCTCCAACGGCTTCACCGAGGTGCTGCCCGGATTCCGCGACAACCGCGGCGCGGTGGAAAGCTCCGGCGCCTTCGCGCTGAACAAGTTCTGGACCTTCGGCTGGGATGCCACCATCGCGTCCGACCGCACCTTCCTGCGCGATTACAACCTGATCCCCGACACCACCACCACCAAGACCTCGACGGTCTACCTGACGGGCCAGGGCGATCGTTCCTATTTCGATCTGCGCGGCCTCTACTTCCTCGGCCTCGCGGTGACCGACGACCAGCAGCGTCAGCCTATCGTGGGCACGCTCAACTACAGCAAGGTGTACGACAAGGCCCTGTGGGGCGGCGAAGCCGGGTTCAAGATGAACCTCACCAGCCTCACCCGCGACCAGGCGGACTTCATCGGCACGTCGGAGCTGACGTCCGCCATCGGCACCGTCGGCGTGCCTACGGGCGCCTGCACCCTGTGGTCGCCCAACGCGAAGGAATGCCTGCTGCGCGGCGCGCCGGGCGACTATACCCGCCTGTCCGGCGACGTGTACTGGAAGAAGACCATCACCGACCCCCTCGGCCAGCAGTGGACGCCGTTCGTCACGGCGCGCGTGGACGTGGCCTCGGTCAACACCTCCTACCTGCCCCCGAGCTACCAGTTCGGCCCCACCTTCCCCGGCCAGAACCCGCTTCAGTCCGGCAGTGACGACCTCATCCGCGCCATGCCCGCGGTGGGCCTCGACTACAAATACCCCTTCATCTCCGCCGAGAGCTGGGGCACGCAGACCATCGAGCCGCGGGCGCAGATCATCATCCGCCCGAACGAGAGCGACATCGGCCGGTTCCCGAACGAGGACGCCCAGAGCCTGGTGTTCGACGACACCAACCTGTTCGAGGTGAACAAATATTCCGGCTACGACCGGGTGGAGGGCGGCAGCCGCCTGAACCTCGGCGTGACCTACACGGCCGCCATCAACGGCGGTGGCCTGTTCACCGCCGTGGTCGGCCAGTCCTACAATCTGTTCGGCAAGAACTCCTACGCCTACGGCGACATGGCCAACACCGGCCTTGAGTCGGGCCTTGAGACCTCGGCATCGGACTACATCGCCAAGTTCGGCTACTCGCCCACCAAATATCTCGAATTCGTGACCCGCTTCCGGTTCGACGAGCAGAACTTCTCCATGCAGCGCTTCGAGCTGCAGGCGCGGGCCGAGATCGACCGCTTCAACGTGGCTCTCACCTACGGCCGCTACGAGGCTCAGCCGCTGCTCGGCTATTACGACCAGCGCGAAGGCATCTACACCAACGCCTCCTACAAGCTGAACGACAATTGGGCGCTGCGCGGCGCCATCCGCTACGACTTCGCGGCGGGCGAGGTGGACTACACCCTGCTCGGCCTCAGCTACATCGACGACTGCTTCACCCTCGCCCTGAACTACATCTCCGACTACACCCTCAACGGCCCCAACGCGCCGCCGGTGACCAAGGTGATGTTCCGCATCGGCCTGCGCACCCTCGGCGAAGGTGGCTTCTCCACCAGCTTCGGCTCCGAATCCTCGAATTGATGCCGGCTGGAGCGTGGCCGGCATGGCCACGCTCGCGCAGCCGCATTGCCGCCACAGGATGAAGACACAAGTCGCAGGCAGCCCCCCGGACAGGACCATGCCTTTCGCACGCCTTCTTCTCCTCGCCGCCGCCCTTCTCCTGCCCGCGCTCGTGGGAGGTACGCCCGCCCGCGCGCAACAGGTCGTGGTGGTCGTCAACGGAGATCCGGTCACGAGCTACGACGTCTCCCAGCGCCAGCTCCTCCACAGCATCATCGAGCGCAAGCCCATCAGCGCGAAGGATGCGCTGGAGGAACTGATCGAGGAGCGCATCAAGATCCAGCAGGCCAACCGCCTCAAGCTGGACGTGGACCAGAAAGACGTGGACCGTCTGTTCGCCTCGGTCGCCGAGCGGTCCGGCCGCACGCCCGAGCAGCTCTCGTCCGGCTTCCAGCAGCAGGGGCTCGGCGACAAGACCTTCAAGCAGAAGCTGCTGGCCGATTACGTCTGGGGCCAGTACGTCCGCGCCCGGTCGGGCACGGTGAACATCCGCGATGCCGACGTGATTGCGGCCCTGCAGAAGCGCGGCGAGACCCAGATGGTCGCCACCGAATACACCCTCATGCCCATCGTCTTCGTGGTGCCGCGCAACGCCAGCAACCACGCCGCCCGCCTCGCCGAGGCCAATGCCCTGAAGGCCCGCTTCACCGATTGCGACAGCGGTGCGCAGATGGTGAAGTCCATGAAGGAGGTCGTGGTGCGCCCCAAGGTGACGCGCCTGTCCTCCGAAGTGCCCGCCCAGCTCAAGCAGATCCTGGACAAGACCGAGGTCGGCCGGCTCACGCCGCCGGAAGTCGCCCAGGCGGGGGTGGAGACCTTTGCCATGTGCGGCAAGCGCGAAGTGCGCGGCGAGAGCTCCCAGAAGCGGGAGATCAAGGACGAGCTGACCACCAGCCAGTTCACCGCGGAATCCAAGAAGTTCATGGCCGAGCTGCGCAGGCAGGCGCTGATCGAATACCGCCGCTGATCGGCGGCGGCACCTTCCGTCCGCGGGCAAGGCTCCGGTCGTTGGCGACGCGCGTGGTCTTCACGCGAACCGCGATCCTCTTCGCCTGAAAATGTTCTATGGTCGGCCCCGCGCCCGCACCGGGCGCCGCTGATGCTGACAAACCCCTGATGGCCGCCCTGTATCCCCTTGTCCTCGCCCTCGGCGATCCCGCCGGCATCGGCCCCGATATCGCGCTCGCAGCCTTCGAGCGGCGGCACGCGGCGTCTGTCCCGCCCTTCATCGTCGCCGGCGATCCCGCGGCGCTCGCCGCCCGCGCCCACCTGATTGGCCTCGACGTGCCGCTGGTCGAGACGACGCCCGAAACCGCTTGCGTGCGGTTTGCGGACGCCCTGCCGGTGCTCCCCGCCGGCCCCGCCTTCACCGGTCGCGCCGGGTTGCCGGATGCGTCCTCCGCCGCCTGCGTCGAGGCGAGCCTCGCCACCGCTCTCGGCCTTGTGACGGACGGACGCGCAGCGGCCCTCGTCACCAATCCGCTCGCCAAATCTGTCATGTACGACGCCGGCTTTCCCTTCCCCGGCCACACCGAGTGGCTTGCCGACCGCGCCGCCGCGCCGGGCCGGCCGGCGCCGCATCCGGTGATGATGATCTGGTCGGAGAAGCTCGCCGTGGTCCCCGCCACCATTCACGTCCCCTATGCGGACGTGCCCAGCCTGCTCACCATCGATCTTCTGGTCGAAACCGGCCGCATCGTCGCCCGCGACATGGCGCGGCGCTTCGGCATCACCCGCCCGCGCCTCGCCTTCTGCGGCCTCAATCCCCACGCGGGCGAAGGCGGCACCCTCGGCCGCGAGGATGAGGCCATCGTGCGGCCCGCCGTGGAGGCGCTGAAGCGCGAGGGCATACTCGCCACCGGCCCCCTGCCCGCGGACACGATGTTCCACCCCGAGGCGCGGGCGCGCTACGACGTGGCGGTGGGCATGTATCACGATCAGGTGCTGATCCCGGCCAAGACGCTGGCCTTCCACGACGGGGTGAACGTGACCCTGGGCCTGCCCTTCATTCGGACCTCGCCGGACCACGGCACGGCGTTCGACATCGCGGGCACGGGCCGGGCCAATCCCTCCAGCCTGATCGCCGCATTGAAGCTTGCCCGCCGCCTCGCCGACGCCGAACGGGCGGCGGCTCCTGCGCCTGCGCTGGCCCGCGCATGAGCGCCCTCGACGATCTGCCGCCGCTGCGCGATGTCATCCGCAAGCACGGCCTCTCGGCGCAGAAGTCGCTGGGGCAGAACTTCCTTCTCGATCTCAACCTCACCGGGCGGATCGCCCGTGCCTCCGGGCCGCTGGAGGGTGTCACGGTGGTAGAGGTGGGCCCCGGCCCCGGCGGGCTCACCCGCGCG
>JAEZMT010000160.1 GCA_023442085.1 Pseudomonadota bacterium | reverse complement strand
GGGTTCGCCTCGAATCCGTGCAGAATGCGATCGATCAGGCCAAAGCTGCGGCAAAGGCGATCAGCGGCGGAGCGGTTGCATACGATCCGGTGCCCTGGTTCTGGTCCGATCAGTATGATGTGAAGCTGCAGATCGCCGGCCTTCTCGTCGGCCACGACCGCACCGCGTGCGAGGGCGATGTCGCCGCGGCGCGTTTCTGCGTCAGGTATTTCGCGGGAGATCGCCTGGTCGCGGTCGCCTCCGTCAACGATCCCAAAAGCCACATGCTGGCGCGCAAGGCGCTGGCCACCCCGCCGCCCGTCCCCGTTCCCGGGTGAGCGTGGCACGGGCATTGCCCTATCCCAGCGTCACGTTCGTCCGGTCCATCGCAAGCCCTCACGGAGAGCCCTGATGTCGATGTTTTCCAACCCGTTCTCGCTGAAGTCCACGCTGCGCCGCTGCCTGTGCGGGCGGCACGCGAGCGCGGAGGAACATGCGGCAGCGGAGCGTGCTGCGACGCTCTCCGACGAGGCGCGCTACAAGGACGTAGTGGCGTCGGGCCTCATGCGTGCGCTTTTCCCCAACGACATGAAGCGCCGCGCCTTCCTGAAGGCCGTGGGCACCTCCACGGCGGCAGCGGCCCTCGCAACCTTCTTCCCGCTCGACGCCGCAACCGAGGCTTTCGCCCAGACCGGCAAGCCGGAGAAGACCGACCTGAAGGTGGGCTTCATCCCCATCACCTGCGCCACGCCCATCATCATGGCCCATCCGATGGGCTTCTATACCAAGCACGGACTCAACGTGGAGGTGGTGAAGACGGCCGGCTGGGCCGTGGTGCGCGACAAGACCATCAACAAGGAATACGACGCCGCCCACATGCTCGCGCCCATGCCGCTCGCCATCTCGCAGGGGCTCGGCTCGAACCCGATCCCGTTCGTCGCGGCGGCCATCGAGAACATCAACGGCCAGTCCTTCACCCTCGGCATCAAGCACAAGGACAAGATGGACGTGAAGTCGTGGAAGGGGCTGAAGTTCGCCATCCCCTACGACTTCTCCATGCACAATTACCTGCTGCGCTATCTCCTCGCGGAGAACGGCCTCGATCCCGATACTGACGTGCAGCTGCGCGTGGTGCCGCCGCCGGAGATGGTGGCGAATCTCCGGGCCGAGAACATCGACGGCTTCCTCGCCCCGGACAATGTGGCCCAGCGCGCAGTGTTCGACGGCGTGGGCTTTATCCACTCGTTGTCCAAGACCATGTGGGACGGGCATCCCTGCTGCTCCTTCGCGGCCAGCAAGGAATTCATCTCCACCATGCCGAACACCTATGCGGCGCTGCTGCGGGCCATCGTGGACGCCACGGGCTATGCCTCGAAGGCGGAAAATCGCAAGGCCATCGCCGAGGCCATCGCGCCGGCCGCCTATCTCAACGCGCCGCCGATCGTTCTGGAGCAGGTGCTGGTGGGCAAGTACGCGGACGGGCTCGGCAACATCAAGGATGACCCCAAGCGCGTCGATTTCGACCCCTTCCCGTGGGATTCCTTCGCCGTGTGGATGCTGACCCAGATGAAGCGCTGGGGCCAGATCAAGGGCGACGTGGATTACACCAAGGTGGCAAACGAGGTGTTCCTCGCCACCGACGCGGCCAAAGTGATGAAGGAGATGGGCCTCACCCCGCCCGCCACCACCATGAAGTCGTTTTCGGTGATGGGGAAGGTGTTCGATCCGGCCAAGCCCGCCGAATACGTCAGCTCTTTCGCGATCAAGCGGAGCTGATCGCATGAAGAGCCTCGGCGCGCGCGCCGGCCTCCTCTCGGTGCTGCTGTTCGTCGCCTTCTGCGCGCTGTGGCAGATCGCCGTCACCCCGAGCGCAAGCTCGGGGCCGGCGCTCGATCCCGAATATGCCAAGCTGATGGGCATCGCCACCGAAGGCGCCAAATCCGCCATGCCGGGGCCGCTCGATGTGGCCGGCAAGCTCTGGGACAACCTCAAGCGGCCGTTCTACGACAACGGCCCCAACGACAAGGGCCTCGGCCTCCAACTGCTTTATTCCATCGGCCGGGTGTTCATCGGCTACGGGCTGGCGGTGCTGGTGGCGGTGCCCATCGGCTTCCTCATCGGGATGTCGCCGCTGGCCTACCGGGCGCTCGATCCCTTCATCCAGGTGCTGAAACCCATCTCGCCGTTGGCCTGGATGCCGCTCGCCCTCTACACCATCAAGGATTCCTCCCTCTCGGCCATCTTCGTCATCTTCATCTGCTCGGTCTGGCCCATGCTCATCAACACCGCCTTCGGCGTTGGGGCCGTGCGCAAGGAGTGGCTGAACGTGGCCCGCACGCTGGAGGTGGGGCCGTGGCGGCGGGCCTTCACGGTGATCCTGCCGGCGGCGGCCCCCACCATCCTCACCGGCATGCGCATCTCCATCGGCATCGCCTGGCTGGTCATCGTGGCGGCGGAGATGCTCGTGGGCGGCACCGGCATCGGCTACTTCGTCTGGAACGAGTGGAACAACCTCTCCATCGCCAATGTGATCGTCGGAATCCTGCTCATCGGCGTCGTCGGCATGGCCCTCGACCTCATCCTCGCGCGCTTGCAGAAGCGCGTGACGTTTCCGGAGTGAGGGCCATGGAGAACGCCAAGACCGAGAACGATCCCAAATTCATCTCCATCGAGGGCATCGCCCGGCGCTATCCGGCGCCGGGGGGTGGCTCCACCACCATCTTCGAGGATCTCTGGCTGCCCGTGGCGCGCGGCGAGTTCGTCTGCATCATCGGCCATTCCGGCTGCGGCAAAACGAGCGTGCTCAACATCCTCGCGGGGCTGGAGGAGCCGTCCGACGGCGTGGTGGTGGTGGATGGCCAAGCCATTTCCGGCCCGAGCCTCGACCGCGCGGTGATCTTCCAGGGCCATGCGCTGCTGCCGTGGAAGAGCGTCATCGGCAATGTGGGCTATGCGGTCTCCTCCCGCTGGCGCAAGGCGGGGCGCGCCGAGGTGGAGGAGCGGGCGCGCCGCTTCATCGATCTCGTGGGTCTCAAGGGCAACGAGCTGAAGCGGCCGGCGGAACTCTCCGGCGGCATGCGCCAGCGCGTGGGCATCGCCCGCGCGCTGTCCATCGAGCCGAAGATCCTGCTCATGGACGAGCCCTTCTCGGCTCTGGATGCGCTCACCCGCGGCACGCTGCAGGACGAGGTGCGGCGCATCTGCAAGTCCACCGGCCAGACCGTGGTCATGATTACCCACGACGTGGACGAGGCGATCTACCTCGCCGACAAGATCGTGCTGATGACCAACGGGCCGGAGGCGATGATCGCCGAGGTGGTGGAAAATCCGCTGCCCCTGGAGCGGGCGCGCGACACGATCCACCGGGAAGAAGACTATTACGCGGTGCGAAACCACCTCGTGGATTTCCTCGTCTCCCGCAGCCGCACGTTCAAGGCGGAGATGCCGGCAGGCTACGACCGTCGCCACCCGCCCATCGTGCGTCTCGGCCGCCAGCCGGAGCCGGTGCCGGCCAACACCATTCCCTTCCCCGCCATCGCCAAGGCACGCGACTGACGGGGATCGTCCCTTCGACCGAACTCAAGCGGAGACCATAAGAAGATGAAGCGCGAGCAACTGACCGAGAAGATCCTCGACATCAAGCGCGAGAAGGGCTGGACCTGGAAATACATCTGCGACGAGATCGGCGGCATGTCGCCGGTTCTCGTGGTCGGCGCGCTGCTGGGCCAGATGAAGCTGGTGAAGCCGCTCGCGAAGAAGGCGGCTGAGCTGTTCGGCCTTTCCGAGGTGGAAGAGCGGATGCTCAACGAGGTGCCCATGCGCGGCGCCGGCACTCCCATGCCGCCCACCGATCCGCTGATCTACCGCTTCTACGAGCTGGTGATGGTCAATGGCCCGGCCTGGAAGGCGCTCATCGAGGAGGAGTTCGGCGACGGCATCATGTCCGCCATCGACTTCAACATGGAGATGGTGCGCGAGCCGAATCCCAAGGGCGACCGGGTGCAGATCACCATGTCCGGCAAGTTCCTGCCCTACAAATATTACGGCAACGAACAGGGCATTCCGGACTACGGCTTCAAGGAAAGCTGAGCGGGCGCCCGTAGGCAAAGAAAAACCCCGCCGGGTGACCGGCGGGGTTTTTTTGTTCAGGAGCGGAAGGGCCCGTCCTACTCGTTGAACAGTACCGGCTGCTCGGGCGCGGGGGCCTCGGCGGGGGCCTCGGCGCCTTCGCCAGCCCGGGTGCGGAAGCGGCGACGGCGGGGACGCGGGGCGTCCGCAGCCTCGGCGGCTTCCGCGCTTTCCTCGCGCGGCGCCTCGGCAGCGATCTTGGGTTCGGCCTTCGGTTCCGTCTTGGCCTCAGCCTTCGGCTCGGCCTTGGGCTCGCGGGGCTCCGCCTTCGGCTCGCTCTTCGCCTCGGCCTTCATTTCGGGCTTCGTTTCGACCTTCGGCTCGGGGCGCTCCTTGGTCACGGCCGGGGCGCCGGTGATGAAGGACGGCAGGCCGAGATCCTGCTCCTCGGCACGGGGCGCGCGCGGCGGACGGGGCTGCTCGATCTCCTCGCTGCGCGGCGCGCGATGCAGCCGCGGCTGGTCGGTGTCGTCACTGCGGG
>JAEZMT010000151.1 GCA_023442085.1 Pseudomonadota bacterium | reverse complement strand
ACCGGCAGCAGCGCGGCGTAGAGGAGAAAGACCCGCGCCTCTGCCCGCACCTCCGGGCTGGTGCTCATGGCATCCACGATGGCCGGGCCGGTGACGAGGTAGACCGCCCCCGCCAGCACCGCGAAGGCAAATCCCCACACGATGGACAGCCGCACCCCGGCGGAGAAATCCGATTTACGCCGCGCGCCAACTGCGGAGCCGCAGATCTGCTCGGCGGCGGTGGCGAAGCCGTCGAGGAAATAGGCCGCCACCATCACCATGTTCTGGAGGACGGCGTTGGCGGCGAGCGTCACGTCCCCCGCCCGCGCGCCCTGCGCGGCGAAGAAGGAGAAGGCGAACATCAGCGCCGCGGTGCGGATCATGATGTCGCGATTGAGCATGACCGTCTCGATGAGGCGCGCCTTGTCGATGAGCACCGCCCGCGCCACCCCGAGCCGCCCGCCCAGCAGGCCGGCGCACACCGCGACGCCCGCCACCGCGCCGGCGATCTCGGCGACCAGCGTGCCCGTCGCCGAGCCGGGAACGCCCCATGCCGCGCCGAGCACGAGAGCCGCCGTCAGGCCCATGTTCAGGATGTTGATGCCCAGCTGAAGGGCGAGCGCCCGGCCGGTGCGGCCGAGGCCCACCAGCCAGCCCAGTACCACATAGTTCGCCAGCGTGAAGGGCGCGGCGAAGATGCGGATGGCGTAATAGTCCCGCACCGCGGCGTTCACCTCGTCGCTGGCCCCGGCCAGCGACAGCGCAGCGCTCTCGATGGGCGTACGCAGGAGAACGATCAGGAGGCCGAGCGCGCCGGCGACCAGCAGGCCGCGCGCCAGCACCGCCCGCTCCTCCACCGCATCCCGCCGCCCTACCGCCTGCGCGGCGAGGCCTACCGTGCCCATGCGCAGGAAGCCGAACACCCAGAACAGCATGTCGAAGATGATGGAGGCCAGCGCCACGCCGCCCAGCAGGGCAGCGCTGCCCAGCCGGCCCACCACCGCCGCATCCACCACGCCCAGCAAAGGCGTGGTGAGGTGCGCCAGCGTCATCGGCAGCGCGATGGCCAGAACGCGCCGGTGCGTCACGCTCCCGGAGACAGAAGCGAGCGACACCGCCTCAGCGCCGGCCGAACACCCGCATCAGCAGCCAGAGCGGAATGACGATGACGGCGCCCAGCAGGAAATAGCGCCACATGCGCTCCACCGCCTCGAAGCTGAAGCTGAACAGGCTGCGCAGCAGGCGCTGGAGGCTGGTGAATATGTTCATCGGGTCGAGCCCGAGGGCGGCCAGAATCACGCCCACCACCACCGAGAGCAGCACGAGCCGCACCAGCACCCAGGCGGGGGACCCGCCGAAAAAGCGCGTGAGCTGGTTGTTCTCGGACATGGGACCCTCCTGTGAGAGGCTGATCTAGCATAGCGTGAGGGGACGTGGGAGGTCGGCTCGCATTTGCCTCTCGCCCCCAAACCTGCTAACAGCCCCAGCTTCACACGGACGGCCATGCCGATCCCGCCGAGCGGGCCGAGAGCCCGGAGGCCCCCGCCCGACAGCGCGATGCGCCCTCGGGCGTGCTTTGCGTTGGCTTGATGCGGCGTCATCTCGTCCTGCGCGGCGCGGGAGATCATCGCGGTCCGGTGTGAACCCTCAACGCATGGGTGCCCATGTTCGATAACCTTTCCGACCGCCTCGGCGGCATACTCGACAAGCTGAAGCGGCGCGGCGCTCTCACCGAGGCCGACGTCGGCGAGGCCATGCGCGAGGTGCGCCGCGCGCTGATCGAGGCGGACGTGGCGCTGGACGTGGTGAGGTCCTTCACCGACCGGGTGCGCCAGCGCGCCGTCGGCGTGGAGGTCATCAAGTCCGTCACCCCCGGCCAGATGGTGGTGAAGATCGTCCACGACGAGCTCGTGGCGACGCTCGGCTCCGACGCCGACCCCATCGACCTGAACGCCCCCGCCCCGGTGCCGATCCTGATGGTCGGCCTGCAGGGCTCGGGCAAGACCACCTCCACCGCCAAGATCGCCAAGCGCCTCACCGAACGCGGCAAGCGCAAGGTGCTGATGGCCTCGCTCGACACCCGCCGTCCGGCGGCCATGGAGCAGCTGGCCACGCTCGGCAAGCAGGTGGAGGTCGCGACCCTTCCCATCGTCGCCGGCCAGTCCGCCGTGCAGATCGCCAAGCGCGCCATCGAGGCGGCCAGGCTCGGCGGCTATGACGTGATGATGCTCGACACCGCCGGCCGCGTCACCCTCGATGAGGGGCTGATGGCCGAGGTGGCCGAGGTGAAGGCCGTCACCAAGCCGCACGAAGTGCTGCTGGTCGCCGACAGCCTCACCGGCCAGGATGCGGTGAACACCGCCAAGGCCTTCGACGGCCGCGTCGGCCTCACCGGCATCGTGCTCACCCGTGCGGATGGCGACGGCCGCGGCGGCGCCGCGCTCTCCATGCGCGCCGTCACCGGCAAGCCCATCAAGCTGCTCGGCACCGGCGAAAAGATGGACGCGCTGGAGGATTTCGATCCCCACCGCGTGGCCGGCCGCATCCTCGGCATGGGCGACGTGGTCGCCCTCGTGGAGCGGGCCGCCGAGAATATCGACATCGAGAAGGCGAAGATCACCGCCGAGCGCATGCGCAAGGGCACCTTCGACCTCGATGACCTGCGCGGCCAGCTGGAGCAGATGGCCAAGATGGGCGGCCTCGGCGGGCTCATGGGCCTCATGCCCGGCGTCGCCAAGGTGAAGAACCAGATCGCCAACGCCAATCTCGACGACAAGGTGTTCAAGCGGCAGGTGGCCATCATCAATTCGATGACCCCCAAGGAGCGCCGCGCGCCCAAGCTGCTCGACGCCTCGCGCAAGCGCCGCATCGCCGCCGGCTCCGGCACCAAGGTGGAAGAGATCAACCGCCTCCTGAAGATGCACCGCCAGATGGCCGACGTGATGAAATCGCTCGGCGGCGCCGCCGGCAAGCGCGGCCCGCTCGCCGGCCTCGCCGGCATGATGGGCTTCGGCGGCGGCGGCCCCTCCCCCGAGATGCTGCAGGA
>JAEZMT010000126.1 GCA_023442085.1 Pseudomonadota bacterium | reverse complement strand
ACGGAAGCCGGCGGGGCGCTGTCGGCGCTGCGGCGCTGCACCGCTTCTTCCATGAGGGCATGATCGGCCTTGAGCATGCGCAGGGCATCTTCCAGCCGCCGGTTCTCGGCTTCGGCCGCGACGAACTCGCTCGCGCGACGCTGCTCGAAGGCGTGAACCACGGCGCGATTGGCGTCGAGATCGGCCTCGGCGGTCGCAAGCGACTGGGCCAGCCGGTCGCGCTCGGCCTCCAGCGCGGCGATGGCCTGAGCGCGCGCCTCGCTTTCCGCCACCTTCAGGGCGAGGGCTTCCTGCGCCTCGGTCAGATCGGTCGAAAGCTCGGTGGCGGCCTGTGCGGCGATGGCGCGGGCCTCAAGGGTCGCGGCGCGCTCTGCGTCCAGGGTGGCAGAGGTCTCCTCCAGCCGGCGGGTGGTGTCCGCAAGGCGAGCGCCAAGGCTCGTCACGTCGGCTTCCAGAGCGGTGATGCGGGTCCGCGCGGAGGCAAGAGCGTCCTCGCGCGCCTTCAACGCCTCGGCCTGTGCGCGCGCATCGCCGGTGAGCGTGCCATGGGCGGCTTCCAGCGCGGCCAGTGCGGCGACACGATCGGCCAGCGCCTCTTCAAGACGGGCGACCATCGCCGTGCGGTCGGTGAGCTGATCCTGCGTCTCGCCCAGCAGCACGTCGCGTTCGGCGCTGGTGGCCTGCAGCAAGGCGTGCTGGGCCTGGAGCGTCTTCAGCTCACCCTCCAGCTCGAAAGTGCGTTGACGCTGCGTCTCGATGGTGGCGGCATTGGCGACGATGGTGTCGCGCATCGCGTCGGATTGCAGTTCCAGCCGCCGCTGATTGAGGGCGAAGAAGGCGCGCTGCTGGTCCTTGTCGGCCTGCACCTCGAAGATCGAGATGGGAACCGCCGCCTCCACCCGCTTGGTGGTGAGCCGGACGGCCCGGTGCCAGACGGCGGGCAGCACGAGCAGGGCCACGAGCGTCGCGATCAGCACGCCCAGCATGAAGTACATGATCTGCTCGATCACGCGCGCACTCGCCCTTCGCCTAGAGGCACGCCGGCAAGAACACCGCCGTCACCTGAGCCGCGCCTGCCCCTCGGGAGGCGCCAGCGCCATTCATGCCATGGCCCGCGCGCCCGTGCCAGCGCCGAGCGCGCGAGAACCGCTCAGAAGGGGTTCCAGGTGGGGTTGGGGGTGAACTTGAGGTAGCCGAGGTTGGCGCCGAGGCGTACGCCCACGCCCGAGCGGATCGGAACGACCACGATGCCGTCGGCGCCGAGCGCGGTCATGCCGAATCCCGCCACCAGATAGGCCGAGCCGGAGATGCCGCCGAAGCGGCGGAAAATGTCTTCCACGCTCTTCAGATTGTAGACGAGGATCATGGTGCGGGCGCCGTCGCCGCCGAAATCCCACCCCACGGAGGGACCCTGCCAGTAGACCTTCATGTCGCCGGCATTGCGGGTGTAGAGCACGCCCTCTCCGTAGCGCAGGCCGCCGATGAAGGCGCCGGCACCCTCCTGCCCGAGGATGTAGCCGTTGGGCTGGCCCCACTGGCCCACCGCCTTCTCGATGGACAGCGCCAGCCCGCGGGAGACGCTGCCGAAGAATGAGTGGCCCTTGCTCACCAGTTCGTTGGTTGAATAGTTCTGCGGCGTCTGGCCCTGCGCGGCGGCGGGGGCGAGGCCGGCCACCAGCGGCAGGCCGCAGAGGCCGGCGGCGACCGCGAGGGCGCGCGCAGTCTTCAGAAGGCTTGAAGAGAAGCGCACGGAAGCAAAACGCAAGGGAGCAAAGCGCATGGGGTCTCTCGCGGTGGGCTTCGGCCGAAGGGCTTCAGCAGGCGGGCGGGCGGCGGACTCGCAAACGGCGGACGATCGAATCGGCCCGATTATGGCGAGCAGTGTGACCGGGCAAAGGCGCGCCGTCGCTTGTCCCGCGCCGTTGCGCCACAATCACCATCGTGGCTGCGTGTTATCGCAACGTTAATCGGCGGAGTTCGCCCGGGCCGGGCCGCCGGCGCCCCAGGCAATGAAGCCGTGGACCTTGTAGCCGTTTTCTTCGTGGCCATAGGTGAGCGGGCTGCCATCCGGGCGGGTCACGCTGCCGCCGGCCGCCGCCACCAGGGCGTGGCCGGCCGCGCTGTCCCATTCCATCACGGTCCCGAGGCGGGGATAAAGATCCACCTTGCCCTCGGCGAGAAGTCCGAACTTGAGCGCCGAGCCGGCGGGAATGCGCTCGGCCACCTCGTAGCGGCCGATCAGGGCGTCGGTGGCGGGGTCGCCATGGGAACGGCTCGCCGCCACCACGATCGGACCCTCTGGCACCTTGCGGCAGCCGATGGGTGTCCAGTCCTGCGCATCCACCGCGGCGCCCGGCGCGCGGATGGCGCGGAAGGCGGCGCCCGGCCGGCCGGCGAACAGCAACGCCCGCGCCGGCGCATAGACGACGCCGAGCACCGGCGTGCCGTCCTCCACCAGAGCGATGTTCACCGTGTATTCGCCGTTGCCCGAGATGAATTCCTTGGTGCCGTCCAAGGGGTCCACCAGCACGAAGCGATTTCCGCAGTTGACTTGAGCCCCGAGCGCCATGGCCTCCTCGGCCACCACCGGCACGCCCGGCAGCAGATGGGCGAGGGCGGCGCAGATGATCTCTTCCGCCGCATGGTCGGCCGCCGTCACCGGGCTGAGGTCCGCCTTGTGGGTGGGATCGATGCCTTCCGCCTCGATGCGCCGGATGGCGACGCCGGCCGCGAGCGCCGCCTCGGCCAGCCCCGCGAGGATGGCGGCGTCGGTGGGCGCGGGGGAGCGGGGAGGGCGCTGGGTCATGGTCGGGTCTCGATGGGCTCGTTCTGGCCGTCTCTAGACGGGCGCGGACCCCATGTCGATGCGGGGGGGGCGATGCGGGGTGTCGATGCGGGCGGCGAGCAACAGGCGGGCCAGCGCCGCTTGTGGCCTTTCCCGGCGGCGGTGTATCAGGGCCGGCCGTCCTTCGAGACGGATTCGCTGTTCGAGACGCATGCGGTGCCCGGCGCCGTTTCCGTCGCCGCCCCGGGAAACGTCATGTCTGCCGACGCCCCCCGCATTCCGCTTGCCGTTTCCGCCCTCGATCTCGGCGCGCTCCTGTGCTCGCGGGTCTGCCACGACGTCATCAGCCCGGTGGGCGCCATCGTCAACGGCCTCGAAGTGCTCGAGGATGAGAACGCCGCCGACATGCGCGACGTGGCCCTCGACCTCATAGCCAAGAGCGCTCGGCAGGCCTCGGCCCGGCTCCAGTTCACCCGGCTCGCCTTCGGTGCTGCGGGTTCGGCCGGTGCGCGGCTCGATACCGGCGATGCCGAGCAGGTGGTGCGTGGTGTCATCGAGGATCAGCGCACGGCGCTGGAATGGACGCTGCCGCGTGTGCTGCTGCCCAAGAACCGGGTGAAACTGCTGCTCAACCTCGTGCTGCTGGCCGGCACCACGGTTCCGCGCGGCGGCGTCATCCGTGTGACGGGAGCGGGCGAGGGAGACGACATGACGTTCGCCCTCGTCTCCACCGGCCACAGTGCCCGCATCCCGCAGGGGATAGAGTCACTGGCCAGCGGCACCCTGCCCGAAGGCGGGCTCGACGCCCACTCGGTGCAGCCTTTCTATGCCGGCCTTCTCGCCCGCGACTGCGGCCTTTCGATCGGCTTCACCCAGGACGGCGATACGGTTACCCTGACCGCTGCCTGATCGTTCCCGAGGACGTGGCTCGATGAGCCTTGCCGCCCGGCTTCTCCTGCTTGTCGCGCTGCTCTGCGGCGCGCCTGGGCTGGTGGCTGCGGTGACGGGGTCCGCGGCCGGCGTCGCCATGGCCCACGCCGGCTGCCCGCATGAATCGGCGCGGGCGGCTCCGGCGGCGGGAAGCGCGCACACGACCGGAGCCGGTGACGCGACGGCCCATGTCGCGCCGGCACATTCAGGGGCATCCGCGACGCATCATCCGTCGCCCGCAAAGGGGCGACTGGCTTCGACGGCTGAATTTCCGATCCATTCCCACGCGGGCGGACCGTCAATGCCCTCCGGGCCGTCCTGCTGCTCGGGGTCGGGGTGTCTGATGGCCTGCCACTGGGTGGTGCCGACGCTTGACCTCGCGGCCGGACCCACCGGTCCCGGCCAACGCCTCGGCTTTGCCCCGTCGGGCGAACGGCCGGCTGCTGGACCCGAGGTTCAGCTCCCGCCCCCGCGACACCGGGCCTGACGGCCACGGCGCCGGCCCGAGGCGTCGGAACACGTATTCCATCTATTAGGAGAGACCTATGCGGTCCCGCATCTTCGCGGCGCGCCTTCGCGCGGCCGTGCCTTTCACTCTCGCTGCCGCGATCTGCGCCGGCATCCTATCCATCGCGCCGGCGGCGGCCCAGTCGGCCATGCCCGGCGGGCACGATATGCACAACATGTCCCCTGCCATGGGCGCTCCGACCGCCGACACGCCCTCCACCGCCGCGTTCAAGGCGGCCGGGGCGCGGATGCACAAGGACATGGACATCGCCTATTCCGGCAACGCCGACGTGGATTTCGTGCGCGGCATGATCCCCCACCACGAGGGCGCCGTCGCCATGGCGAAGGTGGAGCTCGCCTTCGGCAAGGATCCCGAGATCCGCAAGCTCGCGGAGGGCATCATCAAGGCGCAGGAGGAGGAGATCGCCTTCATGAAGGCATGGCTCGCCCGCGCCGAGGCGCGTGCCCCCTCGAAGTAGCCGGCCCCAAAACGCATGAGGCCCCGCCGGAGCGGGGCCTCATGTCGAAGCGGGAAGGGGAAAAGGGATCAGACCGCGATGCGCTCGGCACCGTGCATGGGCTCGCGCAGCACATAGCCGCGGCCCCATACGGTCTCGATGTAGTTCTTGCCGGCGGAGGCGTTGGCCAGCTTCTTGCGCAGCTTGCAGATGAAGACGTCGATGATCTTCAGCTCGGGCTCGTCCATCCCGCCTTAGAGATGGTTCAGGAACATCTCCTTGGTGAGGGTGGTGCCCTTGCGGAGCGAGAGCAGCTCCAGCATCTGATATTCCTTGCCGGTAAGGTGGACGCGGTTGCCCTCCACCTCGACGGTCTTGGTGTCCAGGTTGACGATGAGATCGCCGGTCTGGATCACCGACTGGGCATGGCCCTTGGAGCGTCGCACGATGGCGTGGATGCGCGCCACCATCTCGTCCTTGTGGAAGGGCTTGGTCAGGTAGTCGTCGGCACCGAAGCCGAAGCCCTTCACCTTGTCTTCCGTATTGGCGAGGCCCGAGAGGATGAGGATCGGCGTCTTCACCTTCGCCACGCGAAGGGAGCGCAAGACCTCGAAGCCGGACATGTCGGGCAAATTCAGGTCGAGAAGGATGATGTCGTATTCGTAGACCTTGCCCAGGTCCACACCTTCCTCACCGAGGTTGGTCGTATAGACGTTGAAGCTCTCGGTCTTCAGCATCAATTCGATGCCTCGGGCCGTAGCACTGTCGTCCTCGATGAGCAAGACGCGCATGGCTATCCCTTTCCTCGCAACTAGCCGAAAGGCGGCGGCGCCGACTTTCGTTGCTCGGCCATCGGGGTGATTCGCGTTACGTGTGTAGAATCGTTAACAGAACTCGATTCCTGACCACAAGAGTCTGCGCAAAAATCTTTGTGCATGGGAGTCAAGACTGACTCCGTTTCAGGCACTTAAGGTTTTTCCACAGGCTCACGCAAACGCCCGACCACCCCTTACCCGAGCCCCTTGATCCGGCGTCCGGCTGATGGCGCGGCGGCGCATCACCCGAACCGTAGCGTCATCATTAACGAAGGCGGTAAACGATTGGTTGCCGCCGGGCCGGTTGGTGCGATTTTCCTGCAACAGCGACGCCGCAGGTAAGGAAAGGGCAACCAGGACAGGACATTCTCATCGCCCGGAGGCCCCGGCGCACATGAGCGGGCAGCCTGGCAGAGAGCTTGGCAGAAAGCTTGGCGTTCAGCTTGGCAGGCAACATGGGCAATGACCGAAGGGCAGCGTCATAAGTACCGGAGTAGACGCCGATGAAGTCGCGTGACCCCCTGATCCGTGCCAAGCGGTTCCAGATCGACGATGCGCGCCGGCGCCTCGCCCAGATCGACACGATGATTGCCGAGTTCGAGCGCATGGCCCAGGAGCTCGACCGCGACATCGCCGCCGAGGAGGCGCGGTCCGGCATCACCGACCCGCGCCATTTCGCCTACCCGCCGCTGGCCCTTGCCGCTCGCAATCGCCGCGACAACCTGCGCCGCTCCGCCGACGACCTCAAGGTGCAGCAGGACGAGGCCAAGGCCACGCTCGCCGAGGCGGAGGCCGACCTTGCGCTCGTGGAGGCAGCCGGCGAAATGGACCGGTCGTCCCGTGTGGACAACGCAACCCGCCGTCCCCCCTTGCGGCCCACCGCGCCGGTGCGGCTCTGAGCGCAGTCTAGCTTGCGTTTCAAAGGGGTAGTGGGGTAACCGTCGCTGCGGTGCGGGAGACGGTTTTTGCCGTCCCCGGCGGATTCCTGCAACCTTAAGGCTTCCATTGGGGACGACCGCTCCGGTAGCTTCTGCACGGCCAAACCCCGAGCACGAGCAATCCGTGACTCCCCACCGCAAAGTCCATGCCCTCGTCGAGGCGGTCGCCGCCGGCGATCTGCGCGCCTTCGAAGAGCTTTACAGGCTGACCAGCCCGAAGCTCTACGGCATCGTGCTGCGCCTGCTGCGCCGGCCCGAACTGGCCGCCGATGCCATGCGGCAGACCTACCGGCGGGTGCGGTCCGAGGCGCATACCTTGCGGGCCAATGAAGACCCCGTCTGCTGGATGGTCTCCATCGCGCGGGGCTGCGCCCTCGACATGGCGTGGCAGCGACCTGTCGGCGACGCCTTCGAGCCGTTCGACGCCGCCCAGCGTGGCAACGACCCCATCGGTTCGCCCCATCGCAGCCCGGCCCTGACCCGCCTCCTGACCTGTCTCGGCCGGCTGCCGGAGGAGCGGCGGCGGATGCTGCTGCTCGCCTTCTATGACGGCTGGAGCTATGAGGCGTTGTCGGTTTATTTCGATGCGCCGGCGCCAGCCATCCGCGCCTGGATGGCCCGCAGCATCCACCAGCTCAATGAATTCATGGGGCGGCGCTCATGAGCCCGGCCTCGCCGAGCCGCCTGCCGGAGCGCGTGGCGGCACCGGATGCCGACCGCATCCTCGCTGCCGAGTATGTGCTCGGAACGCTGGATAATGACGACCGTCGGCGCGTGCGCGCCCGCTGCGCCGCCGACCCGCAGTTCGCGGGCCTCGTCCGCCTGTGGGAGCGCCGGCTTGCGCCGCTGCATGAACTGGCTGTGCCGGTGATCCCTTCGCCCGAGATCTGGCGGGCCATCGCCTCTGACCTGAGGAGCGCGCCGCCCGCTCTGCGGGGGGCCACCCTGCCGCGCGGGCTGTCACCCTCGCCTGATCCGCCACGCCGGCCGGCACTGCCGGAGGGCCGACCGCTTCGGTCCGCGGCGGGCACGGGGGAAGGTGCGGTGTCCCGGGTGCGACGGCTGTTCGGCCTCGGCAAAAGCGAAGAGCAGGGCCGCGTCGAGCCGTCTCGTGGTGCGGAGAGGGCGTCGCGTCGACGTTCCTTCCCGCCGCTCGACCCTGTTCCGGTTGCGCCAGCCGGCCGGATCATGGAGCCCGGCCGCGCGCCCGAGGGGCCGCACCGCGACCTCCCGCCCGCCACTTTCATGCCTCCGGCGGAACGATTTGGTCCGCCGCGCCCGACGCTTGCATCTCCCACCCGGCAGCCGGAGCCGGAGCCGGTGGCGCCGCTCCAGCTCGCCCCACCGCCGCCGCCGCGCCCGCGCCCGGCGCCTGAGCCGCTCACGCCTCCGCCCGCCTTCATATTCCTTGAGCCCGACCCGCCGCCCGAGCCTGTCGCCGAGGCGCCGTCCGCCGGAAGCGAGCCGCTGGTGGAGGCCGTCTCTGTCCAGCCGGAAGCGGGG
This sequence comes from Pseudomonadota bacterium, assembly GCA_023442085.1. Classification (GTDB taxonomy): domain Bacteria; phylum Pseudomonadota; class Alphaproteobacteria; order Rhizobiales; family Xanthobacteraceae; genus Xanthobacter. The sequence continues at coordinate 2,664 of JAEZMT010000126.1, read as the reverse complement.
GACGGCCAGCCGCCGTCCGTGCCGGACGCGCCCGGGCCCGAGGCGCCTGCAGAGGCGCCGACGCCCGTGGCCCAAACGGGTGGCGTCGAAGCGGCAGAAGCGCTGTCCCCGCCGGCCGCGCCGCAGGGGGAGCCGGTCGGAACCGCCGACGTCATTCCAGCAGTCGCGCTTCCGCTCTCCGCCGAGATAGAGGCCGAGGCGGCGCCCGTCGCCAGTGACGTTGGCAAGGTCGCAGGTTCGACAGGCGACGCGGAAGAGGCGAGCCAGCCGGAGGCTGCCGTGTCGCCGCCCGTCGAAGCCGTCGATGCGCCTGCGCCCACCGCCCCGCCCACCGAGGCGCCAGCAGAGGCGCCATCGAGCGAGCCGCCCTCCGCCGATCCTGCCGCCGGCGACAAGGGCGAAGAGGCCCCGCTTCCCGGCTGGGCGACCGAGGTGGCGTCGGGCGAGGTCTCGGCCCTGCCCGACGAGCCGAACGCGCCTACGCGGATCGTCGTCCGGCCGGGTCCCTGGCGCGGCATCGCACTTCTGCTGGCGTTGCTCTGCCTGGGGCTGGGCGGCATCGCGGCCTATCGCGAGTGGGTCTGGCCAGGAGAAGGCTATTGGGTCGCGGTGATGCAGCCTGAGCCCTTGCCGGCGGTGTCTGTGCGGATCGATCCGGACAGCGGCGCCGTGCATGTGCGCTCCTTCGCCCCCGCGCCGCCGGAGGGCGAGATCTTCCGGCTGTGGCTCGTGTCGCCGACCACCGGCGCGCGCCTCATCGGCACCTTTTCCTCTGGCCTGTCGGAGCGCCTGCCCGAACTTGGGCGTCTCGGCCGGAAGGGGCTCGCTGGCACGCAGGTGGTGGTCACGCGCGAGCCGGCAGCCGCTCCGGATCCGTCAAAGGGGCCGGGGGATGCCGTGATCTACAGGGGGCGGTTGGTCCCGGAGTAGGGCGGGTCCCCGGCCTCCGCCTTAGCGCGACGGCCCGGCGGCCATGGCCCCGCGACCCGGCGTCTCCCGTGGAGCGCTCGGCGCCTCGCCGACCGGCGGAACGGCAACGGCGGTGCGGTTGCGCCCCTGTGCCTTTCCCGAATAAAGCGCACCATCGGCCGCCACGATGAGGCCGGTGACGGTGTCCAGCCCGCCGCTCCCCGGCACAAAGGTCGCGGCCCCGACCGTGAGCGTGACACCGATGTCCCGCCCCGCAACCTCGCCCAGTTCCGCTTCCACGAGCCCCCGCAACCGCTCGGCGATGACGAGGGCACCCTTGGCGTCGGCACCCGGCAGCAGGATGCAGAATTCCTCGCCGCCATAGCGCCCCGCCACATCGTTGGCGCGGATGCTCTGCGGCACCAGGGCAGCGAAACGCTGAAGCGCGATGTCTCCCACGTCGTGGCCGAAGCGGTCGTTGACCGACTTGAAATGGTCGAGGTCTGCCAGCAGCAGCGAGAAGGGCTGGCGCCGGGCCCTCGCGAATCGCAGCAGTTCCTCGCCGCGCTGAAGCACGGAGCGGCGGTTGAGCAGGCCGGTCAGGTCGTCCCGCGAGGCCACCTTTTCCAGCACCATGAACAGGCTGCCGAAGGTCCAGCAGATGGCGAGGCCGAGGCCGACGATGGCGATCAACACCTCCACGGCACCGCCATTGCCGGGCGGCGGCATCAGTCCGAATTGGACGCCGAAGCCCCGGATCGCATAGCCGGCGGCCACCACCATCAGCACGACGGACGAAGCGACACGGGAAATGATCGGGCCGCCGCCCCTCACCTGCATCAAAGCGCGTCCGGCCGTGGCGCTCCAGCAGGCGACTAGCAGAGAGATAATGGTCACGCGGTCGGTGATGTTGTCGCCGCTCCACAGCGACAGGCCGAGCAGGCCCGTGCCCAGCAGCGCCACCACCGCGACCGTCGCAAGGCGAGGGGAGCGTTCGTCGAAGATCCGGATGCCGCTGTAGACGAGGCCCATGCCGACCAGCACGCAGCCGTTGCCGATGAGTGCGCTCGCCGGAAGGCCAATGCTGGGGCGCGCCGCCAGGAAGACGCAGCCGCCGGTGAGAAACAGGTTCGCGAGCGCCCACAGGAACAGACAGCGCTTCCGCAGCCGCCAGCCGGCCAGAAGTTGCAGGGTTGTCAGCAGCAGCCCCACCACGGCCGAGACCGACAGCACAGTCTGGACCTGGAAATCCATATCTGGAGTCGCTCCGGGGGGCGTTGGTCCACACGCAAGGGGGAAGTACAGGTTGTATGCGCCAATAGCGTGTACTCGACGTGCGCACAAGCTGGTAATGCTACTATTGTACGGCTTAATTTTGTTTCTTGAGTCCGGCTCTCACGCTCACGCTTCTCGGGTCCCGCTTTCCTGCCGTCACGCCAACCGGCCGGGCGCGTGAGGCATTGCAGCGGCCCTGCGTGGCGTTGCGGACAAGGCGGTCGGCCATGCTTCCGGGCCACGCGGCCTTCGTTATGATGCATCCGCTCGGGGCCGGCGGTGTCGGCCCTTCAGCGATAAGAGCCAGCGAGGACAATATGGCCGACCCGACCCTTCCCCGCCCCGTCGACCGTGCCTTGGACCCGGGCTTCCGCCACGGCCAGTCCACCGAGCCGAACTATTCGGGCGTCACGTCCTTCCTGCGCCGGCGCTATGCCCGCGACGGCGGCGGGGCCGAGGTGGTGGTGTGGGGCGTGCCGC
>JAEZMT010000096.1 GCA_023442085.1 Pseudomonadota bacterium | reverse complement strand
TGTTCCGCCTGTTCCGGCGCAAGGCGGAGGCCGCGTGATGTCCGCTGCTCTCGCGATCTCCGGCCTGTCGAAATCCTTCGCCGGCGTGCGCGCCATCCGCGATCTCTCCTTCACCGTGCCGAAGGGCGTCACCACCGCCCTCATCGGCCCCAACGGGGCGGGCAAGACCACGGTGTTCAACCTCGTCAGCGGCGTCTATGGCGTCGATGCCGGGCGCATCGAGGTGAACGGGCAGGACGTGACGCACATGCCGTCGCGCAAGCGCATCTCCACCGGCGTCGCCCGCTCGTTCCAGAACATCCGGCTGATGCCGCACCTCTCGGTGCTGGAAAACCTGCTGGTGGGCCAGCATGTGCGCGCCTCATCCCTCGGCGCGCTGCTCACCCCCTACCGCCTCTTCCCCAACCATCGCTGGAAGCGCGAGGCGCGCGCGGCGCTGGAGGAGAGCGGCCTCGGCCGCTGGGGCGACGAGATGGTTAGCGCGCTGCCCTATGGCGTGCGCAAGCGCATCGACCTTGTGCGCGCGACGCTGGCCGGCGCGAGCCTTCTCATGCTCGACGAGCCCGCCGCCGGCCTCAATCCCAGTGAGACGAATGCGCTGCGCGATCATCTCAGGGCGCTGATGGCCAAGGGCGTCACCCTCCTCGTGGTGGAGCACGACATGCACTTCGTGGATTCGATCTGCGAGAACGTGGTGGTGCTGAATTTCGGCGAGAAGATCGCCGAGGGCCCGCTCTCCCGCGTGCGGCAGGAGAAGCTGGTGCGCGAGGCCTATATCGGCACGGACGAGGAGGCCTGAGCCATGGCGCTGCTCGAAGTCTCCGGCCTCTCCGTCGCCTACGGCCGCGTGGCGGCCCTCTCGGGCGTGTCGCTGACCGTGAACGAGGGTGAGGTGGTCACCGTGCTCGGCGCCAACGGCGCGGGCAAGTCCACCTTGCTCAAGGCCATCCTTGGCGCGGTGCCGGCCAAGGCGGGGGGCATCACCTTCGCCGACGCCGACATCACCCGCCTGCCGCCCCATCGGCGCATGGGCGCGGGTCTGGTGCTGGTGCCGGAAGGCCGGCGCATCCTCATCACCCTCACCGTGGAAGAGAACCTCAAGCTCGGCGCCCACATGCGGCGCGACACGGCGGCGGTGGAACGGGAGATGGCGGCCATCTACGACCGCTTCCCCAACCTCGCCGAGCGCCGCCACATGGCCGCCTCCTGCCTCTCCGGCGGCGAGCAGCAGATGCTCGCCATCGGCCGCGCCATGATGGCGAAGCCCCGCCTGATGATGCTGGACGAACCCTCTCTCGGCCTCTCGCCGCTGTTCGTCTCCAAGCTGTTCGATCTCATCCGCGAATTGAACACCGAGGGCCTCTCCGTGCTGCTGGTGGAGCAGAACACCGGCAAGGCGCTGAAGGCCGCCCATGCGGCCACCGTGCTGGAACTCGGCCGGGTGGCCATGGCCGGCGCGCCGGAGGTGCTCGCGGCCGATCCCCGTTTGCAGGACGCGTATCTGGGCGGCGGGTCGGCCGCCCACTGAAACAACAAACCTTCAAAGGAGAACGGGACATGAAGAAGAGCGTGCTGTTCGGCGCCGGCCTCCTGGCGGCGCTGGTCGCTTCCGGAGCCGCGCGGGCCGAGGGCGAACTGGTCCTCGGCTACATGATGGCCAAGAGCGGCCCCTATGTGAGCCTCGCCAACACCAATGAGGTGGCCGTCGACATGGCGGTGGAGGAGATCAACGCCAAGGGCGGCATCAACGGCAAGAAGATCAAGGTGGTGAAGTTCGACACCGCCGGCGACCCCAAGCAGGCGACCACCGCGCTGCGCTCCTTCGCGCAGGATGCCGGCGCGCTCGCCGTCATCGGCCCGTTCTCGTCCTCGGAAGTGCGCACCACCTTCCCGGTGGGCGAGCGCGAGGGCATCGCCCAGATGTCCATGGCCTCCTCCGCCCCGGGCCTCACCAAAGGCTTCACCTACGGCTTCCGCAACACGACGGACGAGGGCAAGGTCATCGACCAGGTGCTCGCCTCCATCAAGGACAAGAAGCTGCCCATGGCCTCGGGCGCGGCGGCTTATGCCACCGACGACGTGGTGTCCAAGTCCATCGGCACGGTGGTGGTGCCGAAGATGTTCGAGAAGTATGCGATCCCCTCCAAGGGCTCGGTGGACTTCCAGCTCGCCGCCTTCGACCTGTCGCCCCAGGTGGCGCAGCTGAAGCAGATGGCGCCGGACATCGTCGGCCTGGGCTCGCCGCCCGAGGGCGCGGTGAACCTCGCCAAGGAGCTGAAGCGCCAGGGCGTCGCCACCCGCATCGTCGGCGGCACCACCATCGCCGATCCCGAGCTGCCCAAGCGCATGGACGGCGCCGGCGACAACCTCACCATCGGCACCACCTTCTTCCCGGAGGTGAACGCGACCACCAAGGCCTTCACCGCCGAGTTCGGCAAGCGCACCAAGGCCGCGGGCATGACCCGCACCGACCCGAACCAGATGGACGCTTCGGTCTATGACATCGTCTACCTGTACTCGGAGGCGATGAAGCGCGCGGGCGTCACCGGCGACAAGGCGAAGCTCGCCGAGGAGCGCGCCGCCATCCGCGACCAGCTCGCCAAGCTGAAGGATTACCAGGCCCTCGAAGGCGCCATCTCCTTCACCGACGGCGACGCCGTGAAGCCCGTCTACATCCTCGAGGTGAAGGGCGGAAAGTGGACCCTTCTCGACACGCGCACGCCGAACTGACCTCGGCCAGCGTGTACGGCCGGCGCCTCCTTTCCCTCCCCCTTTCGGAGGCGCCGGTCTCTTCCCGATTTCCCGAACGAGAGATTCCGATGGGCACGAAGATCACCTTCACCCTCCACGCCGGCGGCGAGAGCCGCACGGAGACGCTCGACATCCGCCATGCGGTGATCGCGGGCTGGACCGGACGCGACAAGGTCGCGCTGGAGAAGCACATCGTGGAGCTGGAGGAACTGGGCGTCGCGCGCCCGGCCTCGACGCCCATCTACTATCGCGTCGCCGCCGCCCGCTTCACCACGGCGGGCGAGATCGAATCCACCGGCCCGGACTCCTCCGGCGAGGTGGAGTTCATGATCCTTCAGGCCGATGGCCGCCGCTGGCTCGGCGTCGGCTCGGACCACACCGACCGCAAGGTCGAGACCTATGGCATCACCGTGTCCAAGCAGATGTGCGACAAGCCCATCGCCGCCGACCTCTGGGCGCTGGACGAGGTGCTGCCCCACTGGGACAGCCTGCTCATCCGCTCCTATGCCGTCATCGACGGGGCGCGTGTGGTCTACCAGCAGGGGTCGGTCGCGGCGATGCTGCCGCCCGAGGAGATCGTCGCCGGCTATGAGCCGGGCTTTGGCGACGGCACCGCCATGTTTTGCGGCACGCTCGCGGCCATCGGCGGCATTCGCCCCGCCGAGCGGTTCGAGTTCGAGATCGAGGACCCGGTGCTGGGCCGCACCATCCGCCACGGCTATGACGTGACCGTGCTGCCCATCGCCGGCTGAGCGCGGTCAGGCAAACGGGCAGGGAGACTGGGGAGGGGCGCCATGCAGCTCGACGCGCGCGACATGGATCACGCCATGCCGGAGGAGGCCGGGCCGGGCCGCCTCGAGGTCCGCTCCCTGCGGGACACCGCCTATGAGGCCATCAAGCAGCGCATCATCATGTGCGTCTTCCGCCCCGGCGAGGCGCTGAGCGAGGCGCAGGTGGCGGCCTCCCTCGGCCTCGGCCGCACGCCGGTGCGCCAGGCCTTCGACCGGCTGATGCGCGACGGGCTCGTGGAGGTGCTGCCGCGCAAGGGCATCATCGTGCGGCCCATCACGCAGGACGAGGTGCGCGACATGGTGGAGGTGCGCCTGCTCAACGAGAGCTTCTGCGCCCGCCTCGCCGCCGAGCGGGCGGATGGAAGCGTCATCAACGCGCTGAAGGAGAACGTGCGGCGGGGCACCGCCGCCGCCGGGGACGGGGACATCGCCGAGCTGATGGCCCTCGACCGCGAGTTCCACCTCACGATTTCCGGTGGCGCCCGCAATCCAGTGCTGGGCGAGATATTGCGCAATCTGCACGAGCGGGCGCAGCGGGTGTGGTTCGTCTCCCTGCGCGATGTCGCCCATCACCGCCGCGTGGTGGACGAGCATGCCGCCATCGTCGACACCCTGGCCGCCCGCGACGCCGACGCCGCCGAGCAGGCCACCCGCGCCCACATCCTCTCCTTCGCCGAGAACCTCAACCGGCAGCTTTAGGCCGGCCTCGTGCCCACCCCCCCGTGGTGGGGGAAGGTGACGAACAGCTTGCCTTCGGCCTCGGCCTGCGCGAGGGCCGCCCGGAAGATCTCAAGCTCCTCGGCCGAGAGGCGCGGCTCCAACCGGCCGACCACGAAGCGCCAGAAGCTGCTGCCGGTCTCGAAGGACGGCATGGCCGGGCACGGCACGAGATCCTCAAGCCCCACCGCGCGCATCCGCCGGTAGAGGCTCGCATCGGCGACGCCGCCGGGCGAGACCATGGGCGGCACCACCTCCACCTTGGCGCGGATGGCATCGGGCAGATCGGCGCTGAAGACGTGCCGGCCGTCGATGGCGCGGACGATGACGCCGACGCGCCCGCCGGGCTTCACCACCCGGATCAGCTCGGCGATGGCACGGTCGGCGTCGCACTCTTCCAGCACCGTCACGCTGTAGGCATGGTCGAAGCTGGCGTCCGCGAACGGCAGCTGCTCGGCATTCGCTTCGCGGAACGTGATCCGATCCGACAGGCCGGCCGTCGCGGCGAGGTCCGCGCCTTCCCGCACCATATAGGGGTTGATGTCGCAGGCGGTGACATGACCCGCGCGCCGGGCCGCGATCCGCGCCAGCGCGCCGGAACCCGTGCCCACGTCAAGCACCTGATCCGCCGGGCCCGGATCTATGATGTCCAGAAGCGTCGTGAACATGCCGCGATAGCTCGGGCTCGACGCGCGGTCCTCCAGCAGGGCGACGCCGCCGAGGTGCGCGCCACCGAGGCGGATGACGGTGAACTCCGCCGCGAGGCGGGGCAGCGCCGCGTCCCACTGGGTGGGGGCGAGAAACAGGGGGAAGAGCACGAGCGCCGGCCCCGATCCGCGAATGTCGTAGCTGATGCCGGCATGGGCGCCGCTCTGGGCCCCGCTCTGGGGCGCGCGGGTGAGCGTGCTGGCCGCCCCCGGCAGGTCCTTCAGCGCCGCGACCACCTCGTCGGTGCGGTCGCGCACATGATCCGCCCATCCCGGCTGCGCATAGCCTTCGAGCACGCGCCGGCGGCTCTCGGGCAGGGCGGCCGCGATCACGGCGGCGATCTGGGACGAGGTTCCGCCATCTCCGGCCAGCACCGTCAGGCGGTCGGCCACGGCCGCGAAGGCCGCGGGCTCGCAGCCCACCGGCTCGTGGAACAGGAGGCCGGCGATGCGCCCCGGATGGACCGCCGCGAAGCCCGCGAGGCTGCCCGGCATCTGCGTCGCCACATTGGCGGTGTCGAGCCCCAGATGATCCCACAGGGCCGCCAGCCGGTCTGCAAGGCTCAAAGCGTGCGTGTCCCCCGACATCGTCCCCCTCCGCATCATCGATCCCGGTTACACCGGATCGCGCTCTCGCGCATCTGTGCGATGGGTCGGCAACGAAGGCCGGGCTGCCTCACTCCCGTCGCCTTCCGGTCCAGTCGGAGGACGACGGCGGTTCCGGACGACGGCGGTTCCGGACAACGCACGGCTGTCAGCCGGCGATGCGCTCCCACCCCGCTCCGGCGGAGCGGAACAGCAGCGGGGCCTCCACCTCAACGGCGAAGGCGTAGGCGGCGGCGGGCAAGGCGCCGCTGCCGGTGAGGAAAGCGCGGCCGGCGCGCACCACGAGGCCGCCGCGTTCGGGCAGGCGCACGCCGCGCGCGTCGCCGGCGAGGCCCTCGCCCGTCGCCTTCAGCACGGCTTCCTTGCCGCACCACGCGCGCAGGGCCGAAGCGGCGCGGTCGGTCTCGGGGGCGGCGGACCAGCGGACGCGGTCGTCGTCATGCATGAAATCGGGGGCGAGGCGGGTCCATAGGTCCAGCCCGCGCGCCTTTTCCACATCGATCCCGATGGCGCCGCCGCGGGCGAGCCCCACCGCCACCCAGTCGCCGGAATGGGTCAGGTTGAAGTCGATGTCGGAGGGCGCCGCCAGTTCCGGCCGCCCGTTCGTCCCGCGCGCCACGCTTACCTCGGCCGGCGCGCGGCCGAGGGCGGCGCCGAGCAGGGTGCGCGCGAGGCTCCAGGCGGCGCGGCGGGCGGCGCGGTCGTCGGCCTTCACATGGCGGGCGATGCGCGCGTCCTCGTCGGGCGGCAGCGCGATGTGGAGGTCCGGATTGACCAGCGCATCGGTGACGCGCGCGATGGCGAGGAGGCTCGCGCCCGGCGCGAGGCGCGCGGCATCCACCGGGGTCGACGCCTCAGGCACGGGCCGCGCGCCAGACGGGGAGGGTGCGCTTGAGCAGCGTGAGGAGGCGCTCCTCGTCCTCGCGCACGAAGAAATGGCCGCCGGGCCAGATGTCCACCGCGACCGGGCCGGCGATCAGCTCGCGCCAGGCATGCAGGCTCGGCTCGGGGGTCGCGGGATCGTCGGCGCCGCCGAGGATCACCGCCGGGCAGGCCAGCGCCGGGCCGGGGGTAAAGGCGTAAGTGTCCACCATGCGGAAGTCCGCCTTCAGCGCCGGCAGCGTCATGGCGAGGATTTCGGGTCGGCGGAACAGCGCGTCCGGCGTGCCGCCGATGCGCTTCAGCTCCTCGATCAGTGCGGCATCGCTCATCAGATGGCGGTCGAGCCGGGGAAACGGCAGGTGCGGCGCCGCCCGGCCGGAGAGGACGAGGCCGGCGACGGTGACGCCGTGGCGGGCGAGCGCCCGCGCCGTCTCGAAGGCGAGCAGCGCGCCCATGGAATGGCCGTAGAGCACCACCGGCACCGGACGGTGGGCGAGGGGGGCGGCGATGTCCTCGGCCAGCGCCGGAAGGCTCGCCGGCAAAGGCGCGCCGTGGCGGCTGCCGCGACCGGGCAGTTCGGGACTGTCCACGGTGGCGAGGCCGAGGAGCGCGGCCTTCCAGGTGCGGT
>JAEZMT010000045.1 GCA_023442085.1 Pseudomonadota bacterium | reverse complement strand
GGGATGGCGCCGAAGCACGGGGGCAGGAGGGACGCATCCAGGTGATGCTGACCGTCCATGGCCGCTGGCGGGGGGCGCGATGAACCGCCTCGTTCCCTCATCCACGCGCCGTCGGCGCTTGCTTGCGGTCGCCCTTGCGGTTGCCGTCGCGGGGACCGCTACTGCTGTTTTCGCGGCCTCGACCGAGGTGGAGGCGCCTCCGCCGCAGATCGAATTTCTCGCGCCCGGCCAGCCTCCTGCCCGGGCACCCACGGCCATCGCCGATCGCGAGCGCGGAAATCCCCTGTGGGCGGTCCCCATCGAAAGCCTGTCGGCGACCCGCGACCGCCCCCTGTTTACGCCCTCGCGCCGCCCGCCCGACCAGCCGGTGGCGCTGGCGCCTCCGCCGCCCTCCGCGCCGCCCGCCGCCGTCTCGCCGCGGCCGCAGCTCGCGCTGATGGGCACGGTGGTGAGCACGGCCGGCAGCATCGGCATCTTCACAGATCAGGCGAGCGGCCAGATCGTGCGCCTCAAGGTCGGCGATGCCCATGGCGGCTGGACGCTGCGCAGCGTCGGCCCGCGCGATGTGGTGATGCACGGCGGTGCCGACACCGTGACCCTCGCCTTGCCCGCTCCCGGCAAGGGCGGCCCCCAGCCGCCGCGCGGCTCTGAAGGCCCGTTCGCCGCCGCGCAGGTCGGCAATGCCAAGCCGGTGGCCGGGCAGGTGCTGGTGCCGCGCCGCACGAAGCCCTCTCCGGCGGATCTCGATTCCAGCCACTGATGCGACGCCGACGTTCGTCGTCAGGTCGTCATCGGCAAGTCATGGCCCATGGGGAAAGTGCGCCGTCTCCCCGTCTCGCGCACATCGGCCGGCCTGTCGTGACCCAGCTTATCGGACTTTTCCCCACCCCCGTGATGCGCGTGGAAGGCCTCGTCGGCCCCGCTGACGTGGCGGCGCTCGCGGCCGAGGTGGCGGATCGCACCTCGCTCACCAACGCCTATTCGGACCTCCTCTCCCACACCCCGGTGGCGGGCGACCAGTCGGACACCCTGCTGTCGCGGCTCGGCGCGCTGGTGCTGCCCAAGGTGGCGGAGTTCGGCGAGGTGCTGTTCGGCGAGGCGCTCAACTGGCAGATCAAGGAGATCTGGGTGAACGTGCTGGAGCCGGGCGGCCATCAGGCCATCCACACCCACGCCAACAGCTTCATCTCCGGCGTCGTCTACCTGACGGAAGCGCACCCCTCCGCCAACATCGTGTTTCACAAGGCCATCGGCGGCAGCGGCTTCATCTTCGGCAATACCAATCCCAATGCCCGCATCAATGCCTTCAACGGCGGCAAGTTCGCCATGCCGCAGACGGGCGCGGGCGATCTTGTGATGTTCCCGAGCTACCTGCTGCACGAGGTGCCGGTGAACAAGGGCGGGCGGCGCATCTCGGTGGCGTTCAACGCCATCCCCGACCGGCTCGACAATTTCGGCTACGCCATCCACTTCACGTGACCGCAAGAGCACGCCTTTTCAGGGAGAGGCCCGTGTTCAGGGAGAGCCCCATGCGCCTTCATGCAGCAATCGCGGTCGTTTTCGGCGTCGGCCTCGCGGCGCCGGGGGCGCAGGCCCAGTGCGCGTTTGACCAGTCCGTTCCGAACGCCAACGCGGTGCTCACCGAGACGCAGCCGGAAGTCACCATCGACTTCACCGACGAGTTCCGCCTCGACGACGTGCGCGTGGTGAGCCTCGACGACAAGGCCGTGTGGCCGACCGACTGGGCGCGTCCGTCGCAGGAGGTGCGCCAGACCGCGTTCCGGATGACCCAGCCCCTGCCGCCCGGCAAGTATCTGGTGGAATGGAATGGCTATCTGCGCCGCCACCACCATGCGGACGGCGGCTCCATCGCCTTTACCGTGGCGAAGGCGGGGGAAATCCCGCCCGTCACGCCGGCGGCAGCCGGGACAGCAGCCGCCGCGCCTCGGGCCGGATCGGGTTCGCCCTATCCAATGCTTCTAGGAGCCGGCGCGCGGCCGAAGGATCAGTGACGGCGAGCTGTCGCGCCATGGCGAGCACGGGCGCGTAGGCGGCATCGAAATCCGGGCTGATGCGGACCAGCTCGATGAGCTGCGGCGCCAGCGTGCCGATGACGTCCCGCGGCCCCTTCGCCGCCAGCGCCCGGGCGCCCATGGCGATATAGCCGTCCCGCGCGGTCCAGTAGGCGGCGAGGCGCGTCTGCGTGGCCGCATCGGACCCGGCCAGCAGCGTTTCCGGAGCAGGATGAAGCGCGGCGAGGAGCGCCACCAGACGGTCGGCCGGCCGCTCGCTGGCGGCATAGGCGGTGCTCGGGGCGGCGGCCGTCACCACCGGGCGATCGTCGGTGTTCAGGGGGGCATCGCCCGCGAAGCGAGCCAGCTCCGCGGGGCCGGCGAGGTGGAGGCCGAACAAGGTCAGGCTGCCGTTCATGTCCACCGCCTTCAGCGCCGCCGCGAGTGCGCCGTCGCGCACCCGGCGCTCCACCCAGTCGGCGGGGTAGGCGGGGGGGCTGCGGCGGCCCACCAGCGCCACGAGGGGCGTCTCCACGCTGTACTGCGCGAGCCAGGCCGTCGTGTCCGGAAACACGTCGATGAAGGTGCGCACGATCACCTTCAGCGTCGCGATGTCGAGCTGGTGCAGCGGCAGCCATTGGCAGAACAACCCGTCCGGCGCGAGGCGGTCGCGGATGGCGGCGAAATGCTCTCGCGCATAGAGCGCGCCGGAGCCGTCCACGGAAGGGTGGTAGAGGTCGGCGACGATCACGTCATAGGGCGACGTGTCGGCGCGCACGAAGCGGCGGGCGTCGGCCACATGGATGCGGATGTCCGGATTTCCGGCGAGGCGGGGCGGCGTGCGCTCGAAATAGGGGAAGCTCTCCACCACTTCGGGCACGAGTTCAACGCCCTCCACCTTGAGGCCGGGATGGTCGCCGGCGGCGGAGAGGGTCGCGCCGGTGCCGAGGCCGAGGAACAGGGCGCTGCGCGGGTTCGGATGCAGCAGCAGCGGGATATGCGCCTGTCGGTGGTCCGAGCGCATGGAGGCGCTGCCGCCCATGCGGAAATGGTTGTTCACCTGCAAATGCCGGTCGCCGGCGGAGTTGCGCACCACGCTCACCGCCGCCATCACACCGTCGCGGTGCCATTCCAGCGCGCCGCCCTCCGGCACCTGCACGAA
>JAEZMT010000378.1 GCA_023442085.1 Pseudomonadota bacterium | reverse complement strand
TCGTTGTAGCGCCGCGCCACCTTCTCGCGGGCCGCGATCTCGTCCTCGAAGATGGCCAGCTTTTCGAGCAGGACGGCGGCCTGGACCGTGTCGAGGCGCGCGGTCATGCCGATGCGCACGTTCTGGTACTTGTCCACGCCCTGGCCGTGCTCGCGCAGGCTCTTGAGGATGGTCACCAGTTCCTCATTGTCGGTGAGGATGGCGCCGCCGTCCCCATAAGCCCCGAGCGGCTTGGCCGGGAAGAAGGAGGTGGCGGTGGCATCGCCGATGGAGCCGGTGCGCCGGTTGTTCCAGGTGCCGCCGAAGCCCTGCGCCGTGTCGCACAGCACCTTGAGGCCGTATTTCTCGGCAATCGGCAGGATGGCGTCGTAGTCCGCCGGCTGGCCGAACAGATCCACCGGGATCACCACGCGCGGCTCCAGCCCCTGCTCGATCGCCACCTGGATGGCCTGCTCCAGGCTCTCCGGGTCCATGTTGAAGGTGTCTTCCTTCACGTCCACGAACACCGGCGTGGCGCCGACCCACGGCACCACCTCGGCAGTGGCGCAGAAGGTGAAGGCGGGGCAGAACACGGCATCGCCCGCCTTCACGCCCCAGGCCATGAGCAGCAGCGCGAGCGCATCCGTGCCGCTGGAGCAGGAGACGGCATATTTCGCGCCGGCGAAGGCAGCGAGCTTCTGCTCGAACTCGGTGACTTCCGGGCCGTTGATGAAGCGGCAGGAGGCGAGCACCGCCTGCACCGCGTCGTCGACGCGCCGGCCAATGCGGGCGCGCTGGGCGGCGAGGTCGATGAAGGCGATGGGGGCGCTGGCGCCCGACGCGGGAGAAGTCATCTCAGGTCCGTTCAGAAGGCCCGGTCGCGGGCGTTTCGCAGGCGCGCGCCCGCCCGCCGGCCTGGGGCCGGCGCGGCCGCACGTTCAAGGGCAGGCTCAGCCCACCGCGCGTCGCTTGGTGGCGGAGCCTCGCGCTGAGGCGGCGGCACCGGGCAGGCACGACATGGCGATCTCGAGGCTCGCCACGCCCTCCTCGCCGGTCACTTCCGGCGGCCGGCCGGTGCGCACGGCGGACAGGAAGTTCTCAAGCTCGGCGCGCAGCGGCTCGGCATAGGCCACCGGCAGGTGCCGGGTGGAGTAGGAGCCGTCAGGGCGGTAGTCGAAATGCTCGGTCACCTGGCGGGTGAGCAGGTCGCCGATCACATACTTCTTGGAGGTGGCCACATGGACCGTGCGCGCCTTGAAGGGCGTCAGCCAGTTGGTGTTGATGTGCGCCAGCGCGCCGGTGGCGGTGCGGAACTGGAGCAGAGCGATGTCCTCGCGCTCGGCAATGGCGGCGCGGGTCTGCGGCTGAACTTCCAGGATGTCCGAGCCGGTGAACCAGCGAATCAGGTCAATGTCGTGCACCGCGAGGTCGATCACCACACCCACATTGGACATGCGGGGCGGGAACGGGCCGACGCGGGTGATGGCGATGGACAGGAGGTTCTCGTCGCGGATGGCGTCCTTGATGGCACGCACCGCCGGGTTGAACCGCTCCACATGGCCGATCATGAGGGTGACGCCCTTGTCGCGGGCGGCGGCCACGATCTCGCGGCCTTCCTCGGTGGTGGAGGCGACAGGCTTTTCCACCAGCACGGAGCAGCCGGCGGCGATCACGTCGAGGGCGATGGGATGATGCAGGTGGGTGGGGGCCGCCACCACAACCGCGTCGAGGCCGAGGGCGAGGAGGTCGCGATGGTCGCCCACCGCCTGGCAGCCGAGAAAATTGGCGACCCGCTGGGCCTGGGCCTGGTCGGGATCCGCCACGGCGACCAGTTCCGCGCCGGGAAGCTCGGCCAGAACGCGGGCGTGATTCGATCCCATGATGCCGATGCCGGTGACGCCGATGCGTACCGGACGGTTCGAGGCGCGCTCCCGATCGGGCGCTGCCGGATGAGCCATTTCAGCCCTCTTCTGCCGTTCAACGATTGCGCGCTCTAGCACGATCATAGTTAAGAAGGCGAGGAGGCGGGTCAAATCCGGTCCCCGGCCCCGTTCAAGAATTGCATCCCCGTGTTACCGGACCGCCGCCCCTTCCGGCTGTGGTTCGGGTGCATCGGAAGCCGAAGCGGCAACGCAGGGACGCTTCAAGGCGTCCCCCCAAACAAAAAGGCCCCCGGGCGATGCCGGGGGCCAGTCTGCAAGGGGCGCTTCGGATCAGAACTTGTAGTTCACACCGACGCGGGCGGTCTGGATGTTGCTGCCGACAGACAGCTGATCGCCGTTGAAGTAGTTGGTCTTGCTGTTGTCGAAGCCGAGGTACAGGTACTCGGCCTTGACCGTCCAGTTGTTGGTGATGGCGTACTCGAGGCCCGCACCGGCGGTCCAGCCCCACTTCAGGTTGCTGTCGGAGAAGCCGAAGGGGTCGGTGTACTTGGTGTTGGCATAGGCCACGCCGCCGGTGATGTACGGCAGGAAGCGGTCCATCGCATAGCCGAGGCGGGCGCGGATGGTGCCGAAGTAATCGACCTTCTGGTCGATCACGCCACCGCCGAGCGGGCCGCCGACGAGCACGCCGCTGGTGTTGATGTCGGCCCAGTTGAAGTCCGTCTCGACGCCGAGCACGACGTTGTTAACGAACTGGTAGTTGTAGCCCATCTGCAGACCGCCGGTGAAACCGTTCGAGGTGCCGGGGTTGTAGCTGTAGGTGGGGGCGGCGAAGGGGGTGTAGTCGTAGGTGTTGTCAGCCCAGCCCCAGCCGACGTTGCCGCCGATGTAGAAGCCGGTCCAGGAGAAGACCTGCACGGGGATCGGGGCGGCCTTCACCGGATAGCGGGTGGCCAGGTCGGCCGCGGAGGCGGTGCCGGCGAGGAGAACCAGGGCGGTGGCGCCCAGAAGTGCACGCTTCAACATGAGTATCTACCTTTGTGGTTTCGCCGGCCCCTCCTGGGAGGTCGCCGTCGGGTGGTTCTTTCTTACAGCCCCTGCCCGGTGCCGTCTGTAGCGATCCGGCCACACCCGAAAAATCAAACCGGGCAGAGATGTGGCGCTTTCCTAACTTTTCTTAATCGTCGAGACACAATGGCGCGTAAACACGGCAGCTTTGAGATTGTTCCCATGTTTTGCCGTATTTCTTTTCCTTACGTTACGTCCACAACTAGAAGCGATAATTCACGCCGGCTCGAAGAATGTTGGCGTCGAAGCCAGTAGTCACTGGGCCAACTGCAGTTGCGAAGGTGGCGCTGCCCAAGTCTACATAAAGATATTCAAGCTTGGCAGACCAGTTTCGATCGAAGCCGACCTCCGCTCCGAGGCCCAGAGTCCAGCCGGTCTGGGTGGAGGAGGAGGTAAGTCCGAAGAAGTCCACGCTGCCCTGGCCATAGGCGAAACCGCCGGTGCCGTAGACCAGCACGCGGTCGAACGAATAGCCGAGGCGGGCGCGCACGGTACCGAGATTGTTCAGGCTGTAGGCACCGGCCGACATGCCGGCGAAGTCGAAATCGGTCTCGACGCCCAGCACGAAGGGGCTGCCGAACTGGAAATTGTAGCCGGCCTGAAAGCCGCCCAGGAAGCCGCCGGGGCTGCTGAAGGAGGAAGAGCCCCAGCCGTAGCCGGCATTGGCGCCAAGGTAGAAGCCAGTCCACGTGAAGGCGGCGACAGGCTGCACATAGGGCGCCGGATAGCCAAGGTCGGCCGCTCCGGCTGGTGAGGCGAGAGCGAGGCCCGCCACGGCAGCGGCGGAAGCAAGCAGACGGATACGCATGATCATCCCTCCGAGGGTCCGGCCGGTGGCGCCCGGCGTTTCGCGCACCCTCGCAGGGGAAACTTGCCCCTTTCTCTGCGGTTGCTCTCGTTCGCGCACATGGTTGATGACGGGGTAACCATCTATGACATTGCGCGGAATATGGAATTTTGGCCTTGTGCGGAGCTGGCGCGCGAGCCGGCCTGCGCTCGAATTTTCCTATGGTTGACGGCGGATGAAGAGCGGCGGCGGGCCCTGCCGTTCCCTCCGGGCGTCCGGCGCATTACATACCCCTGCATGATCCGACGCCGACCCTCCGACCCGTCCGAGATTGCCCTTGCCCGTCCCGATGGCGATGCGCCAGGCGAAGCCGTGCCCCCCGGAGCAGGGGAGGGGATGGCCGAGGAGACGGAAGAGGTCGTCCTTCTCGAGATCGAGGCGGCGGATGAGGCCGCCCCCGGCGAGGAGAGCCTTGCCACCGGCCGCGCCGCCATCATCCGCGCGGTGAAGCACGCGCCCGGCGGCCCCGGCGTCTACCGCATGATCGCGGCGGACGGCACCGTGCTCTATGTGGGCAAGGCCAAGAGCATCAAGAAGCGCGTGCTCAGCTATACGCGCCCGGTGGGCCACACCAATCGCATCGCCCGCATGATCGCGGCGACGGCGCAGATGGAGTTCGTCTCCACCCGCACCGAGCCCGAGGCGCTGCTGCTGGAAGCCAACCTCATCAAGCAGCTGAAGCCGCGCTTCAACGTGCTGCTGCGGGACGACAAATCCTTTCCCTACATCCTCATCACCGCCGATCACGTCTCGCCGCAGATCGCCAAGCATCGCGGCGCGCGCAACCGGCCGGGGGATTATTATGGCCCGTTCGCCAGCGTCTGGGCCGTGGATCGCACCATCAACGCGCTGGAGCGCGCCTTCCTGCTGCGCTCGTGCTCGGACAGCTATTACGAGAACCGCACGCGCCCCTGCCTTCTCTTCCAGATCAAGCGCTGCTCGGGCCCCTGCACCGGCGAGGTGAGCCACCAGGACTATGCCGAGCTGGTGCGCGAGGCCCGCGCGTTCCTCTCCGGCCGCTCCCGCGCCATCAAGGAGGAACTGGCGAAGGAGATGGAGCAGGCCGCCGAGGAGCTGGAGTTCGAGCGCGCGGCCCGCCTGCGCGACCGTCTTGCCGCGCTCTCGGCTGTGCAGGGCTCGCAGGGCATCAACCCGCGCGGGGTGGAGGAGGCGGACGTGTTCGCCTGCCACCAGCAGGGCGGCGCCACCTGCGTGGAGGTGTTCTTCTTCCGCACTGGCCAGAACTGGGGCAACCGCGCCTATTATCCCCGTGCCGACCGATCCCTGAGCGAGGCCGAGGTGCTCGGCGCCTTCCTTGCGCAATTCTACGAGGACAAGCCGTGTCCGCGCCTTCTCCTTGTCTCCCATAAGGTGGAGGAGCAGGAGCTTCTGGCCGAGGCCTTGTCAGAGAAGGCCGGCTACCGGGTCGAGATCGCCGTCCCCCAGCGCGGGGAAAAGCGCGATCTGGTGGACCATGCGATGCAGAATGCCCGAGAGGCGCTGGCCCGCACGCTGGCAGAGAGCGCCACGCAGGCGAAGCTGCTGGAGGGCGTCGCCGCCACCTTTGGCCTCAGGGCGCCGCCGCAGCGCATCGAGGTCTACGACAATTCCCACATCATGGGCACCAACGCGGTGGGGGGCATGATCGTCGCCGGGCCAGAGGGGTTCCGGAAGGCGCAGTACCGCAAGTTCAACATCAAGTCGGCCGACCTCGTGCCCGGCGACGATTTCGGTATGATGCGCGAAGTGCTCACCCGCCGCTTCGCCCGCCTTCTGAAGGAGGCGCCGCGGGAGGGCGCTCCGGCGGTGCCGGTTGATGTCACGGGACCCGACAACGGGCCATCCATCCCATCTGTACCCTTGACGGAAACGGATGGAATGAACGGTGAAGCCACATCCGCCGAGTTGCCGCCCGACGATGCCGAAGAGCCCGACGCCCTTCCCGACGCCACGGGCGCCTCGCCCTGGCCGGACCTCGTGCTGATCGACGGCGGCCTCGGCCAGCTCAATGCCGCGCGGAAGGTGCTCGAGGAACTGGGCATCACCGACGTGCCCTTGGTGGGTATCGCCAAGGGCCTCGACCGCGAGGCGGGGCGCGAGCAGTTCTTCCTGCCCGGACGCACGCCATTCCGCATGGAGCCGCGCGATCCGGTGCTCTATTATATCCAGCGGCTGCGCGACGAGGCCCATCGCTTCGCCATTGGCTCACACCGGGCGCGGCGCAAGAAGGACATTACGGAAGCCGGGCTTCAGGCCATTCCGGGGGTGGGTCCGACCCGCAAGCGCGCGCTGCTGAGGCACTTCGGCACGCTCAAGGCCATCGAGCGCG
>JAEZMT010000371.1 GCA_023442085.1 Pseudomonadota bacterium | reverse complement strand
GCCGCGAGCTGATCCGCCTCCGCGAGTTCGGCGAGGATGGCGCGGCAGGCGGCGAGATAGCGCTCGCCCGCCTTGGTCAGGTGCAGCGTGCGCGTGGTGCGGTGGAGGAGGCGCGTGCCCAACCGCTCCTCCAGCAGCGCCACCGCGCGCGTGATGGCCGCCGGCGAACGCCCGAGCCGCCGCGCCGCGCCGGCGAGGCTACCCTCGTCCAGCGCCGCGACGAAGGCGGTCATGGCGTCGATGCGGTCCATGGCTTGATTGCGGAAAGTGAAACAATAGCTTTCGGATTATAGCTATTATGCACAAGAGCGGGAAGCCTTAGCTATTCCTCACCGGCCGCGAACAAACGCTGGCCCGAAGCGAAACGCGAAAGGCGTCCCCGTGAACCATTCTTCCAGCCGCATCCCCGCCCTCGACCCCGCCACCGCCACCGGCAAGGCGAAGGACCTGCTCTCCGCCGTCCAGGCGAGGTTCGGCGCCACGCCGAACCTGTTCAAGGTTGCCGCCAACGCTCCCGCCGCTCTGGAAGGCCTCATCAGCCTGTCCGGCGCGCTGGGCTCTGGCACACTGCCGGCGAAGACGCGTGAGAGCCTCGCCATCGCCGTCGCCGAGGTGAATGGCTGCGACTACTGCCTCTCCGCCCACACCGTCATCGGGAAGGGCGCCGGCCTGTCCGACGCCGATATCACCCTCGCCCGCGCCGGCCGCGCGGCGGACGGCAAGGCGGAAGCCGCCATCGCCTTCGCCCGCGCGGTAGTCGCCCGGCGCGGCCAGGTGAGCGACGCGGACCTGTCCACCGCTCGCGCCGCCGGCCTCGACGACGGTGCGCTGGTGGAGGTGGTGGCGCATGTCGCCGTGAATATCTTCACCAACTATCTCAACAACGTCGCCGGCACCGAGATCGACTTTCCCGTGGTGCGCACCGGCACGCCGCGGGCCGCCTGAAGCCTGCGGCCGGCATCCGAACGCGCGCCGCTGGACGATCCGCCCCTCAAACGGCGGCGCGCAGGCGGGAGCCAGCCGAGTCCTCACACCCGGACCCCTCGCGGGGGCCGGCACCTTGTGTTTTCCGAAGGAGGCCGCCATGTCCGATCCCCTTGCAATGCCCCCCTCCAGCGATGTCGCCTTCACGGCGGCGGTGAAGGCCGCGCAGCAGGCGCGCGGCTCCCGCCAGGCCTATGCCCGCGTCGAGGCACGCGGCGGCTTCCGCACGGAGCTCACGCCGGATTTCGTGCAGTTTATCGGCGGCATCGACACCGCCTTCCTCGCCACCGCCAACGCCGCCGGCCAGCCCTATGTGCAGCATCGCGGCGGACCGAAGGGCTTCATCCGCGTGCTGGACGCCCACACCCTCGGCATGGCGGATTTCAGCGGCAACCGGCAGTACGTCACGGTCGGCAACGCCTCGGAAAACCCGAAGGCCTTCCTGTTCCTGATGGACTACACCCACCGCCGCCGCATCAAGGTGTGGGGCGAGCTCTCCGTGGTGGAGGGGGACGCGGACCTCGTGGCGCGGCTGATGCCGGAAGACTACGGTGCTATTCCGGAGCGCGCCTTGCTCCTCAAGGTCTCGGCCTGGGATGTGAACTGCCCGCAGCACATCCCGCAGAAGATCGACGCGCCGCTGGTCGCCGCCGCCTTGGAGGAGCGCGAGTCGCGCATCGCCGCGCTGGAGGCGGAAGTCGCCCGCCTGCGCGGCCGTCTGGGCGACGCCGGCACGTGACGCGAGGCCCCCGCTTCACTCGTTCGTGAGCGACGTAACGGAGGTCGTGTCCTCCGCGAAATCTTTCTCAGACAAGCAAAGCCGGAACGGGGGCGAGCCATGACCGACCTGCGCAAGGACGCGCGCGCCTGCGCCATTGCCGTGATGGCCAAGGCGTCGGCGCCGGGCCGCACCAAGACGCGGCTTTGTCCGCCTCTCTCCCCGTCGGAGGCGGCGGCGTTCAACACCGCCTTCATCCAGGACATCGTCGGCAACATCCTGGCCGCCGGAAGAATGGCGCCAGTCACACCCTACGTGGCCTATGGGCCAGCGGGAGCCGGGCCCTTCTTCGATGCGGTGCTACCGCCGGGCGTCGGCCGGATGGAGGCGGTCGCGCCCGACTTCGGCGCCTGCCTCACGATGACCCTCACCCATATCTTCGCTTTGGGACATCCGGCGGCGGCGGTGCTGAACGCGGACAGCCCGACGCTCCCCCCTGCCCTTCTCGCGGAACTCGCCGACGCGCTTGCCCAGCCCGGCGACCGCGCCGTTCTCGGCCCCTCCACGGACGGCGGCTATTACGTTCTGGGGCTGAAGGCGCCGCACTGGCACCTGTTCACGGATATCGACTGGAGCACCGAGCGCGTCTTCGCGCAGACGCTGGCGCGCGCCGCCGAGATTGGCCTGCCTGTCCATGTGCTGCCGCCCTGGTACGACGTGGACGATGCCCATGCGCTGGGCGTGCTCCATGGCGAGCTGTTCGCCGGCACGCCGTTCGGCTCCGCGCCTCATATCCGGGGCGAGGCGCGCAACAGCACGGACCTCCTCAGGCGCCTCCTCGCCCACGCCGGCCTCGCCGAACGGCTGGGCTTGCCCATCGCCGACACCGATCCGCCTTGCCGCCGCGCGTCCTGAGCGCGACTGCCCCTGACTTCCAGCAACGGACCTTGCCGATGAATGCTCTCACCCCCGGCGCGCCCGCCGTCTCGCGACGCTATTTCGAGCGGGCGGAAACGGACCGCACCAGCGTGCCGGTCCGAAAGCCGGTGTGCCTCTATCTGGAGACCACGAACCGCTGCAACCTGCTCTGCACGACCTGCCCGCGCACCTATGAGGAGCTTGAGCCGCCGGCGGACATGAGCTGGGAGCTGTTCACCTCCATCGTGGACCAGATCCCCGATCTCGAGCGCTGCGTGCTGCACGGCGTCGGCGAGCCGATGCTGGTGCCAGACCTCGACCGCATGGTCCGCTACC
>JAEZMT010000292.1 GCA_023442085.1 Pseudomonadota bacterium | reverse complement strand
GCGACCAGCGTCTTGCCTTCGCCGGTCTTCATCTCGGCGATGGAGCTTTCATGCAGCACCATGCCGCCGATGAGCTGAACGTCGAAGTGGCGCATGCCGAGCGCGCGCTTGGCGCCCTCGCGCACGGTGGCGAAGGCGGGCACCAGCAGGTCGTCGAGGGTGGTTTTGCCCTCGGCCAGCTGGCGGCGGAAATCCTCGGTGCGGGCGCGCAGCTGATCGTCGGAGAGGGCTTCGAGCTCCTTCTCCAGCGCGTTGATGGCCTGTACGCGGGGACGATAACCCTTCACCCGGCGATCGTTCGCGGAGCCGAAGAGCTTGCGGGCAAGTCCACCAAACATGGGTTTCTCTATTCCGTTCCGTCAGGTCTGAAGGAGGGCGGAGACGGACCGCCGGACCTCCGGGCAACGATGCGCGCCGTTGGACACCCGCAATGGGGCGTCAGCAAGTCCGAAGGCGGGACAGGCGGGCGCAGCGAACAAACGCGCAGCCGCAACCGCCCCGCTTCCGCGGGCAGCGCACCAAGCGGACACTTATGAACGGGTCGGTGCAATGTCAATGCGAGGGCGCTGCATCGTCCTCCACCATCCGGCACCCCACGCCGCACCGGGGAGGATGTAGCCGAAGAACCATTCGGTGACGACGCGTGGATCGCGCAAGAGCTGACCGAGCGGAGCGTCAGAAGATTCAAAGAAGAAGACGAGGATGATGGCGGGGCACCACCCGCAAAGAAGGCCGACGAGGCTACCGTAGAGCATTGGCCAAACCCAGTGGCGCAGCCCAAGGCGTTTCGCGATCACGTCGAAGAGCTTCGCGGGCAGGGCGCCTACGACAAAGAGGCCTGCGAAATAGATGCCCCCCATTAGGGCAGTCAGGATCGCGCTCAAGATGAGCTTCTCCAGCGAGAAAGAGCCGCCGAAAACCCGGGCTGAGAAAAGCGCAGCCATCAGCGTGGCGCTGGCCCATGCGGTACCTGTGATGTGCCCGGCGAGGTAATGCGGCATCCTCACTCCACAGTTCTGTGCGAAGCGTTGCCGCCCTGCACAGGTGGCGCACCAATCTGCACGGAAGGGCTTTGCGGACAATTCCTTTCATGGACACGCAATAACCCTCTGCTTAGTATCCGCCGCGACTGCAGAGTGGGGGTAGTGGTATGGTGGGGGGTATCCGGGTGTCGGGTCGGCTGGGCTGCGCGAGCGTGGCTCTCGGGGCTGCCTTCCTCCTGTCCGCGTGCGAGGAAAAGAACACCTACGTCCCCCCGCCGCCCCCCAAGGTGACGGTCGCGACCGTGCTGGAGCAGCCGGTGACGCGCTTCCTCGAACTGACCGGCAACACGGCCGCCATCAATTCGGTGGATCTGAACGCCCGCGTGCAGGGCTTCCTCACCAACATCAATTACAAGGACGGCGCCTTCGCCAAGAAGGGCACCACCCTGTTCGTGATCGAGCAGGACACCTACATCGCCCAGGTTGACCAGGCGAAGGCCACGCTCGCCGCCAACCAGGCGTCGCAGGTGCAGGCCGAGGCCGAGTTCAACCGCCAGAACCAGCTCGCCAAGCAGGACTTCGCCTCCCAGGCCGCCCTCGACCAGGCGCGCGCCAAGCGCGATTCCGCCGTGGCCCAGGTGGCCAACGCCGAGGCCTCGCTCCAGCTCGCGCAGATCAATCTCGGCTATACCCAGGTCAATGCGCCGTTCGACGGCGCGGTGACGGCTCACCTTCAGGACGTCGGCGCGCTCGTCGGCTACAGCGGCCCCACCAAGCTCGCGACCATCGTGCAGCTGAACCCCATCTGGGTCTGGTTCACGCTGAGCGAGCAGGAGGTGCTGCGAATCAAGGAGCAGCTTGCCAAGCAAGGCCGCTCCCTCACCAGCCTGACCCGCGACCTGCCGGATATCCCGATCGAGATCGGCCTCCAGACAGAGACCGGCTACCCCCACGCCGGCCGCATCGACTATATCGCGCCGCAGGTGGACCCGAACCTCGGCACGCTCACCGTCCGCGGCATCTTCCAGAACGATGATTTCGTGCTGCTGCCCGGCCTGTTCGCCCGCGTGCGGGTGCCGCTTGGCCAGCCGGCCTCGACCATCCTCGTTCCGGACTCCGCCGTCAGCTACAACCAGCTCGGCCCCTACGTGCTCACCGTTGGCTCCGACAACGTGGTTGGCCAGACGCAGATCACCCTCGGCCAGCTCCAGGCGGACGGCCTGCGCGCCGTGCTGACTGGCCTGAAGAGCACCGACCGCGTGGTCATCAACGGCATGCAGCGCGCCGTGCCTGGGTCCAAGATCGACGTGGAGGTGGGCAAGATCGTCGCCGTCGCCCCGCCGGTGGACGATGGTACGAAGCCCCTGCCGAAGCCCGCCGGGGTCGCCCCGGCCGATGCGCCGGCCCGCGCCGTTCCCTCGGTGCCGCCGACCCCCAATGCTCCGGCGACGCCGGGTGCGACCCCTGCGACGCCGAAGAACTGACCCGCCCTCGAACATGAGGCAGCGCCCATGATTTCGCGCTTTTTCATCGAGCGGCCGGTCCTCTCGAACGTGCTCGCACTGGTCTTCGTGCTGATCGGACTCGTCTCGCTGATCCGCCTGCCGGTGTCGCAATATCCCAACATCGTGCCGCCCACGGTGTCGGTGACCACCTCCTATCCGGGCGCGTCCGCCAAGACGATGATCGACACCGTGGCCCTGCCCATCGAGCAGCAGGTCAACGGCGTCGAGGGCATGATCTACATGCAGTCGTGGGCGGCCTCGGACGGCACCTACACGCTGGTCGTGTCCTTCGCCATCGGCACCGATCCGAACATGGCGCAGGTGCTGGTGCAGAACCGGGTCAACATCGCCCTCGCCTCGCTGCCGACGGCGGTGCAGGCGCAGGGCGTGACCATCCTGCAGAAGGGCACCTCGATCCTTGAGTTCGTGACCCTGACCTCACCCACCGGCAAGTATGACGGTCTGTTCCTGAACAACTACGCCATCATCAACATTCAGAACGAGCTGGAGCGCGTGGAGGGCGTTGCCAACGTGGCGGTGTTCGGCGCGGGAACCTACGCCCTGCGCGTGTGGATGGACCCCGACCGCATGCAGGCGTTCGGCCTCACCCCCACGGACATCTCCAACGCCATCCAGAAGCAGAGCCAGCTCGTCACGCCCGGCCAGCTCGGCATTCCGCCGGCGCCGTCCAACGCCTCGTTCCAGTACACCGTCAACGTGTCCGGCCGCCTTGATGACGTGAAGGATTACGAGAACATCATCGTCAAGGTGGACAATTCCGACGGCGGCCGGATCGTCCGCATCCGCGACATCGGTCGCGTGGAGCTCGGGGCCCAGAGTTATTCCAAGGACTTCATGCAGGACAACAAGCCTGCGGCCGGCATCGGCATCTTCCAGCTTCCCGCCGCCAACGCCCTCGACGTGGCGAAGCGCGTTGCGGCGAAGATGGAAGAGCTGAAGAAGAACTTCCCCGAGGGCCTCGACTACGCCATTCCCTTCGACACGACCCTGTTCGTGACCGCCTCCATCGACGAGGTGTGGAAGACCCTGTTCGAGGCGGCGATCCTCGTCCTTGTGGTCATCCTTCTGTTCCTTCAGGACTGGCGCGCCACGCTGGTGCCCGCGACGACCGTGCCGGTGACCATCATCGGCGCCTTCGCCGCCATGGACGCCATGGGGTTCACCATCAACCTCTCGACCCTGTTCGCCATCATCCTCGCGATCGGCATCGTGGTGGACGACGCCATCGTGATCGTGGAAGGCGTGGCGCGGCACATCGAGGAGGGCATGGCGGGGCAGCCCGCGGCCGAGAAGGCCATGGACGAATTGTTCGGGCCGGTGGTCGGCATCACCCTCGTGCTGATGTCCGTGTTCCTGCCGGCCTCGTTCATTCCCGGCCTGTCAGGGCAGATGTTCAAGCAGTTCGCCCTGGTGATCGCGGCGACCGCCTTCATCTCGGCCATCAACGCAGCGACCCTGAAGCCGACCCAGTGCGCCCTGTGGCTGCGCCAGCCGGTGCCGC
>JAEZMT010000300.1 GCA_023442085.1 Pseudomonadota bacterium | reverse complement strand
GCACGCCCGACGATCTCCACCCCATGCAGGCGGCCTTCGTGGAGCATGACGGCTACCAGTGCGGCTATTGCACCCCGGGCCAGATCTGCTCGGCGGTGGCGGTGATCGCCGAGGTGAAGGCCGACATTCCGAGCCACGTCACCGACGACCTCACCGTTCCCGTCGAACTCACCGAGGCCGAAATCCGCGAGCGCATGAGCGGCAACATCTGCCGCTGCGGCGCCTATTCCAACATCGTGGAGGCCATTGTCGAGGTGGCCGGGAGGCGCGCATGAAGCCCTTCACCTACGAGCGCGCCCTGACGCCGGCCGACGCCGCGGGCGCGGCGGCCGCGACCCCGGGCGCACGCTTCATCGCCGGCGGCACCAACCTCCTCGATCTCATGAAGCTGCAGATCGAGACGCCGCCCCACCTCATCGACGTGAACGGCCTCGGTCTCGACCGCATCGAGGCGACGGACGACGGCGGCCTCAGGATCGGCGCGCTGGTGCGCAACACCGACCTCGCCGCCGACGCGCGGGTGCGGCGGGATTATCCCGTGCTCTCCCGCGCCCTGCTGGCGGGCGCGTCCGCCCAGTTGCGCAACAAGGCGACCACCGCCGGCAATTTGCTCCAGCGCACGCGCTGCCCGTATTTCTATGACCCGGCGCAGGCCTGCAACAAGCGCGCGCCCGGCAGCGGCTGCGCGGCGCTCGGGGGCTATTCGCGCCAGCTCGCGGTGATCGGCGTAAGCGAGGCCTGCATCGCCACCCATCCCAGCGACATGGCGGTGGCCATGCGCGCCCTCGATGCGGTGGTGGAGACGGCAGGGCCCACCGGCACCACGCGGAAGATCGCCATCGCCGACTTCCATCGCCTGCCCGGCGACACGCCGCACATCGAGACCGCGCTGGAGCCCGGCGAGCTCATCACCGCCGTCACTTTGCCCAAGCCGGTGGGCGGGCGGCAGGTCTATCGCAAGGTGCGCGACCGCGCCTCCTACGCCTTTGCCCTCGTCTCGGTGGCGGCGGTGGTTCAGGAGGATGGCTCAGGGCGCATCGCCGTCGGCGGCGTGGCCCACAAGCCGTGGCGGGTGGAGGCGGCGGAAGCCGAGCTGCCGCGCGGCGCAAAGGCCGTGTCCGAGCACCTGCTCGCGGGCGCCAAGCCCACCCACGACAATGCGTTCAAGATCACGCTCGTGGAACGCACCATCGGCGCCGTGCTGGCGGACGGGAGGACCTGAGCCATGAAGTTCGAGACCCCTGCCGCCGACAATCCCATCGACCAGCTCAAGGTCGTCGGCCACCCGCTGTCGCGCATCGACGGGCCGTTCAAGACCACCGGCACCGCGCCCTATGCCTATGAGCGGCACGACGTGGCGCCCACCGCCGCCCACGGCTTCGTGGTGGGCACGTCCATCGCCAAGGGGCGCCTCACCGGCATCGACACGGCGGCGGCCGAGGCGTCGCCGGGCGTGCTCGCGGTCGTCACCGCCGCCAACGCGGGGCCGCTGAAGAAGGGCAGCAACAACACGGCGCAGCTCATCGCCGGGCCTGAGGTGGAGCATTATCATCAGGCAGTGGCGCTGGTGGTGGCCGAGACCTTCGAGCAGGCCCGCACCGCCGCCGCTCTGGTGAAGGTGGAGTATGCCCCCGCCGAGGGCGCCTTCGACCTCGCCAAGGCCATGGATGGCGCGGAAAAGCCCGCCAAGGGCGACGGCATGGGCGGGCCGGCCGATACGGCGGTGGGCGATTTCCACGGCGCCTTCGCCGCCGCGCCCGTGCGCCTCGACGCCACCTATTCCACCCCCGATCAGGCCCACGCCATGATGGAGCCCCACGCCTCCACCGCCGCCTGGGAGGGCGATCGGCTGACGGTGTGGACCTCCAACCAGATGATCGAGTGGGGCCGGGGCGATCTCGCCAAGATGCTCGGCCTGCCCAAGGACAAGGTCCGCCTGATCTCGCCCTATATCGGCGGCGGCTTCGGCGGCAAGTTGTTCGTGCGGGCCGATGCGCTGCTGGCGGCGCTGGGCGCACGGGCGGCCAAGCGGCCGGTGAAGGTGGCGCTGCATCGTCCCCTGATGTTCAACAACACCACGCACCGCCCCGCCACCATCCAGCGCATCCGCATCGGCGCGGGGCGGGACGGGCGCATCACAGCCATCGGCCACGAGAGCTGGTCCGGCGACCTGCCCGGCGGCGGGCTCGAGACGGCGGTGAACCAGACGCGCCTGCTCTATGCCGGCGCCAACCGCCTCACCGCCATGCGGCTCGCCACCTTGCACTTGCCCGAGGGAAACGCCATGCGCGCGCCCGGCGAGGCACCCGGCATGATGGCGCTGGAAATCGCCATGGACGAGATGGCGGAGCGGCTCGGCCTCGACCCGGTGGAGTTCCGCATCCTCAACGATACCGAGCGCGATCCCGAAAACCCGGACCGCCCCTTCTCCCAGCGCCAGCTGGTGGCCTGCCTGCGCCTCGGCGCGGAGCGGTTCGGCTGGAGCCGGCGCAATCCGAAGCCCGGACAGGCGCGCGAGGGCGACCTTCTGGTGGGTCTCGGCATGGCCGTGGGCTTCCGCAACAACCTCCTCATGAAGTCCGGCGCGCGGGTGCGGCTCGATGGCGAGGGCCGGGTGACGGTGGAAACCGCCATGACCGACATCGGCACCGGCAGCTACACCATCCTCGCCCAGACGGCGGCGGAGATGATGGGCGTGGGGCTCGACAAGGTGCGTGTCGTGCTCGGCGATTCCGATCTGCCGGCCTCCTGCGGCTCAGGCGGGCAATGGGGCGCCAACAACGCCACCTCCGGCGTCTATGCGGCCTGCATGAAGCTGCGCGAGGAGGTCGCCCGCAAGCTCGGCTTCAACTCGCAGGAAGCCGTGTTCGCCGACGGCGAGGTGCGCGCCGGCAACCGCTCCGTTCCGCTGGCGCAGGCTGCCGGCGCGGAGGGGCTGGCGGCGGAGGACGCCATCGAATATGGCGACCTCGGCAAGCGCTACCAGCAATCCACCTTCGCCGGCCATTTCGTGGAGGTGACGGTGGATGCCGCCACCGGCGAGGCGCGGGTGCGCCGCATGCTGGCGGTGTGCGCCGCCGGCCGCATCCTCAACCCCAAGACCGCGCGCAGCCAGGTGATCGGCGCCATGACCATGGGCGTGGGCGC
>JAEZMT010000229.1 GCA_023442085.1 Pseudomonadota bacterium | reverse complement strand
GATGGACCCCGGCAATGGGCTGGAAGCCATCCGCGAGGCCGCCCTCGACGTGGAGGAAGGCGCGGACATGCTGATGGTGAAGCCGGGACTGCCCTATCTCGACATCGTCTGGCGGCTGAAGGAAGCGTTCGGCCTGCCGACCTTCGCCTATCAGGTGTCCGGCGAGTACGCGATGATCGAGGGCGCCATCCGCAACGGCTGGGTGGACGGCGACCGCATCGTCCCGGAGAGCCTGCTCGCCTTCAAGCGTGCCGGCGCCGACGGCATCCTCACCTATTTCGCGCCCCGCGTGGCGCAGGCCCTGGCCGAACGGGGCTGAGGCCCGGCGCGGGAGAAGACAAATGACCGTGCCCGCGACGGCGCTGGACCACGACACCGAAAAAGACCTGCCCGTCACCCTCGCGGACGTGGAGGGCGCGTGGCCGCTGGTGCGTGCCTCCGTGCTGCGCACGCCGACGCTCCGCGCCCCGCGCCTCTCCGCCTTCACCGGCGCCGATGTCTATGTGAAATACGAGAACCTTCAGGCCACCGCCTCCTTCAAGGAGCGCGGCGCGCTGGTGAAGCTCTCCCGCCTCACGCCGGAGGAGGAGCGGCGCGGCGCCGTGGCCATGTCGGCCGGCAACCATGCGCAGGCGGTGGCCTATCACGGCACGCGGCTCGGCATTTCCACCCTCATCGTGATGCCGGAGACGACGCCGCAGGTGAAGGTGGCCGCCACCGAGGCGTTCGGTGCCGAGGTGGTGCTGTTCGGCGAGACGGTGGCCGATGCCTACGAGGAGGCCGAGCGCATCTCCAAGGCGCAGGGCCGCGTGTTCGTCCACCCCTATGACGATGTGGACGTGATCGCCGGCCAGGGCTCCGTGGCGCTGGAGATGATCGAGGACGGGCCGGCCTTCGACGCCGTGCTGGTGCCCATCGGCGGCGGCGGGCTCATCGCCGGCATGGCGGTGGCCTTCGCCGGCCGCTCGCCGCAGACCCAGGTGGTGGGCGTCGAGACCCAGCTTTATCCCGCGATGTGGACTGCCATGACCGGCGAGGCCCGCCCCTGCGGCGGCCCGACGCTGGCCGAGGGCATCGCCGTGCGCAACGTGGGGGAGATCACCGCCCGGATCGTGCGGCGCCTCGTGCCCCATGTGGTGCTGGTGGATGAGACGGCGCTGGAGCGGGCCGTGAACGCCTTCCTCATGCACCAGAAGACCCTCGCGGAAGGCGCCGGCGCCGCGGGCCTCGCCGCCCTCATCGCCGAGCCGGAGCGGTTCCGGGGCAAGACGGTGGGGCTGGTCGTCTCCGGCGGCAACATCGACCCGCGCATGATCGCCGGCATCCTGCTGCGCGAACTGGAGCGGGAAGAGCGCATCGTCTCCTTCCGCCTCACCATCCTCGACCGGCCGGGCATGCTGGGCCGCATCGCGACGCTGCTGGGCAAGCTCGGCGCCAACATCCTGGAAGTGCACCACCGCCGCACCTTCCTCGACGTCCCCGCCAAGGGCACGCGCCTCGACCTCACGGTGGAGACGCGCGACCAGGCGCACGCGGAGCTGATCCAGAAGGCGCTGGAAGGCGAAGGGCTGCCGGTGCAACGGCTGGGGGCGGGTGGCGCGGACTGGTAGGGGTGCCGCTCCGTCGATGCCGCCGCAGGTCCCGGGCGCCAGCATCGTGCCCCGGACGCATGCAGCGATAGCGGAATGCGAGCCGGGGCCCAGCGCAAGGGTTCGCCGAAGGCGCTTCCGAACCCGACCACCATGTGATTTAGCCCGCTGCGCGGCACTCTTGCGCTGGGCCCCGGATCAGCGCTCCGGCTGTCGCCGTCGCTTGTCCGGGGCACGAGGGCGTGTCCTGCACGCCCTCTTTTCAGCGCCCCCTCAAGCCCTGCCGAACACCCGCTTGAAGATGTTGTCCACGTTCTTGAAGTGGTAGCCGAGGTCGAACTTCTCGTTGATGTCCTCCTCGGACAGGTACTTGCGCACGTCCGCATCCTCCATAAGGAAGGTGCGGAAGTCGCCCTCGCCGCGCCAGACGCGCATGGCGTTGCGCTGCACGAGGCGGTAGCTGTCCTCGCGGCTGGCGCCCTTCTGGGTGAGGGCCAGCAGCACGCGCTGGGAGTGGATGAGGCCACCCAGCTTGTCCATGTTCTTCTGCATGTTGTCGGTGTGGACGACGAGCTTGTCCATCACGCCGGTGAGACGCGACAAAGCGAAGTCCAGCGTCACGGTGGCATCGGGGCCGATCATGCGCTCGACGGAGGAGTGGGAGATGTCCCGCTCGTGCCACAGGGCGACGTTTTCCAGCGCCGGGGTCACATAGGCGCGCACCATGCGGGCAAGGCCGGTGAGGTTCTCGGTGAGCACCGGGTTGCGCTTGTGGGGCATGGCCGAGGAGCCCTTCTGCTCGGGGGAGAAATACTCCTCCGCCTCCAGCACCTCGGTGCGCTGGAGGTGCCGCACCTCGGTGGCGAGCCGCTCGACCGACGAGGCGACCACACCAAGCACAGCGAAGAACATGGCGTGACGGTCGCGCGGGATGACCTGGGTGGAGACGGTCTCCACCTTCAGCCCCATCTTCTCCGCCACATGGGCCTCAACCGCCGGATCGATATGGGCGAAGGTGCCCACCGCGCCTGAGATGGCGCAGGTGGCGATCTCCTCCCGCGCCGCGACGAGCCGGGCGCGCGAGCGCTGGAACTCGGCGGCGGCGATGGCGAGCTTCACGCCAAAGGTGGTGGGCTCGGCATGGATGCCGTGGGAGCGGCCCACCGTGGGGGTGAGCTTGAACTCGAACGCCCGGCGCTCCAGCACGGCCAGCAGCTTGTCCACGTCGGCGATCAGCAGGTCGGCGGAGCGGGCGAGCTGCACGGCTAGGCAGGTGTCCAGCACGTCGGATGAGGTCATGCCCTGGTGGACGAAGCGCGCCTCCGGCCCCACGAACTCGGCAAGGTGGGTGAGGAAGGCGATGACGTCGTGCTTCACCTCGCGCTCGATTTCATCGATGCGCGCCACGTCGAACTCGGCCTTGCCGCCCAGCTCCCAGATCTTGGCGGCGGCTTCCTTAGGCACGATCCCAAGCTCGGCCATGGCGTCGGCGGCATGGGCCTCGATCTCGAACCAGATGCGGAAGCGGGCCTCGGGGGACCAGATGGAGGCCATTTCCGGCCGGCTGTAACGCGGGATCATGGGTCGATGCTCGTCAAAATGTCAGGCAGGCGGCTCGTCTAGCAGATGCGGGCGGCGGGGGGTAGCGACGCGGACGAAGCGGGAGCCTTGCGGCAACTTCTGTTTGATGCATATTACGTAATACAACTTATGGGGGCATAAGATGCCAGAGAGTCCCTTGCGGTCTGCCAACATCCTCGCGCAAACGCTGATCGACAAATTCATTTCGGACCCTCAGGCCGCTGAGGAGCTGAAAGCGAACCCGTCGCAGATCAAGACCTACGCGTCCAATGCGGTGCAAACCTCCGACACGGGCACGCAACGGGCGGTTGAGGTTAGCGCATTGGCGCTCGACGCCAGCGTCTACCGCATTGTCGTTATCGCGCTCGGGGGATGCGTGGTGGGCTCGGTCTTCTCCATCCTGGTGATCGCCGTCATTACGGTGCTCAAGGCGCCGGATCCCACGGACGTCTCGATCTCGATCCCGGATGGCCTAGTTGCGCTTGCTTCAGCTGCGGTCGGCGCTCTGGCAGGGCTCCTGACCCCCGTCGGCCGCAGCGCCGTGCCGGCTGATCCGCCGCGCCAGGGGTAGTAGAACCACCGGCAGCAGGTAAATGGGGAATTGTGCTGCCGCGACGTAAAGCCAGGTCTCGTGCGGCAGCACGGCGCCGGTGGCGGCGATCACCACCGCCATGTTGCGGTGGCCGCCGCAGAAGCCGAGCATCATCGCATCGCCGGGATCGACCGCGCGGAAGAGCAGCGCGGTGGCGCCGAACCCCAGCAGCGAGACGAGGAAGGCCAGCGCCACCAGCCCCGCCATGAAGCCGGGCTGATCGAGGAAGGCGTACGTCACGCCGTCCATCAGCCCAACGGCGAGCAGGCCGAGCAGCACCACGTTCAGCCCGTCCAGATGGGCGGAGATGGCTTCCACCCGCTTGAGGCCCAGCAGCCGGCGGATGAGGAGGCCGGCACCCATCGTCCCGCCCACCACCGCCGCGAGCCGGAGTGCCAGAGCCAGCGGATCGAGCGCCAGCGCACCGCCGGAGAAGTGGAACACCAGCCCCGGCGCCGTGAGCGGCGTCAACGCCATGCCGCCGAGCATGGTCACCAGCACCAGCCGCGCATCGAGCCCCAGCAGCGCCGCGAAGGCGGGGGCGGACATGATGGGCGGCGCCGAGGCTTGCATGATGAGGGCGAGGACGATGGCGTTGGGCTCGCCCAGAAGCCGCGTCGCCAGCCCCATCATGAGCGGCAAGGCGAGCATGACCCAGCCGCAGGCGAGCAATGCGATGCCGGCGCGGCGCGCGGTGAAGGCACCGGCCATGGAGGTGCGCACGAAGGCGAGCACCAGCAGCGCGAGGATGGTGGGTACCACCAGAGGCTTCGCCAGCGCGGCGAAGGGCGGCAGCGCCAGCCCGATGAACACGCTCACCGCCACCGCCGGCGCGCTCCGCCGTCCGAGCCACGCGAGCAGGAAGCCGGGGCTCATAAGGCGGGTCTTGCTGGGGAAAGAGGCATCGCGCGGGACACAGGGCTTTCTAGCCCCTGCCGGTATCCAAGGGAACCCTT
>JAEZMT010000203.1 GCA_023442085.1 Pseudomonadota bacterium | reverse complement strand
CGCTGAGATCGGAATTCGGTTCGATGCAGGCCTGCAGGCGGATCGCCGCTTCGTCGAAGGACGCGGGGGCGCCCTCGCGCCCCTCGAGCGCAGCTTCCACATCGCTGAACCGCAGGGCCGTGTCGGCAATGCCCATCATGGCGATGCGCACGTTGCGCACCCGTCCGTCCCGGCGTTCCATGAGCACGGCGACGGCCGCCAGCGCATAGTCGCCGTGCCGGCGGGAGAATTCATCGAATGCCCAGCCGGTGCCATCCGTGGGTATGGCGAGATCGACGGCCGTGACCATCTCGTCCGGCTCCAGTGCGGTGGAGAGGGAGCCTGTGAGGAAGTCCCGCGCCGGCATGGCGCGGGCGCCGCGCGGCGAGGCGATATGGATGGTGCCGTCGAGCAGCAGCGTCATCATGGGCATTTCGGCGGCGGGGTCGGCGTGGCACACGCTGCCGCAGAAGGTGCCGCGGTTGCGCACGGTGAGATGCGCCACATGCTTCATTGCGGCGTGCAATACCGGGATGTGCCGCGCCACTATCGCGTCCTCGGCGGTCATGCGGTGGCGCACCAGCGCGCCGAGGCGCAGGGCGCCGGCTTCGAGCGTGATGCGGTCGAGGTCCGGGATGCGGTTGATGTCCACGAGAACCGATGGCTTCACGAGGCGAAAATTCATCATGGGCATAAGGCTCTGCCCGCCGGCGAGCACCTTGCCGTCGCCGCCCGCGCCCGCAAGCGCCTCCACCGCATGCGCAATGCTCTCGGCGCGGACATAATCGAACCGGGCGGGCTTCATCGGCGCATTTCCGGCATCTCGGTTTCCGTTCCCTAGTGACTTGCATTATTAGACTATGTTAATCGGTGTCAAGCTGCCCGGCCCAGAGGCGGCATGCGCGGTTTAAGGACACAAGGGAGCACCACGCCATGAAGATCAAAGCCGCCGTCCTGCGCAGCATGGGCGCGCCGATGCCCTACGCGCAGAGTCAGCCGCTCCATATCGAGGAGGTCGAACTTGATCGCCCGGGCCGGGACGAGGTGCTGGTGAAGATCGCGGCCGCCGGTCTCTGCCATTCCGACCTATCCGTCATCAACGGCAGCCGGCCGCGGCCCATGCCCATGGCGATCGGCCACGAGGCGGCGGGCGTGGTAATCGAGACCGGCGACGGGGTGGACGATCTCAAGCCGGGCGACCATGTGGTCATGGTATTCATGCCGAGCTGCGGCCATTGCCAGCCCTGCTCGCAGGGCCGGCCGGCCTTGTGCGAGCCGGGTGCGGTGGCCAACGGCAAGGGCGAGCTGCTCACCGGAGCGATCCGGCTGCACGAGGGCGAGGAGACCATCCATCATCACCTCGGATGCTCCGCGTTCGCCGACCATGCGGTCGTCTCGCGCCGCTCATTGGTCCGGATAGACAAGGATATCCCCCTCGACGTTGCCGCGCTGTTCGGTTGCGCCGTGCTGACCGGGGTCGGCGCGGTGGTGAACACGGCCCGTGTGCAGGCCGGCGAGACCGTGGCTGTCGTCGGGCTCGGCGGCGTGGGCCTCGCCGCTGTCCTCGGGGCGCTGGCGGCAGGGGCCGCGAGGGTGGTCGCGGTGGACCTGTCGCCGGAAAAGCTGCAACTGGCCAAGGACCTCGGCGCCACCGGCGTCGTGGATGCACGCGCCCCCGATGCGATTGAGCAGGTGCGCGCGCTTACGGGCGGCGGCGCGGATTTCGTGTTCGAGTTCGCCGGCTCCGCGCGGGCGCTGGAGAATGCGTACAAGATGACGAAGCGCGGCGGCACCACCGTCACCGCCGGCCTGCCGCCGCCGGATGCGGTGCTACCGGTGAACATCGTGAGCTTGGTCGCAGAAGAGCGCACGGTGAAGGGCAGCTATATCGGCACCTGCGTGCCGGTGCGCGACGTGCCGCGCTATATCGAGCTTTACAAGGCGGGTCGTCTTCCCGTGGACCGCCTGATGAGCGGGCGCATCCCGCTCGAAGAGATCAACGACGGCTTCGATCGACTGCATGACGGCTCCGTCGTGCGTCTCGTCGTGGACTTCCAGGGCTGAGAGGGCGCTATGACCGACAAGAATCTAGCCGCGACGCTTGGCCTCGCGGATCCGAGCCTCTTCCGGGAAGCCAACCTCATCGGCGGCGAATGGGTGTCCGCCGCCAGCGGCGCGACCATCGCCGTCACCAATCCTGCGGATGGCACGCTCATCGGCCATGTGCCTGCCCTGTCGCGCGCGGAAGTGGCGCGCGCCATTGATGTGGCCCACGCCGCGCAGAAGGGGTGGCGGGCGAAGACCGGCAAGGAGCGCGCAGCGGTCCTGCGGCGCCTGTTCGATCTGATGATGGCGAACCAGGACGACCTCGCCCGCATCATGACCGCCGAACAGGGCAAGCCCTTCGCCGAGGCCAAGGGCGAGATCGCCTACGCGGCCGGCTTCATCGAGTGGTTCGCCGAGGAGGCGAAGCGCGTCTATGGCGACACCATTCCCGCTCCGCTGCCGGGCCGCCGCATCATCGTCCAGAAGGAGCCTATCGGCGTCTTCGCCGCCATCACCCCCTGGAATTTCCCCTCGGCCATGATCACCCGAAAGGCCGGGCCGGGCTGGGCCGCCGGCTGCACCGGGGTGATCCGCCCGGCCAGCGAGACGCCCTTCTCCGCCATCGCGCTGGGTGTGCTGGCCGAGCGCGCGGGGCTGCCGCCCGGTGTCTGCAACATCATCACCGGCCCCTCGTCCGAGACGGGCAAGGAGCTGTGCGAGAACCCCCTCGTGCGGAAGCTGTCCTTCACCGGTTCCACGCGGGTGGGCGCGCTGCTCCTCGCCCAGTGCGCGCCGACGGTGAAGAAGACCAGCATGGAGCTGGGCGGCAACGCGCCCTTCATCGTCTTTGACGATGCCGACCTCGATGAGGCGGTCAAGGGGGCCATGGCCTCCAAATATCGCAACACCGGGCAGACCTGCGTGTGCGCCAACCGTTTCCTGGTGCAGGCCGGTGTCTACGACGCCTTCGCCGCAAAGCTGTCTGATGCGGTGGGTCGGCTGAAGGTCGGCCCCGGCATGGCGGAGGGCGTCACCCAGGGGCCGCTCATCAATGCTGCCGCCGTCGCCAAGGTGGAGGAGCACATCGCCGACGCGGTGTCGAAGGGCGCCCGCATCGTCACCGGCGGGAAGCGCCATGCCCTCGGCCACAGCTTCTTCGAGCCGACCGTTCTGGCGGACGTGCCGAAGGATGCGCTCATCTTTTCGGAGGAGACATTCGGGCCGGTCGCCCCGCTGATCCGGTTCGAGACGGAGGCCGAGGCGATCGCGCTCGCCAACGCCACCGAGTTCGGCCTCGCCGCCTATTTCTACAGCCGGGACGTGGGCCGCATCTTCCGCGTGGCGGAGGCGATTGAAGCGGGCATCGTTGGCATCAACGAGGGGCTCATCTCCACCGAGGTCGCGCCGTTTGGAGGCGTGAAGTCGTCGGGGCTCGGCCGTGAGGGCTCGAAATACGGCATCGAGGACTATCTGGAGATCAAATATCTCTGCCTCGGCGGGATCGACACGCCAGCCTGAAGTGGACGGGAGACACGCACATGGACATGAGCGGCGAACAGCGCATCCCGGCCCCCCGCGAGGAGGTCTGGCGCGCACTCAACGACCCCGAGATCCTGAAGCTTTGCATCCCGGGCTGCCAGGAACTGGTGAAGAGCTCCGACACCCACATGAGCGCGAAGGTGGTGCTCAAGGTGGGGCCGGTGAGCG
Source organism: Pseudomonadota bacterium (assembly GCA_023442085.1). Lineage (GTDB taxonomy): Bacteria > Pseudomonadota > Alphaproteobacteria > Rhizobiales > Xanthobacteraceae > Xanthobacter. The sequence continues at coordinate 19,292 of JAEZMT010000203.1, read as the reverse complement.
CGCGCTTCGAAGGCGCGGTGACACTCTCCGACCTTGACCCACCGAACAGCTATCGCATCAGCGGCGAAGGGCAGGGCGGCATGGCAGGCTTCGCCAAGGGCGAGGCGATGGTGCGCCTGGAGGCGGATGGCGACGGGACAATCTTGCGCTACGAGGTCGAGGCCCAGGTCGGCGGCAAGCTCGCCCAGCTCGGCGCCCGGCTCATCGACGCGACGGCGAAGCAGATGTCCGGCGCCTTCTTCAAGCGCTTCGCCCAGGAGATCGTTGCGCGCCGGGACGGAGGGCAGGGGGATGCGCCGGCCTCGCCTGCGGTGTCGGGGATGCCGGCCAGCGCAAAACCCCATGCCATCCCCTCGCCCGGCGTCTTTCACTCCGCGATGCCCGGGCCTCAGACCGGGGCAGGCGCAATCCGTCTCGCTGGCCTCGGCATCGTCGCTGCTGCGCTCGTGGCTTCGGTCTATCTTCTGTCCGGATCCATGGTCAGCGGGCAAGGCGGCCGAATCGGAACCTCGCCTGACTTCGTGGCGGCAGTGGTCCTCATCCTGACCGCAAGCCTGGGCTACCTCTTCGGCCGCCTCCACGGCGTTGTGACGACCGTCGTGACCATCAGGCAGGACGCAGGGTGAGCCGGGCCGTTGACCCCAATGCTCAGAGGTCCGCGAATGTGTCTCGCGGCCCGCGCCGGAGGCGTTTTCCGTCACCATCATGAGTGCGGCGCCCTCTCAGAGGCTTGGGGGCATTCCGTTCCGCCGGAAAGCGGGATATCAGCCTTCGCGACTGACTTCAGAGCGGAACGCCGATGCCTGACACCCCCACCTCCCCAGATTCGAAGGTTGCCCTCGTCACGGGCGCGGCGCGCGGCATCGGGCTGGCCGTGGCGCGCAAATTCCTCGCCGACGGTTGGCGGGTCGCGCTGCTCGATATCGAGGCCCTGCTGCTGCAGGAGGCGGTTGCCGCGCTGGCGGACCCCGAGCGCACGCTCGCGCTCGTCTGCGACGTGGCCGACCCGGTCGCGGTTTCAACCGCGATCGAGGCCATCGAAACGCGGTTCGGCCGGCTCGATGCGCTGGTCAACAATGCCGGCATCGCCGTGTTCAAGCCGATTCTCGAGACCACGGGCGCCGAGTGGAGCCGCGTGCTGGATGTCAACCTGTCCGGGCCGTTCCACTGCACCAAGGCCGCGGCGCCGCTGATCGCGCGGCAGGGCGGAGGGGCCGTCGTCAACATCACGTCGATCTCGGGCCTTCGGGCCTCCACCCTTCGGGCAGCCTACGGCACCAGCAAGGCCGCCCTGGCGCATCTCACCAGACAGCTCGCCGTGGAACTCGCGGGCATCGGGATCCGCGTCAACGCGGTGGCGCCGGGGCCCGTGGACACGGCGATGGCGAAAGAAGTTCATTCGCCGGCCATCCGCGCCGACTATCACGATGCCATTCCGCTCGCCCGCTACGGGCTGGAGGAGGAACTCGCCGAGGCGGTGCTCTTCCTGTGCAGCGACAAGGCGAGCTACATCACCGGGCAGGAGCTTGCGGTGGATGGCGGCTTCGACGCCGCCGGCATTGGTCTTCCGACCTTGCGCGGCGCGGTCCGCAAAACCTGAGCGGAACCGCGGCCCCGGCTCGCCGCTCACGCCGCCGGCTCGCGCTGCGCCGCGCATTGACGGCGACGCGGCAACGGGATCCATAATCGACGCCACACCAGCAAAGCTCTTGCGGGCGATCTGCATGGCTGGGGCGAACCGTCATGGCGTACATTGTCCTGATAGCGGTCACGGGCGTCCTGCTGCTGCAGCGGAGCGGTCTCATCCCACTCGATGGCGTTGGAGGCGCGCTGGTGATCGCGGCGGCCGTCATCCTTGGCGTGCTCGTCATCGCGATCTACGAGGCATGGACGAACAGGCGGGGTGTCCTCGGCTGGATCGTCAACATCATCGTCTCGTTCGCAGCCGCGTTGCTGGTCGCTCCTCTCGCCGGCGGCGCGATGGTGGCGCTGCTCCTGCCGTTCATGGACGGCGCATCGTCGCTGGCCGAGGCGGGCGGCGCGAGGATGTCGATCGCGCTCGCCGGCCAGACGGCCCTGACGCTCGCGGGGTCGTGGGGCGCGCTGTGGCTCGTCAACCGTTGGCGGTGAGGCCGCCCCACGGACGGTGGGGGCGCACCCCCGCCCTGTGAGAGTGCTACCCCAGATAACTTTCGATCACCGCGCGATCCCGCCGCAGTTCCGAAGCCGGGCCGCTGAGGGCGACGCGCCCGCGCTGAAGGACGTGGGCTTCGTCTGCTGTCTCAAGCGCCAGCAAGGCCAGCTGCTCGACCAGAAGCACCGAGAGGCCATCGTCGGCGAGGCCGCGCAGCGCCTTCAGGATGGTTGTCACCACCTGCGGCGCGAGGCCGAGGGAGGGCTCGTCCAGCAACAGCACCTTCGGCCGCATCATCAGCGCGCGGCTGACGGCGAGCATCTGCTGCTCGCCGCCGGACAGGTTGCCGCCGAGGATGTGCTGGCGTTCCTTCAGAACCGGGAAGCGGGCGAACTCCCGTTCCAGTCCCTCGGCGATGGTTCCGGCGTCGAGGCCGGCGCGGTCGGCACCGATCACAAGATTGTCCCGCACCGTCAGGCTCGGAACGATCTGACGGCCCTGCGGCACATGCACCAGCCCGGCGCGCGCCAGCAGGTGGGGCTTGATGCCGGCGGTGGGCCGACCCTCGAAACGGATGGTTCCCGAGCGCGGGCTGACGATGTTGGAGAGGGTGCGCAGCAGCGTGGTCTTGCCGGCGCCGTTGGCGCCGATCACCGTAACCAGGCGGCCGGGCGCAAGGCGCAGCGACACGTCATGCAGAATGCCCACCGGCCCGATGGCGACATCGATGTGATCGACCTCGATCATGCCGCATCCTCCACGGCGCCGAGATAGGCGCGGATGACCTTCGGGTCTTTCTGCACCTCGGCGGGGGTGCCGCAGGCGATGCGATTGCCGAAATCGAGCACCGTCACGCGGTCGGCGAGGCCCATCACGAACTCCATGTTGTGCTCGACCAGAAGCACGCTGATGCCGGCATCGCGCAGCTTCGCCACGATGCGCGCGACCTCGCGCGCTTCCTGCGGGTTCACGCCGGCAACCGGTTCGTCCAGCAGCAGGATGGCGGGCTTCTGGGCGATGGCACGGGCCAGCTCGACCAGCTTGCGGTGGCCGTAGGACAGATCCCTGGGCTTCATGTCGGCGAGGTGACCGATGCCGAGGAAGCCGAGGATGGAGGCCGCTTCCGCCCGCTCGCGCGCCTCGTGGCCGGAGCCGACGAGAAAGGCGAGTGCGTCCGCGACCAGTCCCTGGCGCCGCCGCATCCCCAGCATCACGTTTTCCAGCACGCTCACGCTCTGGATGAGCTGGAGGTTCTGGAAGGTCCGGACAAGTCCGAGCCGGGCGCGGCGATGGGCGGGCAGGTCGGTCACGTCGACGCCACCGATCCGGATGCGGCCGGAGGTCGGAGCGTAGAGGCCGGCCACCACATTGATGAAGGTGGACTTGCCTGCGCCGTTGGGGCCGATCAGCGCGTGGATGGTTCCGGGCTCGACCGAGACCGTCGCATCGCGCAACGCCACCACGCCGGCATAGCTCTTGGTGACGCTTTCCACGTCGAGCCGTCCGCCGGCACCGCCTGGTCCGCTGATGGCGGGGTGGAAGGGGGGCACGGCTTCGGGTGCGGGGCTGGCCTTTGTCCGGGGACGGCCGAAGAGGCCGATGGCGCCCTCCGGGAAGACAAGGAGCACCACGAGCAGGATGCCGCCATAGAGCATCAGCCCGATGTCATGCACGGCCGCGATCGCTTCCGCGATGCCGATCAGGATCGCGGTTCCCAGGAGCGGCCCGGCCGAGCGGCCGAGCCCGCCGATGACCGTTGCGATGAGCAGAGAGATGGTGAGGCGGATATTGAACGCGTCGGAGGAGACGAAGCCGCTCTGGTGCGCGAACAACACGCCGGCCAGGCCCGCCAGCGCGGCGCTCGCGGCAAACACGCCGATGCGCCAGAGTGGCACGTTGAGACCTACTGTCGCCGCGAAGGATTCGCTCTCCTTCACCGCGTTGAGGCGGCGGCCGATGGACGAGCCGAACACATAGTCGCTGGCGATCTGCACCATCAGGAGGATCCCGGCGGCCACCCAGAAGAAATAGGTCGGCCCCATCCGGAAGTTGCCGAAGTCGATCTGCGGCACGCCCATGAGGCCCATGGTGCCGCCGGTGACGCTCACCCAGCGCTGGGCCACGATCTCCACGATGAAGCCGAAGGCGAGCGTCGCCATGGCGAGGTAGAGCCCGCGTGTGCGAAGCGCCACTGCGCCCACCAGCAGGCCGGCGAGCAGGCAGGCCGCAAGCGCCACCCCCATGGAGAGGGTGAGCGGCCAGCCATAGGTGGCGGCGAGAATGGCGGAGACGTAAGCGCCGACCGCGTAGAAGCCGCCATGGCCCAGCGACATCTGCCCGGACAGGCCGAGCAGGATGTTCAGCCCGATCACCGCGATGGCGGTGTAGGCGAAGGTCTGGCCCACGTGGACGAAGAACGGATTGGGCGCGACGAGCGGAAAGACCGCGATGATTGCGGCGGCAAGGCCATACGCCACGAGGCGCGGGATGCGGGGCATGATCGAGCCTCCTCAGCGCACGTCGGCGCGTCGCTCGCCGAACAGCCCGGACGGGCGGAAGGCGAGGAGGGCCATGACGAAGAGCAGCGGGTAGAGATCACCGAAGGCGCTATCCCAATAGTTGGAGAAGGCCTCGGCGACGCCGAACAGAAGCCCGCCCAGCAGGATGCCGACCGGATTGGTGAAGCCGCCCACTGCCGCGACAGCAAGCGCCTTGATGGTGAAGATGAGACCCATGTGAGGGTGCACCGACACCAGCGGCCCGACGAGCACGCCGGAGATGCCGGCCATGAGCGCGGCCAGCACGAACACCAGCACCACCACGCCGCGCACGTCGATGCCGAACAGGGAGGCGGCCTCCGGATTGAAGGCGACCGCATAGACCGCCTTGCCCCAGCGCGAGCCGAACAGGAACCAGTAGAAAGCGCCCACGACGACGAAGGCGGTGATGATGATCGCCGCTTCCTCGAAGAAGATGCCGACGCCGAGGATGTTGATGACGTTGTCGCGGGTCTTGGAGAACAGCGGCGGCGCATATTGCGCGGACTTGCCGAAGCCGAGCTCGACGATGTTCTGCAAGATCAGCGCCGCCCCGGCGGTGGTCAGCACCCAGGAATAGGCGCCGGCGCGATCCCCCAGCCGGTCGAGGGGGCGGATGGTGAAGCGTTCGAGCAGATAGCCGAGCACGCCCATGAGGACGAGCACGCCAAGCACGGCGAGCGGCGCGGGCACCCCCGCGGTCAGCATGCCGATGGAGGCGAAGGCGCCCACCATGAGGAAATCACCCTGGCCGAAATTCAGCCGGTGGGTTGCAAGATGGGTGATGAACAGGCCCTTCGCGGTGAGCGTGTAGATCGCGCCCATGGCGATGCCGCTCACGAGCAGCTGGAAGAAATTGAGCAGCGTCATGACGCCCCTCCCGCTCCGGGCGGATCGGACGGACGCACTGCGGATGGTCTCGTGGACATGCGTTCTCCCGGAAGTCTTTTCGGGCCGGTCTGGCGCCGGCCTCGTTGCCCGAACTCAGCGACCGGAGTCGGCCGGCGCAAACTGGGTGATGCCTGCGGTGTCACACACGCGCATCCGCGCGCCGAGCAGCGGCGCATCGGCGTCGTCCACCGGCACGTGCGCGAGCCGCCCTGTCAGGCGCACGCCGCAGTCGAGGTCCACCACGGCCACGGCATAGGGCCCATCCGCCTGGAAACGGGTGGGCGGGCGGCGCACCAGCGTCCACGAGACGAGGGCGCCGTCACCCTCCACCGTGACCGGCTTCATGTCCGGGCTGTGGCAGGCGAGGCAGAGTTCGCGCGGGCCTGCATCGAACTGCCCGCAGGAGGCGCAGCGCAGGATCGCGACGGGAAGGGAAGCGGAAGACATGGGACGGGCGTGATCCTGATGGCGGCGGACAGTGGGGCTCAGCGACCCTGGAAATCGGCTTCGCGCTTCTCGCGGAAGGCGGTGGTGCCCTCCACGATGTCCTGGCTCTGGCCGAGGTCGAAGAAGGAGCGGGATTCCAGCCGCAGCGCCTCGCCCATGGGCATGCCGACGGCGCGGCGCATCACCTCCTTGGCGAAGCGGTGCGACAGCGGCGAGCGCTTCGCCAGCATCTGGGCATAGTCGAGGGTGGAGGCGACCAGTTCGTCCGCCGGCACGATGCGGTTGACGAGGCCGATGCGGAGGGCGTGCTCGGCGTTCACGCGCTCGCCGGAGAGGATGATTTCCATGGCGTGGCCGAGGCCGACGATCTGCGGCAGGCGGATCAGCCCGCCGTCGCAGGCATGGAAGCCCCATTTGGCGTCCTGGAGCGCGAACTCCGCATTGGGCGCGCAGAACCTCAGGTCGCAGGCGAGGGCCAGCTCGAAGCCGCCGGAGATGGCGAAGCCGTTCACGGCAGCGACGATCGGCTTGTCGATCTCCACCGAGCGGGTGATGCCGCCGAAGCCGGGCCCGTTGGTGTAGCGGGTGCGGAATTCCGGCGCCGGGGTGCGCGCGAAGTTGACCGTGTAGGTCTTCAGGTCGGCACCGGCGCAGAAAGCCTTGTCGCCCGCCCCGGTGACGACCGCCACATGGGCGCCGTCGTCGCGGTCGAAATCGCGGAAAACCTCCACGAGATCGTCGTTGGCGGCAAAGTCGAGGGAGTTCATCACCGACGGGCGGTCGATGGTGATGAGCCAGACCTTGCCGTGGCGGTCGCAGCGGATATCGCTCATGGGATGTGTTCCGATTCGGTTGCGGGTGCGGCGCGCGGTCAGGCGTCGGTGGCGCGCAGGATGTTGACGGTGCAGGCGACGCCCGTGCCGCCGAGATTGTGGGTGAGGGCGATCTTCGCGCCCTTCACCTGGTTGGTGTGGGTGCCGCGCAGCTGGAGCACGCTCTCATAGATCTGGCCGAGGCCGGTGGCGCCGACCGGATGCCCCTTGGCGAGCAGGCCGCCGCTGGCGTTGATCGGACGGTCGCCATCCACGGCGGTGCGTCCCTCCGCGGCGTAGCCGGCGCCGGCGCCCCGCGGCATCAGGCCGAGGTCCTCCGCATCGATGATCTCGGCGATGGAGAAGCAGTCGTGAAGCTCCACGCAGCTCACCTCGTCTGGGGTGATGCCAGCCTGGGCATAGGCGCCCTGCGCGGCCGCCACGGTCGCCTCGAAGGTGCACAGGTCCGGATGGCCGGCGATGCGCGCGCTGCCGCGTGCCTGTGCCGAGGCCAGCACCTGGACCGGCTGCGGGACGACCTCGCGCAGGCGATCACCGGCGACGAGGAGCACGGCGGCCGCCCCGTCGCTCGCCGGGCAGCAGTCGAAGAGGCGCAGCGGATCGCAGATCAGCCGGGCATTGCCGATCTCCTCGGTCGAGAGGTCCGCGCCCATCTGGGCGAGGGGGTTCTTCAGGCCGTTGCCCTTGTTCTTGCGCACCACGGCGGAGATATCGTCCCGCGTCGCGCCGTAGCGCTGCTCGTAGAGACGCCAGGCGAGGCCGAAGAGGCCGGGGAAGGTGAGGCCGCTCACGCCATCGCTGCGGAAATCCATGGCGCAATTCAGCGCCGAGGTGACGGCCGCCGTGTCGGCATGGGTCATCTTCTCGGCGCCCACCGCCAGCGCCATGTCGCACATGCCGGTCGCCACCGCGAGATAGGCATGGCGGAAGGCGATGCCGCCGGAGGCGCAGGCGCCTTCCACCTTGGTGCAGGGAATCTGCGGCAGGCCGAGGCCGTCCGCCACCAGCCCCGCCAGCACTTCCTGGCCAAGGAGGGGGCCGGCGACGAAGTTGCCGAGATAGAGCGCGCCGACATCGCTGCGGTCGAGCCCGGATTCGCGGATCGCCGCATCGGCGGCGCGGATGGCGAGGGCCTCGATGGAGGTCTGCGGATGGCGGCCGAACGTGGACGAGCCGATGCCGGCAACGAAAACGGGCCTCATGAGGCGTCTCCCTGCTGGGACGTGCGCGCGGCAGCGTCGTCTTCCGCCAGTCGGCGGCGCAGCTCGGTCTTGAGGATCTTGCCGTAATTGTTCTTCGGCAGCGCCGCCTCGAAGCGGTACCGCTTGGGCCGCTTGAAGCGGGCGATGTTGTCGAGGCAGAGCTGGTCGAGCGCCGCGACATCGACGTCCGCGCCCGGCCGCACGGCGACGAACGCCACCACCTCCTCGCCCCAGTCTGCATGCGGCGCGCCGATGACGGAGACCTCCAGAACGCCTTCGTGGCGCAAGAGCACCTCCTCCACCTCACGGGGATAGATGTTGCTGCCGCCAGAGATGATGAGGTCCTTGGAACGATCGCGCAGCGTGAGAAAGCCGCGCGCGTCGAGGCTGCCAACATCGCCCGTGTAGAGCCAGCCCTCGCGCAGGGCGGCCGCGGTGCCGGTGGGGTTGTTCCAATAGCCTTCCATCACGCAGTCGCTGCGGGTGATGACCTCGCCCACCTCGCCGAACGGCAGATCCCGCCCGTCCTCGTCGACCACGCGCACCTCCTGCCCGGAACGGGGAAAGCCGCAAGAGCCCAGCACGGCGTCGTCGGCCGGCGTGCCGTCCGCGCCCACGTGCAGCGCTTTCGGCAGGGCGGTGATGGTCATGGGGGATTCCCCCTGGCCGAAGATCTGGCACAGCTTCGGGCCGATCACGCGCAGCGCGTGTTTCAGGTCGGCGACGTACATGGGCGCGCCGCCATAATAGATGGTCTTGAGGTTGGTGAGGTCGGCGGTCAGCGTCGCCGGATGGTTCACCAACCGCGTCAGCATGGTCGGCGCGGCGAACATCGAAACCTTGCTGTAGCGCGCGACAGCCTCCAGCACTTCCTCCACGTCGAAGCCGGGCAGCACCACCTGGCGCCCGCCTTTCATCAGGAAGGGCAGGGCATAGAGTCCGGCGCCGTGGGACACCGGCGCGCATGCGATGTGGGTGTCATCGGCATCGACCGCATCGACATCCGCATAATAGGCCAGCGACATCGCCAGGAGATTGCGATGGCTGAGCATCGCGCCCTTCGGCTTCCCGGTGGTGCCGGAGGTGTAGAACAGCCACGCCCGTTCCTCCGGCGCGGCATCGGTGCAGGCGATGGGGTCAGCCGCAACAAGGCTGGCATAGGCCTCGGTGCCGGTTGAGATGATGGCGCGCAACTGAACGAGCGCGTCGGTCTCGGCCATAAGCGAAGGGTGCAGTCCGCGCGTGGTGACGAGCGCTTCGGCGTCCGCATCGGCGGCGATGCCGATCACCTCGCGCGGATGCAGCTTGGCATTCACCGGGACGGCGCACAGGCCGGCGATCCAGCAGCCGAGGAGGCACTCGAAGAATGCGCCGGTGTTTTCCATGAACAGCACCACCCGCGCGCCGGGCGCGAGGCCCATCGCCCGAAAGCCTCCGGCGATGCGGGCCGATCGCTCGGCGAAAGCCGCGTAGGTGAGGGTGCCGTCGGCGTCGGTGATCGCGGGATTGTCCGGCAGGCGTCGCGCAGTCTGCAGGATGAGCTTGGCGATGCTCATCGGTCCTCCCTACCGTTTAGTAGTTATATTTACTGGAGAGTCAGGCTAGCTGTTTTGCGAGTTTTATGCAAGCATGCGAGACAGTATTTGTTTGAAGGTCCTCGGCTGTTCGGGTGTCTTGTCCGGAAAGTCGGCCCTTCGAAGCGCCGAAAGCAGGAATAGTCGGTTCATGGGTAACTCTCCCACCACGGCGGCCCGCGCCCCCGCGCCGGGGCGCGCGGCCTTCGATCGAGACGAGCAGCGCCGTCGCAAGCGCGAGGCGGTGCTTCGGGTGGCGGCCTCCGCCTTCAATCGCCGCGGCTTCGCCAAGACGTCCATGGACGACGTGGCCTCGGTGCTCGGCGTGTCGAAGCCGACGCTCTACCAGTATTTCAAGAGCAAACAGGAATTGCTCTATGCCTGCCACCAGGTGGCCATGGACAATGGTGAGGCGGGACTTGCGCTCGCCGCCGCCCATGACGGGAGCGGCCTGGAAAAGCTCATCATCTACCTGCGCCGGTACATGGAGGGCATCTTCGGTGATCTCGGCAACTGCCCGGTGCTCACCGACGTGGATTCGCTTGCGCCCGAAGATCGGGAGAACGTGGTGGCCCGCCGCAAGCGCATCAGCGCCGCCACCAAGGAACTGATCGCCCTCGGCGTCGCCGATGGGTCCATCGGCCCGTGCGATCCGAAGCTTGCCAGCCTGTTTGCCCTCGGCGTGGTGAACTGGATTCCCGCTTGGTACCGGGATTCCGGCCCCAACACGCCGGAGCAGATCATGGAAAGCTTTGCGTCTCTGCTGATCTCGGGGCTCGCGGCTCCGGCCGCCCCGCCGCGCCCACGTGCCAAGGCGAAGACGAAGGCCTGATCCAACTCCGACCCGCCGCCGGGATGGTCCGGCGGCGGGACGGGATGCGGCTGGTCTATTTGGGTGCGGGCACCACGGTGTCGCCCTTCCAGATGCCGAGGAAGATATCGCCCTGGCCGAGGCATTCGTGATCGTTCGGCCCGAAAGGCTTCGCCGGCGTGGCCGAGATCGCCTGGACGCCGTCGATGGTCTCGATGGCGTCGCGCAGCTTCGCAGGGTCGGACTTGCCGACCTTGTCCACGGCGGCGAACATGATCTGCCCCGCGTCGTATCCGAGCGCGGCGACCACCGGCCAGCGATAATCCTTCCCGTACTTCTCCGTCATGCGCTTGTTGAAGGCCTGTGCCTTGGGATCGGAGAGATCGAGAGCCTGGCCCATGGCCGTGCCCTGAATGGCCTCGACGCCCACGATGTCCTTCACTTTCAGCGAGGAAAGGCCCCAGTTGCCGGCGAAGGTCGGCTTGTAGTCGAGCCGCGGCAGCGGGCGATAGGGTAGCTCGAACGATTCGTGGAAGTGCAGGATGAGATCGACACCGGCGTCGCGCATCTTGATCATTTGCGGTGTCAGGTCATTGACGCCCGGCGCCGCCGCCTCGACCGCCGCCAGTTCCACGCCGCGCGCCTTCAGACCGGCCGTGGCCTCCTGCGCAGCAAAGTTTCCGTAGCCGGTGGTGGAGTGCAGCAGGCCGATCTTCTTGTAGTTCTTGACCGCCCAATCGAGGATCGCGTCGATCTGATACTTCTCGATCATCGAGCAGCGAAAGATGAAGCTCGGCTTCTGGTCGATGAACTTGGTGGTGATGTCCGTAGCTGCCGACGGTCCGGCGATGAGGGGCACACCGGCACGCTGCAGCACGGGAGCGAAGGCCATGACGTTGCCACTCGACACCGTGCCGATGACGCCCGCCACTCCGTCGTTCTGGATCAGCCGCTGGACCACGGAGACGGCCCGCTGGGGATTGGCCTCGTCGTCATAAACCACCAGCTCGATGGGGGTCTTGCCGCCCTTGGCCTTGTAATCCTCCAGCGCGAGCTTGATGCCCTGCAGATAGCTCTCGCCGAAATCGACGATCGCGGGCGGCCCGCTGAGCCCCTCCACGACGCCGATCTTCACCGGCGTCTGGGCCAATGCCGCGCCAGCGGACCCGAGCACCAGCGCCAGCGCTGTGGCAGTGTTCCGGAGCAGGGCGCCCTTAACTGAAACCGTTCGAACCATACCCATTCCTCCCCATCACCACCCATCGGTTCGCAGTCAGAGATCGCTGCAAAACTCGTGAGTAAGTTTTATATCCTTTTTAGTAGGGCTATCGGATCGCGCGCCCCTCCGCAAGGGGGCAGTCGCCCGAATGCAGGCCGGCCGGGCGCGCGCCGCGTTCGGCCCAGGCCGCCCGGCGATATAGGATCCGACACGCCGCAAGGGCGGCTGGGAGCATCAAGCGGGGCTTGCTGGCGTGTCGATGGTGTTGACGTGAATGTGTGCGTCTTCGCGGCACAAAATGCCCTGGCCCGCGCGGGTCAGCGCCCTTCCATCGCCCCGGCGGCGCGCAGCAGGGTGGTGTCGCTGCCCGCCGGGCCCACGAGCGAGAGGCCGAATGGCGCTCCGTCGAGAAGCGCCAGCGGCATCGATACCTGAGGCAGGCCGCCGAGGCCGGCGATGCACAAAAGGTTCATGGCCAGATGACGGGTGGTGACCTCCACCTCGGCGGTGGCCATGCCGCGCAAAGGCGCGGGGCGCGGCACCGTGGGCAGGAGGAAGGCTGTGCCGGGGCGCAGCAACGCGCCGAGCCGGGCGCGAATGGCGGTGCGATGGGCCGCGGCGGCCGCGACCGCTTCGGGGGCGATGGCGGCGGCGGCGTCGAACCGCTCCTTCACGCCCGGTCCAAAGGCCGGCCGCACCCGCTCGATCCACGGCCCGACCGAGGTCCAGATCTCGGCCGCCTGCAAGGTCCGGAAGGTCGCAGACCACGCATCCAGGTCTTCGGGCGCAAGCGCGACCTCCTCGCAGGGCGCGATCGTCTCCTGCGCCAACCGCAGCGCCGGACCAAGGGCGGTGGCCGCTTCGGGCGACAGGAGTGCGAATGCCTCGCGCGGCGCGAGCAGGCGGGTGATGGGCGGGGCGGGCGCTGCATCGGCCAGCAGCACGCGGCCCACGCGCTCCAGCAGGGCGGCGTCACGCGCGAACCAGCCCACGCAATCGAAGCTGGGGGCGAACGGGGCGACACCATCGAGCGGGATGCGTCCATGGCTTGGGCGCATCCCGAACAGGCCGCAATAGCTCGCGGGTACCCGCACGGAGCCGCCGCAATCGGTGCCGACGGCGAAGTCTACCACACCGCCCGCCGTGGCGGAGGCGGAACCGCTGGAGGAGCCGCCCGGCACGCGGTCGGGCGCCGCCGGATTGAGCGGCGTGCCGTAATGCACGTTCTCGCCGGTGAGCGAGTAGCACAGCTCGTCGGCGATGGTCTTGCCGTCGAGGCTTGCCCCCGCGTCCAGAAGGCGCTCCACGGCCACGGCGGAACGCTGAGCGGGCGGGTGGGTTGCCAGCCAATCGGGGTGGCCGTTCCCGGTGGACGTGCCGGCCACGTCCATCACGTCCTTGAGCGCGAAGGTGAGGCCGGCGAGTGGGCCGGCGAGTGGGCCGGAGTGCGCGCCCGGCCGGGCGAGGCGTGGGCCGGGGATGAAGGCGCCGAGGGCATCGGCCCCGCTCATTGCCCGCATCCGCAGCCGGGAAAGTGCAGCTTCGCCCGCTCCCGCGTCAGGGTGCGCCGGCCGCCCTTGAAGGCCGCGAGCACCGGGGACAGCTCGGCCACCGCGGCGCGCGGGGAGGGGCTGTCGATGATGACGAAATCCGCCGCTTTGCCGGCTTCGAGCCCGTAGTCGGGAAGGTTCATCAGGCGGGCCGGGCGGCGCGTCACCATGTTGAAGCACTCGGTCATGTCTTGGGCCGAGCCGACGTGGCAGATGTTGGCGTTGAGGTTCGCCATCCGCAATTGCGAGCAGTCGCCGAACGGGGTGAAGGGGTTCAGCACATTGTTGGTGGAGAGCGAGCAGTTCACCCCGTGCTTCAGCAGCTCGTGGGCCGGGGTTACGCCGCGCGTCTTGGCGAAGGTGCGGTCCCGGCCCATGAGGAACAGATCGGTGGAGGGCAGCACGGTGAGCGCGACGCCGGCATCGCGCATGCGGCCCGCGATCTCGGCGAGCCGCGCCGGCTCCACGTAGGCGAGCTTGGTCACATGGCCGATGGCCACCCGCCCGCCCCAGCCGAACCGTTCGGTGAGCGTGCAGACATAATCGAGATCGAGTGCTGACGGGTCCGCGCCGAAATCGAGGTGCATGTCGATGTCCACGTCGAAATCGCGGGCCATCGCGAACACGCGGTCGATCTGGCCATGGGGGTCGGTGTCGGTGTAGGGCGCCGCGCCCACCGCCTTCGCGCCGCGCCGAAGCGCCTCCACCATCAGGTCCTCGGTGCCGGGATTGTTGGTGAGGCCCTCCTGCGGGAACACGCAGACCTCGATGTCGATGGCCCAGCGGAAGTCCGCCACCAGCTGCATCACCCCCTCGAACCCGCGCAGGCCGATGCCGGGGTCCACCTCCAGATGGGTGCGCATGTGGGTGGTGCCCTGGGCGACGGCCTTCTCGATGGTCCGCCGACCCCGGTCGTAGACATCCTGCGGGGTGAAATCCTTCTTGGCGCGGGCCACCTCGGCGATGGCTTCCTCAAGGTCGCCACGGCGGGAGGCGCAGCGATCGAGGATGCAGGATTTGTCCAAATGGATGTGGGTTTCAACGAAGCCGGGCGCAACGAGGCAGCCGCCGGCATCCACCACCTCCGCGTCGGCCGCGATGTCGGGCGCGATGGCTTCGATGCGGCCGGCGGTGACGGCGATATCGACGGTCTGGTCCGGCACATCCGGGAGGCGGGCGTTCTTGACGATCAGATCCATGGGGCTCTCGACGGCTGGCAGGGTTATTTCACGGTGGCGCGGGCCTTCTCGCCCTTGAGCTTGGCGCGCCAGCTTCCGGCTTCGACCATCCCGGCGATGACGTTGGCCATCACCTTGGCCACCGCCTCCGAGCCGCGCGGGTTCATGCTGCGCTGGGAAACGACGACGGACAGGCGCCAGGAGGGCGTCGGATCGACGATGGAGACGGCGACCATCTCGCCACGCGCCATCTCGTCCATGAAGGCGAAGTGAGGCATCACGCCCAGCGCGCGGCCCGAGCGCACGAGGCGCGCGATGGTGGGGAGGCTGTCACAGGCCATGGCCACGGGATCCACGTCGTTGCGGGCGGCGAACTGCTCGATCACCGTGCGCATCACGTTTGGCGCGCCGGGCAGCACGATGGGCCACGCGAACATGTCGCGGAACGCGACGGAGCCTTTGGCCGCCAGGGGATGGTCCGGCGCCGCGAACAGCATCAGGTCCTCGACCATCATCTCGGTCCAGGCCACGTGCTCGAACGCCTTGTGGTCATAGAGCAGCGCCACATCCAGCCGGCCGGCCTGGAGGAGATCGTCGAGATAGCCGGTCATCGCCTCCGCCACATGGAGGGCGATGTTGGGCTGCTGCTCCGCCATGGCCGTGATCAGCGGCAGGCCGAGGCCTCGGCAGGCCGAGGTGGGCAGACCAACGGACACCCGCCCCGAGGGATTGAGCGACTTGGAGCGGACCTGGTCCTTCACCCGGTCCACCTCCTCCAGAATGCGGCGGGCGTGGTCGTAGAACTGCTGTCCGAGCTCGGAAGGCGTGACGCCGCGGGCATGGCGCATGAGCAGCTCCACGCCCAGCTCTTCTTCCAGATTCTTCATCTGCTGGCTCAGCGAGGGCTGAGCAATGCGCAACACCTCCGCCGCGCGGGAGAAGTTTCCGCTTTCTGCAATCTGGACGAAGTATTTGAGCTGACGAAAGTCCATGGCTCACCTTTGCATGAGATGAAATGGCATTGCTCAAAAGCGATTGTCAAATTGCATGATAAATAGTCATATGCCTAAACTATGAGCGGAAAATTCATATAAATCAATCATAATCAATGAGTTGATCGTATCGTTCTAGGCTCAATCCAGCCTATTATCTCATCCCATAGGAACAGCCTATAGCTATGATCGGAAAATAATCTTTGTCCTGAGGCTGGGCCTATATCAGCCTTGGCTCGCAGATGATTTTCGGGCGGTAATGCCCGGCGCGTCCTGTACACGGCAGGAGAAACAGACATGCCTCCCCAGAGCATTTTGCGCGGCCAGCTTCTGGCCGCCACGGTGGCGTTTGGCCTTTGCACCGGCCTTTCGGCCACCCCGGCGCTGGCCGATCAGGAACCCTGTATCGGCAATTCCGCCGCCGTCACCGGCCCGGCCGCCTTCTCCGGCCTCGCCATCAAGCTGGGCGCGGAGATCGCCATCGACGAGATCAACGCCGCCGGCGGCGTGCTCGGCAAGAAGCTTCGGCTGATCCAGTATGACGATGCCGGCGCGCCGCCGGGCGGCGTCGACAACACCCGCCGCATCGCGCTGGCGGACAAGTGCATCGCCGTGCTGGGCGGCTTCCATTCCACCGTCGCTTTGGCGCAGGTGGATCCCGTGCACGAGATCGGCATTCCCTACATGGGCGTGTGGGCGGCCAACACCAAGGCGATCGAGAACGGGCGCGATCCCAACTTCATGTTCCGCGTTTCCGCCAAGGACAAGTGGGTCGCCCGCTTCCTGGTGGACGAGGCGCTGAAGGTGTCCAAGACCGGCAAGGTGGCGTTCTTCTACGAGAACACCGGCTGGGGCAACGGCGCCCTGCCGGACGTGAAGGCCGCGCTCGCCGCGAAGGGCAAGGAACTCGCCGCCGCCGAGACCTTCAACTGGAACGACCAGGACATGTCGCCCCAGGTGATCCGCGCCCGCGACGCCGGGGCGGACGTGGTCATGGTGTGGTCCCTCGACCGCGAGGCGAACCAGATCCTGCGGTCCATGGACAAGGCGGGCTGGAAGCCGCCCATCATCGGCGCCTGGGGCATCTCCGGCAATCTCGGCGAATTGGCCGGGCCGCTCGCCAACGGCGTGCGGGTGATGCAGACCTATTCCTTCCTGACCCCGCAGAGCGACACGGGCAAGAAGCTGCTCGCCGCCATCGAGGCCAAGACCGGCGTCAAGGACCCGAAGGACATCAAGGCGCCATCCGGCATCGCCAATTCCTACGATGCGGTCTACGTGCTGGCCGACGCCATCAAGATCGCCGGCTCCTACGACTGGAAGAAGGTTCAGCAGGCCCTCTACCAGGTGAGCCGCGACGGCCTCGTCGCCCCCTACAAGCCGGCCTTCGACAAGGCCGATCCCGAGCGCCAGGACGCCATCCTGCCGCAATACTACCTGCTGACCGTCTGGCACGACGGCAAGCTCATCCCCCTCAAGGGCTCGCCCTACGACAAGTGAGCCCCCGCGGGAGGCGGTTTCCCTCGCCGCCTCCCGCTTCCTTCTCCCCTTGCCGCAATTTCTCGCCGCGACCGGCCACGGCCGGCTCGCCTCACACCGACAGGTCCCCTGCAATGACCACAGTGGTGCAATACATCCTGTCCGGCCTTGCCATGGGCGGCATCTATGCCCTGGTGGCGCTCGGCTTCCACATCATGTGGTCATCCGCCAAGGCGGTGAACTTCGCCCATGGCGACACGCTGATGATCGGCGGCCTCCTGGCCGTCTACCTGCTGGCGGCCGGCCTGCCGCTGGGCCTCGCCTGCCTCCTGGCGGTGGCCGTCGGCGCGCTGTTCGGGCTGGTGCTGGAGCGCATCGCGGTGCGCCCCTTCCTGTCCCAGCAGGGCTCGGTGGGATGGATGCTTACCACCATCGCGGTGGGCATCATGGTGGAGAGCTTCGCCACCATCCAGACCCAGGGCTATGCCCGGCCGCTGCCCTCGCCGGGCGTCAACTCCTCAGTGCACATCCTCGGCGCCGGCATCTATCCGCAGGAACTGGTGATCCCGCTGGTGGCCGTCGTGGCGATGCTGGGCCTGCGGGCGCTCCAGCGCCACACCCTCCTCGGCCGCGCCATGCGGGCGGTGGCCCACAACAAGAACGCCGCGGCCCTCATGGGCATCAATGTGAATGCGGTCGTCGCCTTCTCCTTCGCCCTCGCCGGGCTTCTGGGCGCGGCGGCCGGCGTGCTGGTGGCTCCCGTGGTGCAGGCCTCCGCCGCCATGGGCGTGCTGCCGGGTCTGAAGGGCTTTGCCGTGGCCATCATCGGCGGCATCACCTCGGCGCCGGGGGTGGTCATCACCGGCCTCGTCTACGGAGTGATGGAGAAGTTCGTCGAGGGCTACATCTCCACCGCCGCGCGCGAGATCATCGGCTTCTCCCTCATGATCCTCACTCTGCTGGTCTTCCCCCAGGGCCTGTTCGGCAAGCGGGAGGTGATGAAGGTATGAGCCACCTCGTCCGCCATCTCACCCTCCTGGGCTTCGCGGCGTTCCTCGCCCTCCTCGTGGCCGTGCCGCTCACCGCCGGCAACGAGTATGAGCTGCGCCTGTTCATGCTGTTCCTGATCTACGGCATCATTGCCGTGGGCCTGAACGTGCTGGTGGGACTCACCGGCCTGGTCTCCCTCGGGCAGGCGGGCCTGTTCGCCCTCGGCTCCTATACCGGCGCCATCGTGGCGACGAGGCTGGGCTTCGACATGATCTCGGCGAGCATCGTCGCCGCGCTGGTGGCGGCCGTGTTCGGCGTGCTCCTCGCCTATCCGACGGTGCGGGTGCGCGGCGTCTATCTCGCGGTGGTCACCATCGCCTTCGGCCTCATCGTGGAAAATGTCGCCATCGAGTGGCAGTCGCTCACGGGCGGCACCACCGGCATCACCTCCATCCCCTCGCCCAATGCGTTCGGGGTGCGGTTGTCCGGCTATGCCTTCTACGGCGTGCTCGCGGTGGCGCTGTTTCTCGCCACGGCCGCCGCGCACAATCTCAAGATCTCGCGCTACGGCCGGGCCATGCTGGCGGTGTCGCAGAGCGAGATCGCGGCGCGGGCGCTGGGCGTGGATGCCACCGCCATGCGCACGCTCGCCTTCGTCGCGGCGGCGGTGACGGCGGGCCTCGCCGGCACCTTCTACGCCTTCCTCAATTCCTACATCTCGCCCGACATCTTCACCTTCTCGGACAGCGTGCGCTTCCTGCTCATGGTGATCCTGGGCGGGGCGGCCTCCACCTTCGGGCCGGTGCTGGGCGCCTATATCCTCACCTATCTGCCGGAATATCTGCAGGAATTCGCGGTGTGGCAGAAGTTCGCCTATGGCGCGCTGCTGCTCGTCGTCATGTTCGTCATGCCGCGGGGCATCATGGGTTCGCTCGCCGCCGGCCTGAAGCGTCTGGTGCCGGTGCCCCGCGCGGTGCCCGCCTCCGAGGGCCTGCCGGCCGAGGATACCCTGCGCCTCGATTCCCGCGCGCAGAAAGCCGAGCTGGTGGCGCGCGACCTCACCGTGCGCTTCGGCGGGCTCACGGCGCTGGCGAATGCCTCGCTCAGGGTGAAGCCGGGCGAGGTGCATGCCCTCATCGGGCCGAACGGCGCCGGCAAATCCACCTTCGTCAACACCATCTCCGGCTTCTACCAGCCGAGCGAGGGCGCCTTCGAGCTGGACGGCATCCAGCTTGCCGGCAAGGCCTCCCACGAGATCGCCCGCGCCGGCCTCTCCCGCACGTTCCAGAACACCGAACTGTTCGGCGAGATGACCGTGCTGGAGAACGTGATGGTGGGCTACCAGCAGCGCCTCGGATATGGGCTTCTCGCCGCCGTGCTGCGCACCGGCGCCATGCGGCGGCAGGACGAGGAATGCCGGCGCGCCGCCATCGGCCTGCTCGCGTTCGTGGGGCT
>JAEZMT010000051.1 GCA_023442085.1 Pseudomonadota bacterium | reverse complement strand
TTGCTAAAGCACGGAAATAAAAGGATTTTTACTTGTCTTAATGGGTGCTGAACAGGTTCTTCCCGAAGCGTAAACATGCGGCCACGCTTTCGCATTTTGCGAAGAGGCGAAGTTTTCGGGTCATGATGTTGAAAAGTAAGGCGGCTTGGGCGGTGCCGTGGTGCTGGAAGGGCGTGCGGAGCGGCCCGGGATTCAGCACTTGTTCAGCTCTATTAATGGATCACGAAGTAATGATTGGCGGTGGGCGAGGGTGCCGCGTGCGCCGCAATATGGGTTTTCTCGCGCTGGGTGGCTCCCAGACATCACCGTTCATTCACTGTCGTCATGCCCGGGCTTGTCCCGGGCATCCACGTCGGGCCGAGGGGACGGTGGGCGGAGACTGATCCCCGGCCGATCCACGTGGATGGCCGGGACAAGCCCGGCCATGACGGTCGTCAGGGCGGCACAGGGCAAGATGGGCCCGCCCTATCGCTCCTATGCCTGGGGCACGCCCCTCCCGCCGCTCACATAGGCGCGCCAGCCGCCCAGCGCGGTGATCTCCTCCGCCTCCTCCACCGCATGGGCCTCGCACAGGAAGCCCGGCACTTCCGAGCCGTCTTCCAGCCGGAGCTTGCCCACCCCCAGCGGCGCGGGGATGGCGGCGACGAAGCGGCCGAAGGCGGCGGGCGCGAGCGCCCACACCTCCACCTCCAGCCCCGGCCCGGAAAAGCCGGGGGCGCGCACCACGCCGGGCTTGCGGGGCGTGGTGTCGGGCAGCACGAAGAGGCGATAATCGGGCGCCGTGCGGCAGCTCTTCACCAGCACGCCGCCGGCGCCGGTGAGTTCGCCATTGAGGGGCATGCCCGTGAGATGCGCGCCCACCACGGCGATGGGTACCGCATCGGGCGGGAGAGAGGCGCGAGGGCCGCTGAGCGGGGTCTCGTTGGTCATCTTGGTCCTCACACGGTTTCGAGCACGGCCACCACATCGCCCGAGCGGAGGGTGCGGCCCGGCGCGGCGCGGATCTCGCGGACGCGGCCGGCGGCGTGGGCGGTGATGGAAATCTCCATCTTCATGCTCTCGATGATGGCGATGGTGTCGCCGGCGGCGACCACCGTTTCCTCCTCCACCAGCACCTTCCAGACATTGCCCGGCACGTTGGCGGAGACGCCGAAGCAGCCGTCCGGCATCTCGCCCTCGCCGAGCATCCCGGCGCCGTCCTCGACGACGAAGCTGTCCAGCCCCTCCGCCTTCCAGCGCGCCCGCTCCGCCTCGAAGGCGGCCTGCTGGCGGGCCTTGCCGGCGGCGATGGCGCCGGCATTGGCGGCAAGGTTCGCGGCATAGTCCGCATAGGAGAAGCGGCTCTCCTCGATGCGCACGGGATAGGCGCCGTGGGGGAAGGCGGCGCGCGCCTCCATCAGCTCCTGATGGGAGACGGGGAAGAAGCGGATCTCGTCGAAGAAGCGCAGCAGCCACGGGTTGTCGCGGAATTCCGGCGTGCGCCGCCAGGTGTTCCACATCTGGATGGTACGGCCGAACAGCTGGTAGCCGCCAGGCCCCTCCATGCCATAGATGCACATATAGGCGCCGCCGATGCCCACGGCGTTTTCCGGCGTCCAGGTGCGGGCCGGGTTGTATTTGGTGGTCACGAGGCGGTGGCGCGGATCGATGGGGGTGGCCACCGGCGCGCCGAGATAGACATCGCCCAGCCCCAGCACCTGATAGCTGGCGCCGAAGATGATGTCCTTCACCGCCTGCTCGTCTTCGAGGCCATTGATGCGGCGGATGAACTCGATGTTGTCCGGGCACCACGGCGCATTGGCCCGCACCAGCTCCTGATACTTGCGCATGGCGAGCTGAGCCTGCGGGTCGTTCCAGGAGAGGGGCAGATGGACGATGCGGCTCGGCACCACCACGTCCTCCGCCGGCGGCAGGCCCTTCTCGATCTCCGCGAGGGCGTCGAGCAGCTTGGTACGCGGCAGGCTCGCACCGTCATAATGGATCTGGAGCGAGCGGATGCCGGGGGTGAGGTCGATGAGGCCCGGCAGCTTCGCCTGTTGCACCGCCTCGGCCATGAGATGCGCGCGCAGGCGCAGGGCGACATCGAGGTGCATGTCGCCGAACTCGACGAGGAGGTTGTCGTCGCCCTGCCGGCGGTAGACCACCCGCACCGGCCCGTCCTCATGGATGGCGAGGATGGGGGAGGAGGTCTCCTCCGGCGCGCCGACGATGGCGGGGCCGGCGAAGGGGTCCTCCGGCCGGGGCAGGGGGATGAAGCGCACGCGGTCGCCGGGCTTCAACTGGCCCATCTTCCACTGCTCGTCGCGGGCGATCACCGCCGGGCAGACGAAGCCGCCCAGCGAGGGGCCATCCGGGCCGAGGATGATGGGCATGTCGCCGGTGAAGTCGATGGCGCCGATGGCATAGGCGTTGTCGTGCAGGTTGGAGGGGTGGAGGCCCGCCTCCCCGCCATCCGCGCGCGCCCAGCGGGGCGTCGGCCCCATGAGGCGGACGCCGGTGCGGGCGCTGTTGAAATGCACCTCATAGGTGGCGCTGAACAGGTCCGCGATGTCATCCGGCTGGAAGAAGTCCGGCGCGCCATGGGGGCCGTAGAGCACGCCGATCTCCCAGTCCCGCGTCAGCGGGGCGGGGGCCGGCACCGTTTCGGCCGGCGCAGTGGGCCGCGCGGCGGCGGGGGCGAGGTGCAGCGCATCGCCCGCCTTCAGCGTGCCGGTGGCATGGCCGCCGAACTGGCCGAGGGCGAAGGTCGCCCGCGAACCCAGCACCTCAGGGGCCTGAAACGCTCCGGCAACCGCCAGATAAGCGCGCTGGCCGGCACCGTCGATGGGGCCGATGGTGAGCATCTGCCCCGCCTTCACCGGGAAGGCGGCATCATGCGGCACCAGAGCGCCATCGAGCTTGGCGGGCATATGGGCGCCGGAGATGGCCACCACCGCATCGTCATGGAAGCGCAGGGTCGGGCCGTTGACGGTCATCTCCAGCGCGCAGGCGGTCTCGGCATTGCCCACGAGGGCATTGGCGCGGCGGAAGGAGTGCTCGTCTATGGGGCCGGACGGCGGGACGCCCACGTGCCACAGGTTCAGCCGCCCCGGCAGCTCCTGAAGGCTGGACTGCGCGCCCGGGACGACCACTTCCACGCTGGACGGCCGGAAGGCGAAGTCCTTCAGCGCGGTGGTCGCCACCTTGCCGGAGGCGAGGAGGTCGGACGCCGCGATGGCAGAGAGATACTGAAGGTTCGTTTCGATGCCGCAGATGGAGGTCTCGGCGAGCGCCTTCTGCAAGGCGGCGATGGCGCCGGGGCGGTCGTCCGCTTTCACGATCACCTTGGCGAGCATGGGATCGTAGAAGGGCGTCACCTCCGTGCCGGTCTCGATCCAGCCGTCGATGCGCGCCCACGCCGGAAACTTCACCTCCGTCAGCAGGCCGGCGGAGGGCTGGAAGTTGGCGTGGGGGATTTCCGCATAGACGCGCACCTCCATGGCCGCGCCCTTGGGGGTGAGCGGGCCGGCGGCGGCGATGGGGTCTTCGCCCGCCGCCTGCCGGATCATCCATTCCACGAGATCGATGCCGAACACCGCCTCGGTGACGGGGTGTTCCACCTGAAGGCGGGTGTTCACCTCAAGGAAATAGAATTCCTGCCGTGCCGGGTCGTAGATGAATTCGACGGTGCCGGCGCTCTCGTATTTCACGCTCTCGCCGAGCTGGACGGCGGCGGCGTGGAGGCGGG
>JAEZMT010000048.1 GCA_023442085.1 Pseudomonadota bacterium | reverse complement strand
AGTTCGTCGCGGCCGAAGCCGAGAACCGGCGGCTGGAAGATGCCCTGCGCATGCTCAAGGCCGATCATGCCCTCATGGAAGAAGCGGTGCAGCGCCGCAGCGCCGACAGCGCCCCGCCGGCTTCCGTCCCGCTTGCGGGCGAGGTGACTCCTGCCAACGCGGCCGACAACGCGCTCCTGCGTGAAAGCATGACCGACCTCGCCGCGCGCCTCGCCGCCCTCACCGCGCGGCTGGAGGGCGACGGGTCGCCCATCCGCCAGGCGGTGGCCGAGGGCGCCGCCGGCGATCTCGCTGGGCGCATTCGTTCGCTTCTCGAACAGGCCGATGCGCCCGTGGAGGGGGAAGAGGTCCCCGTCGCCGACAGTGCCGTTGCCGACATGGCAGACGCGGGAGGACAGATCGCATCGGCGGGCGGCCCATCACGCCGCAATCGCAAATCGTCGCGCAGCCGCGCCGCCGTCTGAACGGCAGGGCGACACGGCCGGCCCTTGGGCAGCCAGGAAGAACGCATGGGTGATGCCGCTTCCCCCACCGGCCGGATCAACGAGAAGATCGCCGGGCTCAAGGACTGGCGCGGTGAGGTCCTCGCCCGCGTGCGCGCGCTGATTCACGAGGCCGATCCTGAGGTCACGGAGGCGGTGAAGTGGGTCAAGCCCACCAATCCGGCCGGCGTGCCCACATGGGAACATGCCGGCATCCTGTGCACGGGCGAGGTTTACAAGGCGTATGTGAAGCTGACCTTCGCCAGAGGCGCGGCGCTGGAAGATCCCGCCGGGCTCTTCAATGCAAGCCTTGGCGGCGGGACGCGCCGGGCCATCGACATACGCCCGGGCGATCAGATGGATGCAGAAGCATTCAAGGCTCTGGTCCGGGCGGCGGTGGCCCTCAACGTCGCGCGTCAGCCGCGCAAGGTCTAGCGTCAGCGCCTATCGCGAGGCCACCGTCAGTTCGTCGAGACGCGCCCGCATGGAGCGCGGCAGCTCAGGGAAGCGGGAGGGCTCGACGAAATCCGCAGCGCGATAGGGCGGCGCCTTGGTCTTGCCCGTGAAGACGCGGCTGCCTTCGGAGGTCATCACCACATCGCCGCGCTTCAGGGTGGGATCCGCCATCACATGGACATGGGAAAGGCCGCCAACCTTGCCGTTGCAGGTGCACCCCTCCACCAGACGCTGGCGGAAGACATAGGCATTGGGCAGTTCCGAATAGGGCTTGCCGTCGCGGGTGACGGCCCCATCGATACCACGCGCGGGATCGGACGTGCTCACCACGGTCATGTTGGCGGCGGGGCAGAAGGCGGCACACTGGGCGATATCGCTCTTCTCCGCCCCCGCGCGGCCGGGCAGCGGGAAATAGCGTCCGTCGCAGGTCCGCACGCAATAGCCATGGCCGCCGCCGCTAGAGCTGGGTCCGTCCAGCATGCGCGGCGTCACGATGATGCGGGGTTGCTCCACGGGCCGATAGGAGGGCCGGCCGCCGAACAGGGCGGAGAAGAAGTCACCCAGGGGTGAGCCGCCGTGGGACGGAAACAGCCCGCGCGACTGAGCCCATGCGGCGTTGCCGAGAGGAGCAAGCGCCAGCGTTAGACCGAGAACCACCGCAGAAAGTAGCGCTTTCGCCCCCCTCCCTCCGCAAGCCTGCCCAGCATGCCGTACCCCTTGCCCCGATCGCACCACCATGTCGCCACCCATGTTCAAGAACGCCCGGCGGCTAGCCCCGACCGCGCGTCGCAAGCCCTTTGTCACGCGGCCCCGCAGGACGGCGGCACGTGTACGCTTTCAACAGTGACCCGAAAAATGCTGCGGGCAGACTCGCGCGCGGCCGCAGCCCACCCCCACATTCGCCTACCCTAAGGCTGACTCGCGGGCATAAGGCTCGCCACCCCGAAGCGGGCCACGCAAGCCTCAGCCAAGCGTCAGCGAAATAGAATCTCAGGCGAAGGCGGTTACGTGATGAACAGGCGGCCTCGGCGTCTCGGCCGGGCGCTCGTGCGGCTGCGTCAATAACGCGAGGGTGGGCGTTGCCACCAGCAGCGCGGCAAGCATCATCACGACCACGGAAATCAGAACCGATCCATTGGCAACGCGGGGCATCGCGAAGCTCCCTTCCCCGATTCCGGCTGATGGTCCGCCGCACCATCGCCATCCCTAATATAACCTTAATTGGTGGAGGACGGTTCCTGTGCTCAAGGTCACGTTCACGAGAGGGGGGTTGCGCGACTCACCCAATGCACCTTCTGCTTACCACCGGACAGTGCAGCTCGGCTGCCCGGACCGTCGCCGTCTTAGCTAAGGGCAGTGGATGAGATGTTGAGCCGCTGCGGTGCGGCAACGATGGCGCCTTGCGCCCGCCCCCGCGCCGCCCTGATATGGCGGGATGATAGACAAGCTCGAATACCTGATCGCACTTGCGCGTGAACGCCACTTCGGCCGGGCGGCCGAGGCCTGCGGCGTCACCCAGCCCACGCTCTCCGCCGGCATCAAGCAGCTGGAGGACACGCTCG
>JAEZMT010000002.1 GCA_023442085.1 Pseudomonadota bacterium | reverse complement strand
TGTTCGTGGTGGTGGCCATGTTCGTGGCCGGCCTCATGGTGGGCCGCACGCCCGAATATGCCGGCAAGAAGATCGAGGCCAAGGAAGTGAAGATGGCCATGCTCGCCATCCTCGTCCTGCCCCTGATGATGCTCGGCTGGACAGCGGTCGCGACCGTGCTGCCCGGAACAGTGGCGGCCATCAGCAATCCCGGCCCGCACGGCTTCTCCGAGATCCTCTACGCCTTCACCTCAGCGACGGCGAACAACGGCTCGGCCTTCGCGGGCCTCTCCGGCAACACGCCCTTCTACAACGTCACCCTCGCCGTCTCCATGTTCATCGGCCGCTTCATGATGATCGTGCCGGCCATGGCGCTGGCGGGATCGCTCGCGGCGAAGAAGACCGTGCCGGCCTCGGCGGGCACCTTTCCCACCCATGGCGGGCTGTTCGTCGGCCTGCTGGTGGGCGTCATCCTCATCGTCGGCGGCCTCACCTTCTTCCCGGCGCTCGCGCTCGGGCCGATCGTGGAGCACCTCGCGGCGGTGGCCGGCCAGACCTTCGGGGGCTGAGATGACCCGCCGCGCCCCATCCGCGCGGGCTCCGGCCCTGCGCACCTCCGAACTCATCCTTCTTTTGACCCTCGCCGCCTTCGTCCTCGTCGCCGCTGTCCAGATGGTGGCGCTCGTTGTCGGCAAACCCTGATTTCCGGGAGCCATAAATGGCCAAGCCCCGTTCCAGCAGCATCCTCGACCCGGCCATCCTGGTGCCGGCCATCGGCGCGTCGTTCAAGAAGCTCGACCCGCGCGCGATGGTGAAGAACCCGGTGATGTTCGTGGTGGAGGTGGTCGCCCTCCTCACCACCGTCCTCTTCGTGCGTGACCTCGCGACGGGAGGGAGCGGCCTCGGCTTCTCCTTCCAGATCATCCTGTGGCTGTGGTTCACCGTGCTGTTCGCCAATTTCGCCGAAGCGGTGGCGGAAGGGCGCGGCAAGGCGCAGGCGGATTCCCTCCGCCGCACCCGCACGCAGACGCAGGCGAAGCTCCTCACCGGCACCGGCATTGACTGGCAGGAAGTGCCCGGCACCTCGCTGAAGGTGGGCGACGTGGTGCTGGTGGAAGCCGGCGACGTCATCCCCTCCGACGGCGAGGTGGTGGAGGGCGTCGCCTCTGTCAACGAGGCCGCCATCACCGGCGAGAGCGCGCCGGTGATCCGCGAGAGCGGCGGCGACCGCTCGGCCGTCACCGGCGGCACCACAGTCATCTCCGACCACATCAAGGTGCGCATCACGGCGGCGGCGGGTTCCACCTTCCTCGACCGCATGATCCACCTGGTGGAGGGCGCCGAACGGCAGAAGACGCCGAACGAGATCGCCCTCAACATCCTGCTCGCGGGCATGACGCTGATCTTCGTTTTCGCCACCGCCTCCATCCCGAGCTTCGCAGCCTATGCGGGGGGCACCATCTCCGTGGTCGTGCTGGTGGCGCTGTTCGTGACGCTGATCCCCACCACCATCGGCGCGCTGCTCTCGGCCATCGGCATCGCCGGCATGGACCGCCTCGTGCGCTTCAACGTGCTCGCCATGTCCGGCCGCGCCGTGGAGGCGGCGGGCGACGTGGACACGCTGCTCCTCGACAAGACCGGCACCATCACGCTGGGCAACCGGCAGGCCGCCGAGTTCCGCCCGGTGCGCGGGGTGAGCGCGCAGGAGCTGGCGGATGCGGCGCAGCTCGCCTCCCTCGCCGACGAAACGCCGGAGGGCCGCTCCATCGTCGTGCTGGCGAAGGAGAAATACGCCATCCGCGGCCGCGACATGGCCACCCTCAACGCCCATTTCGTGCCGTTCACCGCCCAGACCCGCATGAGCGGCGTGGACGTGGACGGCGCCGTGATCCGCAAGGGCGCGGTGGATGCCATCCTGAAGGATCTCCAGGCGTCCGGTGCGGGCGCGCGCCCCCTGTCTCCGGAGACGTTGCGCGAGGTGCAGGCCATCGCCGAGGAGATCGGCAAGGCCGGCGGCACCCCTTTGGCCGTGGCGCGGGATGGTCGGGTGCTGGGCGTCATCTACCTCAAGGACATCGTGAAGGGAGGCATCCGCGAACGCTTCGCCGAGTTGCGCCGCATGGGCATCCGCACGGTGATGATCACCGGCGATAATCCCCTCACCGCCGCCGCCATCGCCGCCGAGGCGGGCGTGGACGACTTCCTCGCCGAGGCCACCCCCGAGGCGAAGCTGAAGCTCATCCGCGACGAACAGGCCAAGGGCAAGCTCGTCGCCATGTGCGGCGACGGCACCAACGACGCACCGGCCCTGGCCCAGGCGGATGTCGGCGTCGCCATGAACACCGGCACGGTGGCCGCCCGCGAGGCCGGCAACATGGTGGACCTCGACAGCGACCCCACCAAGCTCATCGAGATCGTGGAGATCGGCAAGGCGCTGCTGATGACGCGCGGGTCGCTCACCACCTTCTCCATCGCCAACGACGTGGCGAAGTATTTCGCCATCATCCCGGCCATGTTCGTGGCCTTCTACCCGCAGCTCGGCGCCTTGAACGTGATGGGGCTCGCCTCGCCCGAGAGCGCCATCCTCTCGGCCATCATCTTCAACGCCCTCATCATCATCGCCCTCATTCCGCTGGCGCTGAAGGGCGTGGCTTTCCGGCCCATCGGGGCGGCGGCGCTGCTCCAGCGGAACCTGCTCATCTATGGCCTCGGCGGGATCGTGGTGCCCTTCGCCGGCATCAAGCTGATCGACGTGGCCGTGACCGCCCTTCACCTCGTCTGAGGAGAGCCACCATGCTCAACAGCCTTCGCCCCGCCCTCGTCCTTGTCCTCCTGCTGACGGGGATCACCGGCCTCGCCTACCCCCTCGCCATGACCGGTGCCGCCCAGGTGCTGTTCCCCGCGCAGGCCAACGGCAGCCTCATCGAGAAGAACGGCACCGTGGTCGGCTCCGCCCTCATCGGGCAGGCCTTCACGTCCGACCGCTACTTCCACGGCCGGCCTTCCGCCACCACCGGCGCCGATCCGGCCGACGCTTCGAAGACCGTGCCGCAGCCCTACAACGCCGCCAATTCCATGGGCTCGAACCTCGGCCCCACCAACCCCGCGCTGTTCGAGCGGGTGAAGGGCGATCTCGCGGCGCTGAAGGCGGAGAATCCCGGCGCGGCTGTGCCGGTGGATCTCGTCACCACCTCCGCCTCGGGGCTCGATCCGGACATCTCGCCGGAGGCCGCCCTGTTCCAGGTGCCGCGCATCGCCAAGGCGCGCGGCGTCGGTGAGGACGTG
Organism: Pseudomonadota bacterium; assembly: GCA_023442085.1. Taxonomy (GTDB): domain Bacteria; phylum Pseudomonadota; class Alphaproteobacteria; order Rhizobiales; family Xanthobacteraceae; genus Xanthobacter. The sequence goes on along the minus strand of JAEZMT010000002.1, from coordinate 3,207 downwards.
CTGCGCCGGCTGGTGGCGCAGAGTACGCAGGAGCGCACCTTCGGCCTCCTCGGCGAGCCCAGGGTGAACGTGCTCGCCCTCAATCTCGCGCTGGACCGCTTCGCCGGCGCAAAATAGAACAGGCGGGGCCGGAGCGGCCCGGCCGGGAGACGGCAATGCCCGAAGAGCGCGAGAGCGACCAGCGCCCCTCGCCGGACGCCCTCCTGAAGGAGGCGCAGCGGGAGAGCCGTGGCCAGTTGAAGATCTTCCTCGGCGCCGCCCCCGGCGTCGGGAAGACTTACGAGATGCTCGCCTCCGGCCGCACCCGCCTGAAGGACGGCGCCGACGTGGTGATCGGCGTGGTGGAGACCCACGGCCGCAAGGAAACACAGGCGCTGGTGGAGGGCTTCGAGATCATCCCCCGTCGCAAGGCTCCCTACAAGGGCCGGCAGTTGGAGGAGATGGACCTCGACGCCATCCTTGCCCGCAAGCCCGACCTCGTGCTGGTGGACGAACTCGCCCACACCAACGCCCCCGACAGCCGCCACGCCAAGCGCTACATGGATGTGGAGGAACTGCTCGCCGCCGGGATCGACGTCTATTCCACGCTGAACATCCAGCATGTGGAAAGCCTGAACGACGTGGTGGCGCAGATCACCCGCATCCGCGTACGCGAGACGGTGCCCGACGCCATCATCGACCGGGCCGACGAGATCGAGGTGATCGACATCACCCCCTCCGATCTCATCCAGCGCCTGCACGACGGCAAGGTGTATTTCCCCGACACCGCCCGCCGCGCGGTGGACAATTACTTCTCCCCCGGCAACCTCACCGCTTTGCGCGAGCTGGCCCTGCGCCGCACCGCCCAGCGGGTGGACGAGCAATTGCTTAGCCACATGCGCGCCCATGCCATCTCCGGCCCGTGGGCGGCCGGCGAGCGGGTGCTGGTCTGCATCAGCGAGGACGAGCGTTGCGCCGCTTTGGTGCGCTATGCCAAGCGCCTCGCCGACCGGCTGCGCGCGCCGTGGGTGGCGCTCTATGTGGAGACGCAACGCAGCTTTCAGCTGGGCGACGCCGACCGCGACCGCATCGCCGAGGTGCTGCGCCTCGCCGAGCGGCTGGGGGCGGAAGCCGTCACCGTGCCCGGCGGCGCGCACATCGCCGACGATGTGCTCGCCTATGCGCGGTCCGCCAACGTCACCCAGATCGTCATCGGCAAGTCGGACCGCTCGCGCTGGTTCGAGATTTTGCACGGCTCGGTGGTGCATGACCTTGTGCGCCGCTCCGGCAACATCTCGGTGCATGTGATCGCGGGGGATGCCGGCCAGCCGGCCTCCGAGGAGGCGCGGGCGGCCGTGCCCGTCCCGGTGCGGCGGGAGGTGAGGGCCTATGCGGAGGGCGCATTCCTCGTCGCCGTGGCGACGCTCATCGGCCTTGCCCTGCAACGCCTGCTGGGGCTGCAGAACGTCGCGCTCGTCTTCCTCACCGCCGTGCTGGTCAGCGCCGTGCGCTCCGGCCTGTGGCCGGCGCTGGCGACCTCGCTGGCCGCCATGCTGGCGTTCAATTTCTTCTTCATCCCGCCGCTCTACACCTTCACCATCGCCGATCCGGAGAACGTGATCGCGCTGTTCTTCTTCCTGGTGGTGGCGGCCATCGCCAGCAATCTCACGGCGCGGGTGCGCGGGCAGGCGCTGGCCGCGCGGGCGCGGGCGAAGACCACGGAAGATCTCTATCTCTTCTCCAAGAAGCTTGCGGGCGCGGTGAGTCTCGACGATCTCCTCTGGGCCACCGCCTTCCAGATCGCCTCCATGCTGAAGGTGCGTGTGGTGATGCTGCTGCCGGAGGATGGCGCGCTCACCGTGAAGGCCGGCTACCCCCCGGAAGACGCCATCGACGCGGCGGATCTTGCCGCCGCCAACTGGACCTATGAGAACAACCGCCCCGCCGGCCGCGGCGCCGATACGCTGCCCGGCGCGCGCCGGCTGTTCCTGCCCATGCACACGGGGCGCGGAGCGGTGGGCGTGGTGGGCATCGACAAGGACAAGGATGGCCCGGCTCTCTCGCCCGAGGAACGCCGCCTGCTCGACGCCCTCGCCGACCAGGCGGCCCTCGCCGTCGAACGCGCCAACCTCGTCTCCGACGTGGAGAAGGCGCGGCTCGATGCCGAGACCGACCGCCTGCGCTCGGCCCTTCTGACCTCGATCTCGCACGATCTGAAGACGCCGCTCGCCTCGATCCTCGGCGCGGCCGGCACCCTGAAGAGCTTCGCCGCTGCCCTCAGCGAGGACCAGCGCGGCGAGATGCTGGCAACCATCGAGGAGGAGGCGCTGCGGCTCAACCGCTTCATCGCCAACCTGCTGGACATGACGCGGCTGGAATCCGGGGCCATCGTGCCCAATGCCATGCCCAACGACCTTGCCGAGATCGTCGGCAGCGCCATGCGGCGGGCCGCCTCCATCCTCAAGGACCACCGGGTGGAGATCGACCTTGCGCCGGACCTGCCCATGGTGAATGTCGACCCGGTGCTGTTCGAGCAGGCGCTGTTCAACCTCCTCGACAATGCCGCGAAATACGCGCCCGCCGGCTCCCTCGTCTCCCTCCACGGCTGGGCCCAGGGCGGGCAGGAGGGCGGCCGCGTGACGTTGCAGGTGCTGGACGAGGGGCCAGGCATTCCTCCGGAGGATGTGGAGAAGGTGTTCGACAAGTTCTTCCGCGCCCGCAAGCAGGATCAGGTGCGCGCGGGCACGGGCCTCGGCCTTGCCATCTGCCGGGGCTTCATCGAGGCCATGGGCGGCGCCATCACGGTCGCCAACCGCGCCGACAGCGCGGGCGCCGTCTTCACCATCGACCTGCCCGCGCAGGCGCTCGCACCCATGCTGGAGGCGGCACCGTGAGCGCGCCCATCAAGCTCCTCGTGGTAGATGACGAGCCCGCCATCCGCCGCCTGCTCGCCACCGGCCTGCCCACGCAGGGCTATGGCGTGGAGAGCGCCGCCACCGGCGCCGAGGCGCTGGCGCTCATGACAGCCGGCGCGCCCGATCTCGTGCTCCTCGATCTCGGCCTGCCCGACATTCCCGGCCGCGACCTGCTCAGCCGCTGGCGGGAGGAGGGGCAGACCTGCCCCATCATCATCCTCTCCAGCCGCACCGACGAGCCCGGCATCGTGGAGGCGCTGGAGGCGGGGGCGGACGATTACGTCACCAAGCCCTTCGGCATGAACGAGCTGGT
>JAEZMT010000462.1 GCA_023442085.1 Pseudomonadota bacterium | reverse complement strand
TGACCTTCACCAAGGACAACGACGTCCACATCATGTCCCTGCAGGGGCCGAAGGCGCTCGACATCCTCAACCCGCACACCCCGTTCGCGCTGGAGAGCCTGCCCTATTTCGGGCACCAGCGGACGACGCTGTTCGGCCGTCCGGTGTCCATCGCCCGCGGCGGCTATTCCGGCGAGCGGGGCTATGAGGTGTTCTGCGCCGCGGCGGATGCCGTCGCCCTGTGGGACGCCATCCTCGCCGCCGGAAAGCCGATGGGCGCCATGGCCGTCTCCTGGTCCTGCCTCGACGTGGTGCGGGTGGAGGGTGGCCTCCTGTTCTTCCCCTATGACATGCCGCAGGGCGACACGACCCCATGGGAAGTGGGCCTGGGCTGGACGGTGGACCTGTCCAAGCCCGCCTTCCGCGGCCGCGACGCGCTGGTGCGTCGCAAGGGGCAGGAGCGGGTGGCGCAGGTGGGGGTGGAGATCGACCACCACGCTGCCGCCGAGCCGGGCGCCAAGCTGTTCCGTGACGGCAAGGAAGTGGGCCTTCTGAACTCCACCGCTTACAGCCGCTACCTCATGCGCTCGCTCGCCCTCGCCCACGTGGCGCCGGAGCTTGCCGCTTGCGGCACCGAGCTGGAGGTGCGCGGGGCAGACGGCACATTCGCGGCGCGGGTGGTGAAGACACCCTTCTACGACCCGCTGCGCCTGCGCACCCACCCGCTTGAAGAACGTACGGCCTGAAACCTTAGCCACCTCAGGCCGTCGTGCCCCAGGGCTCTCTCCGGGCTTCCTCCGAGGAGCTTCCCCCCTGGGCGCTCGCCGGAGAGCGTTCCGTCCCAATCGCGCTCTCCGGCGCTTCTCCTTGGGGCCGGCTTCGGCCGGCCCCATTTTTAAAGCGAGCGTCCCATGGTCCATCCGCGCCGTCCGAAGAATTGCCAAGCGCCGGTGCTTCGGCTTTATTCGCCGCAACAAGAATGTCGCGATTGGCGAATCCGTTGGGGCATGTTGCGATGGTCGACGCCGATCAACCCCGGCCCGCTGCCCAGCCTGCCCGCTACAGCGCCGTGCGCCTGAACAGCCCGGAATGGTTCGCCCGCGTGGGCGATGTGGCCCGCTCGATCGGTTCGGACCGCTTCCATCGCGAACTCGTGGAACTCGCCGGCGCCGCCATCAACCACGATGCCTGCTGGATCATCCGCTATTCGCGCGTGGCGCCGCCGGATGTGCTCTACACCAAGGACGTGGCGAGCGACGTGGTCGCCTATTATTCCAACCTGTATTCGTCCGTGGACCCCTTCTCCGAATACTGGAGGAACAACGGCAGTCCCGGCGTGCTGATGCTGAACGACGTGCGCTCTCCCGGCCAGTCGTGGGACAGGTACCACAAGGTGTTCCAGACGCTGGCCAGCATCTCCGACGAACTGGGCATGTTCTTCTCCACCGTCGGCCATTGCTGCTTCGGCCTGTTCCTGGAGCGTGAGACCGGGCGTTTTTCGCAAACCGACATCGAGCGCGCACGGCTCATCTTCCCCATGCTGGAGGGCTTCCACCGCTCCCACCTCGGCGCCCTGTTCAACGATTTGCGCAATCCGCGCGGGGCGCAGGTGGAAGGCTTCATCACCCGGCCCACCCTCATCGAGGACCGGTTCGGCGTGGATGTCTTCGCCAACGATGCCTGGCGCGACGCTGCCCGGCGCGCACCCGCCCTCGCCAATGCGGTGGAGGCTCTGCGCGTCGCTCCGGCCGGGACGATCCATGCCTCGGGGCCGCTGAGCGTGAAGGTGGAGGTCTTCGACCGCGATTTTCCGCTCGCGCCGGGCGGGCGCATGTATGTGCTCGATGCGCCGCAGCGGGGGGCGGAGGACGATCCCGACCGCCTGCTGGAGGACGCGCTGGGCATCTTCACGCCGCGCGAGCGCGAGATCCTGCTGCTTCTGATGAACGGTCAGACCACCGGCGAGATCGCCCAGAAACTGAGCCTCAGCAAGGGCACCATCAAGAACTGCCGCCTGCGCATGTATCGCAAGACCGGCGTCGGCTCCGAGCGCGCGTTGGTCAAGCACGTGATGCAGTCCATCGGGGCGCGGTAAACCGAGGCCGGCTATTGCGGCAGCGCTGCCGAGATGCGCTGGGCGGCATCGAGCAGCGCCGGCAGGAAGCGCGTGCGCATCGCCTCGGTGGAGCAGCGCCCCTCATGGGTGGAGACATTCAGGGCGGCCAGCACCTCGCCACGCCGGTTGCGCACCGGCACGGCGATGGAGCGCAGGCCGAGTTCCAGTTCCTGGTCTACCAGCGCCCAGCCCTGCCGGCGCGCATTCTCCACCGCCTCCTTCAGGGCCACCATGGTGGCCACCGTGCGAGGCGTGCGCTTCTCGATTTTCACGCGGTCGTAAAAAACGGCGAGTTCGGCAGGCGGCAGGCCGGAGAGCAGAACGCGCCCCATGGAGCTGCAGAAGGCGGGCAGGCGCGAGCCGATGGACAGGCCAATCGTCATCACCCGTGCCGTGGGCACGCGGGCCACGTAGACGATGTCGTTCCCGTCCAGCACCGAGAGAGAGCAGGATTCCTGCAAGGAATTGACCACGTCGCGCATCACCGGCTGCGCCACCTCCCACATGGGGAGCGAGGAGAGATAGGCGAAGCCCAGCTCCAGCACCTTGGGGCGCAGGGCGAAGAGCTTTCCGTCGGTCTCCGCATAGCCCTCGCGCACCAGCGTGAGCAGGAAGCGGCGGGCGGCGGCGCGGGTCAGGCCGGTGTGCTGCGCCACCTCGCTCAGCGTCATGCGCGGCTTGTACTGGCTGAAGGCGCGGATCACTTCGAGGCCGCGCACGAGGGACTGGACATAGTCCTTGTCCTCGACCGTCGTCATGCCCCCTCCTGCGAACCGCTGGCGGCGGAGTGCCCAGCCGGCGCATGATAGAGGCCGGCGTCCGCCTGCCCAATCGCCCTGCTTTTGTCGCCCGCCTGCTCGGTGGCGCGCGCCGCCATCAGGCGCGCGTCGCGCCACGCGACGCGGGTCTCCCAGTCCTCCAACGGCAGCAGCGCCCGCCGCTCGACCGTGGCGCGGGCGACGAGGGCGTCGCTCCATCCTTCCGGCTGGCCGCGCTCGGCCCCCATCTGCCGGTAGCGCTCCCCCATGCGCTGGGCATGCTCCGCGAGGCCACCGCGATAGTTGAGATCAGCCGTCTCGAACGGCCCGACGATGGACCAGCGTAGGCCGAGGCCCGAGGTCATCACCTTGTCGATGTCCGCGACGTCGGCGATGCCCTGCTCCAGCATCCAATAGGCTTCGCGCAGCACCGCACCCTGGAGGCGATTGTAGATGAAGCCGTTCACCTCGCGCATCAGCACCACCGGCACCTGCCCTGCCCGCGCCATGAGCGCGCGCGTGCGCGCTGCGGCGGCGGGATCAGTGAAGGGCGCGGGCACGATCTCGACGATGGGAAGCAGATGGGGCGGATTGGCCGGGTGAGCCACGAGACACCGCGCGCGGCCGGGCAAGTCACTCGCAAACTCCGAGGCGGGAAGCGAGGAGGTGGAGCTGGCAAGGACCGCATCCGGCGGCGCCATCTGGTCCATCGCGCGAAACAGCGCGATCTTCAGGTCCAGCCGCTCGGGGATGCTCTCCTGCACGTGGATGGCACCATCCAGGGCATCAGCGAGCGTATCGACCACGCGCACGCGCGCCATCACCGCCTGCGGGGACTCATCCAGCAGCCCGTGCGCGGTGAGCATCGCGAGACGCTCTTCGATGGCGGGCAGAACGGCGCCGCGAACGTCCGCCGATGCATCATGAACCCCCACGTCGAGTCCCGCCCGGGCGAACACGATGGCCCAGCCCACACCCATGCTGCCACCGCCTACGAGAGTGACGGGTCCGCTGCGGCTTTCGCTCATGGCGCGCTCTCATGTGCGTTTATAACATTTAATGTTCGTAATGCGAACATGTGAGAAAGGCAAGGATGCTGGATTTGAAATCTAGATCAAGCGAAACCAGGATGGATTAAATTGAGATTTAATAGTCTGTTAGATCGAATTCTAGGGGCTCGTTCGCAGGTGCAGCATCGAATGCCCTTGACTGGGATCGCGGCCAAGCCGTACCAAACTGCCCTATAAAGTGCGCATAACGCACGCTTGGAAATTTGCCCCAAATCCCTTGCCGCGCCCCGATCAGGGCGCACATGGGGCGCTGGAAACAAAGCTGCACGCCGGCGTGCAGACGCGCTGGCCAGCCGGCCACTCAGTCCCGCACGTGAGCTCGATGGAGGAAAAATGAAGACCCAGGCCCTCGCTGCGTCCTTCGCGGCCGCGCTCCTTGCCAGCTCGATGATGGTTGCCCCGGCGGCCGCGCAATATGCCGGCGGCGGCGTGAAGATCGGCGTGCTGACCGACATGTCCGGGGCCTATTCCGACCTCGCCGGCTCGGGCTCGGTGGAGGCCGCGAAGATGGCCATCGAGGACTTCGGCAAGCCCATCAACGGCAAGCCGGTCGAGCTCGTCTCCGCCGACCACCAGAACAAGGCGGACATCGCCTCCGCCACCGCCCGCAAGTGGTATGACACGCAGGACGTGGACGCCATCTTCGACATCAACGGCTCCGTGGCTGCGCTCGCGGTGCGCGAGGTGGCCAAGGAGAAGGGCAAGGTCGACATCAATTCCGGCGCGGCGTCCATGTCGCTGACCAACAAGGCCTGCTCGCCCACCGGCCTGCACTGGACCTACGACGTCTATTCGCTGGCCGCCGGCACCGGCAACGCGCTGGTGAGCGAAGGCTACAAGACCTGGTACTTCATCACCGCCGACTACACCTTCGGCCACGATCTGGAAAACCAGGTGGCCAAGATCGTGAAGGAGAAGGGCGGCACGGTGAAGGGCTCGGTGGCCCATCCCTTCGGCTCTTCCGACGTGTCGTCCTATCTGCTCCAGGCGCAGGCTTCCGGCGCCAAGATCATCGCCATGGCGAATGCCGGCTCCGACACCATCAACACCATCAAGCAGGCGCGCGAGTTCGGCATCACCCAGGGCGGCCAGACCCTCGCGGCGCTGCTGCTGTTCCTCACCGACATCCACTCGGTGGGCCTCGACGCCGCCCAGGGCATGGTGCTGACCACCGGCTTCTACTGGGATACGGACGACAAGACCCGCGCCTTCTCCAAGCGCTTCGCCGAGCGGATGAAGGGCAAGATGCCCACCATGGTTCATGCCGGCGTCTATTCCTCCGTGCTGCACTATCTGAAGGCCGCCGAGGCTGCCGGCACCGACGAGGGCGAGAAGGTGATCGCCAAGATGCGTGAGCTGCCCATCGAGGACATGTTCGCCAAGAACGGCAAGATTCGCCCCGATGGCCGCATGGTCCACGACATGTATCTGGCCAAGGTGAAGTCGCCCAAGGAGTCCAAGGGCCCCTGGGACTATTACGAGATCGTCCGCGTGATCCCCGGCGACGAGGCCTTCCAGCCGCTCAGCGACAGCACCTGCCCCCTGGTGAAGAAGTAATCTCGAGCGCGCCGGTCCGTCTCCTCCCCGACCCGGCGCGCGCCCCGGGCGCCTGCGCGCACTTGCGGCGCGGGCGCCCGGGGTTTTTCCTTGTCTCCGCGCGGTCAAGAAGGCGAAACCCGTGCTGTTCCATGTCGAGATGCAGGTGAACATCCCGCACGACTTCCCGGTCGAGAAGGCGGACGCCATCAAGGCGGCTGAAAAGGCCTATGCGCAGGATCTCCAGCGGCAGGGCAAGTGGGTGCATCTGTGGCGCATCGCCGGGCGCTACGCCAACGTCTCCATCTTCGACGTGGAGAGCGTGGACGAACTGCACACGCTCCTCTCCTCGCTCCCCCTGTTCCCCTTCATGGACATCAAGGTGACGCCCCTGGCGCGCCACCCCTCCGCCATCTGAAGCCGCGCCCGAAGGATCACCGCATGCCCTACATGATCGAGACCTTCGACAAGCCCGGCACGCTGGACTTGCGGGCCCAGGTGCGGGACACGCACCTCGCATTCCTTGATGCGCACAAGCACCTGCTGCTGGCCTGCGGTGCCAAGCTGGACGACGACGGCAACGCCGCCGGCGGCGGGCTCTATGTGGTGGCGCTGGAGACGCGGGCCGAGGCGGAAGCCTTCATCGCCTCGGACCCCTTCTTCACCGCCGGCCTGTTCGAGCGCGTGCAGATCCAGCGCTGGCGCAAGGCCTATGTGGACGGCGTTTGCTATCTGCCGGAGGCGAAATGAGCCCGCGGACCCTCGTCACCGGCGGCGCGGGCGGCATCGGCCTGGCGGTGGCGCGGCAGGAATTTGCCGCCGGCCGCGCCGTGGTGGTGCTGGACCGTGAGCCGCCTCCCGCCGACTTGGACGCGCGCTTCATCAACGTCAATCTCATGGACGAGACGGCGACCACCGCCGCCCTCGCGGAAGCCCTGTCGCACGGCCCCGTGACACGCCTCGTGAACAATGTGGGCATGGTGCGGCCCGCCAGCCTCGACGACACCACGGCGGATGATTTCGCCGCCGTCATGCGGCTCAATCTCGGCGTCGCCATCCAGGCCACGCAGGCGCTCCTCGTCGGCATGCGGGCGGCGCGCTTCGGGCGCATCGTCAACGTGTCGAGCCGCGCCGCCTATGGCAAGGAACTGCGCACCGCCTATGCCGCCAGCAAGGCGGGGCTCATCGGCGCCACCCGCACCTGGGCGCTGGAGCTGGGCAAGGACGGCATTACCGTGAATGCCGTGGCGCCCGGCCCCATCGCGACCCCCCTCTTCACCGCCGCCAACCCGCCCGACGCTCCGCGCACCCGCGCCATCGTGGAAGCCATCCCTGTCGGCCGCATGGGCACGCCGGAGGACGTGGCGCAGGCGGTTTCCTTCTTCCTCTCGGACGAGGCCGGCTTTATCACCGGCCAGACGCTGCCGGTCTGCGGCGGCATCACGGTGGGCAAGGGCGCGGTCTAGGTCCATCGCCCGGCAAAGGAGACCGCATGCCGTCCAATCCCCGCTGGCCCCGCCGGCCGGAAGGCTCCACCTGGGGCGATTTCGGCCCGGACGACGAGCTCGGCCGCCTCAACCTCATCACTCCCGACAAGGTGCGCGCCGCCGTCGCCGAGGTGAAGGAGGGCCGCACCTTGTGCCTCAGCCTGCCCCTCGACCGCCCCGGTGGCAACGTGCTGAACGTCCGCCGCGTGCCGCCCGTGCTGAAGCCTACCGGCACCGAGGAGGCGCCGCGCTTCAACGCGCAGCTGTGCGTGGAGGACGCGAGCCTTGTCGACGTGGTGAGCGACGACAAGGTGGAGATCTGCCTGCAATACTCCACCCAGTGGGACAGCTTCGCCCATGTGGGGGCGCTGTTCGACGTGAGCGGGGAAGGTCGACCCGAGCCGGTCTATTACAACGGCTTCCGCGCCGGCACAGATATCGTCGGCCCGCGCGACGCAGAGGCGCGCGGTATCGCCTCCGGCGCGCACCGGCTGGGCATCCACAATGCCGCCGTCCATGGCGTGCAGGGCCGCGGCGTACTGGTGGACTTGCTCTCGCTCTTCGGTCGCGAGCGCCAGCTCGTCAGCTATGACGATCTCATGCGGGCCATGGACACCCAAGGCGTGACGGTGGAAGAGGGGGACATCCTTTGCCTCTACACCGGCTTCACGCAGGTGGTCATGGAAATGGATGGCGCCCCCGACGGCGCGATTCTCGGCAAAAGCTGCGCCGCCCTCGACGGCCGCGACGCGCGCCTGCTGCAATGGATCTCGGACAGCCGCATCTCGGCCCTCGTCGCCGACAATTATGCGGTGGAGCATCTGCCCGCGAAGCGGCTCGCCGCGACGACGCAGGCGGCCATGCCGCTGCACCACCATTGCCTGTTCCGGCTTGGCGTGCCGCTCGGTGAACTCTGGTGGCTGGCCGATCTCGCCGCCCATCTCAAGGCCGCCGGCCGTAACCGCTTCCTGCTCACCGCCCCGCCCCTGCGCCTGCCCGGCGCCGTGGGCTCGCCCGTCACCCCCATCGCCACCGTGTGATCTTCCACAGGAGACCCGGATGCCCTTTATCGCCATCGACGGCCGCACCATCCATTACGCGCTCGAAGGGGCGGAAGGCGCGCCGGTCCTGCTGCTCGCCAATTCGCTCGGCACCAGCTTCCTCGTCTGGGATGCGGTGATGCCGGCGCTCGCCGCGCGCTTCCGTGTGCTGCGCTACGACATGCGCGGCCACGGCCTCTCCGACGCCGCCCCGCTGCCCGATGAAAACACCGGCTATTCCATCGCCGCCCTCGCCGGGGATGCGTTGGGATTGCTCGATGCGCTGGGCATCGAAAAGGCCCATGTCTGCGGGCTTTCCATCGGCGGCATGGTGGCCCAGCATCTGGCGGCCCATGCGCCGGCGCGGGTGGATCGGCTCGTCCTGTGCGACACCGCCATGCAGATCGGCCCCGCCTCAGTCTGGAACGAGCGCCTCGTCGGCATCCGCCGCGACGGCCTCCCCGCCGTCGCCCCCGGCGTGATGGCCCGTTGGTTCACGGACGGCTTCCGCGAGCGCGTGCCGCACATCGTCCGCGGCTACG
>JAEZMT010000238.1 GCA_023442085.1 Pseudomonadota bacterium | reverse complement strand
AGATCCATGTGATGCCGGACGGATCGACGAACAAGACCTGCCGGAAGCCGCGCTGCTCGCACTGCTTGGGGAACGGCCCGGCGACGATCAGCTCGGCCGCCGTCTTGGCCGGGAAATTGAACTTGATGGTGAGCAGCGTCGCGTCGTCGCCGCCGGCCGTGACGGTAAGGTCGAGACCGTTCTGGGCGAAGCTGTCCTGCTTGCTCTTGGCGAAGGCGCGCCGCGCGGCAGCGTCCGCCGCCGGTGCCGCCACGGGATTGTTCACGGTGGGCAGCGGGAGCGAGGCTTCCTGTCCCGGTGCGGCGGCGGGCGGAGGTGCCGGTGGCGGCGCTGCGGCCTGCGCCGGAGGCGGCGCGGGCGGCGGTGTTGGCTGGGCGGGCGCTGCGGGAGCCGGTGCCGCGGCCTGAACCTGCGGCTGAGCGTCGGGCGCGTCGCCCGGCTCGTCGGACATGACCCACCAGACGAGGCCGCCGGAGATCAGCGCCACCACGGTGCCGCCAAGGCCCACGAGGAACGGCATCACATAGCTCGTATGGAGCTTGCGGCCGCAGAAGGGGCAATGGGCCTCCTCGGGATAGACCTGCGCCCCGCAGCCGGGACAGAAGTCGGGCCTCGGGTTCATCGCAATCACCTCCGCACGCTCGGCCGAGCCCGTTTGGGTCGGCCTGGCTCCGCCACGCTGGCGGTCACCCCGGCCGGTCCAGCACTTTGATCGATCGATGGACCCTGGGTCATGCGGCGCGCCGCGAATCGCAGGGTCTTCCCCGTCACCACGAATGCACGACGGGGCGGAGGAACTGAAGCCCTCCGCCCCGTCATCTCACTTCCGAATGCGCCCTTAGGAGGGCAAAGCCGGCCGGCCGGGCCCCGCTACTTCCCGAAGCCGAGATCGAGGGGCGGCGGGGGCGCCGCGTCGAGGCCGGGGGAAAGGTTCTCGAACTGCTGCTGGATCTGCTGCTGGTCGAGCTGGACGCCGCCGCTCTTGTAGTGGGTCACCATGCCGGGGAAGAGAATGATGAGCGCCACCATGACGAGCTGGATGCACACGAACGGCACCGCGCCCCAGTAGATCTGCCCGGTGGTCACTGGCTGCATCATCTTGCCGGTCACCCGATCCACATAGGGCACCTTGGCCGCCACCGACCGCAGGAAGAACAGGGCGAAGCCGAAAGGCGGATGCATGAACGAGGTCTGCATGTTCACCGCCAGCATCACGCCGAACCAGATGAGGTCGATGCCCATCTTGTCCGCCGCAGGCCCCAGCAGCGGGATGATGATGAAGGCCAGCTCGAAATAATCGAGGAAGAAGGCCAGCACGAACACCAGCGCGTTCACCGCGATGAGGAAGCCGGTCTGCCCGCCGGGCAGCGACACCAGCAGCTCCTCCACCCATTTGTGCCCGTCCACCCCGTAGAAGGTGAGCGAGAACACGCGGGCGCCGAGCAGGATGAACAGCACGAAGGCGGAGAGCTTGGCCGTGGAATAGGTCGCCTGCCGCATCAGGTCGAACTTCAGCCGGCCGCGGGCGAAGGCGAGGATGACCGCGCCGAGCGAACCCATGGCGCCGCCTTCGGTCGGCGTCGCGACGCCGATGAAGATGGTGCCGAGCACCAGGAAGATGAGCGCCAGCGGCGGCACCATCACGAACACCACCTGCTCGGCGAGCTTGGACAGGAGTCCGAGCCGGAACACGCGGTTGACCACCGCCACCACGAAGGCGATGCCCACCGTGGCCGACATGGTGAGCACCACATAGTCCGCGCCGAACTTCACATGGCTCATCTCCATGAGCTCGATGGCGCCGGCGATGGACAAGGTGAGCGCGATGAAGAGCGAGGGCGTGAGCAGCTTCGCCGTGCCCGACATGACGAAATAGAGCACCACGAACGACACGACGCCCCACACCGCCATGTTGGCGACGCCGGGAATGGCCCCCACTGTCAGGCCCGGCAGGGACCCCCTCGCGATGAGGAAGGCGAAGCCCGCCGCCGCCAATGCACCCAGGATGCGGGAGGGCATTGTCTTCTGGTTCGGATCGCGCAGGGTCTGCGCCTCCAGAGGCAGGCCGGGCGCGGCGCTGGGGAAGATCGATGAGACCAGGAAGATGTAGCCGGCGTAGAGGCTGGCGAGCAGCAGGCCCGGCAGGAACGCGCCCTCATACATGTCGCCCACCGAGCGGTTCAGCTGGTCGGCCATCACAATGAGCACGAGGGAGGGCGGGATGATCTGCGCCAGCGTGCCGGACGCCGCGATGACACCGGATGCGACGCGCCGGTCGTAGCCGTAGCGCAGCATGATGGGCAGCGAGATGAGGCCCATGGAGATCACCGAGGCCGCCACCACGCCGGTGGTCGCCGCCAGCAGCGCGCCGACGAAGATCACCGCATAGGCAAGGCCGCCGCGGATGGAGCCGAACACCTGGCCGATGGTGTCGAGCAGGTCCTCGGCCATGCCGGAGCGTTCGAGGATGAGGCCCATGAAGGTGAAGAAGGGCACCGCGAGGAGCACTTCGTTGTTCATGGTGCCATAGACGCGTTCCGGCAGCGCCTGCAGGAACTTCGGCTCGAACAGGCCGAGATAGATGCCGATGAGGCCGAAGATGAGCCCGTTGGCGGCCAGCGAGAAGGCCACCGGGTAGCCGAGCAGCAGGAACAGCACCAGGGCGCCGAACATGATCGGCGCCATGTTGTGGATGAACCAGCCCCGGAAGCCGGGCTCCGCCGCCATCGCCACGTCTGGCAGGGCGATGAGCAGGACGGCGAGCAGCGCGACGGCGACCGCGGCGACGGGACGACGCTTGAGGAGCGTGCGGACGAAGGACATGGCGCGCGCCCCTACTTCTTGGTTGCCGCAGCGGCGCCGGGCGCCCCTTCGGGGAGTTCGGCCTCGGCGAGCAGGCGCTCCGCCTCGGCGGCGAGTGCCGCATGGCTGCCGCCCGTGCCCTCGTGGGGGTCCGCCATCTTCCCGGTGAAGATGGCGATGCGCTTGATGAGCTCGGAGATGCCCTGCAGCGTCAGGAAGAAGAAGCCCACCGGCACCAGCAGCTTGGCCGGCCACTGGGGCAGACCACCGGCATTGAGGGACTGCTCGTTGATCCCGTAGGAGGCCAGGAAGAAGGGCCAGGAGGTCCACAGGAGCAGGATGGAGAAAGGCAGCAGGAAGAAGATGTGGCCGAAGATGTCGATGCCGTCGCGCCAGCGCTTGGGCAGGCGGGAATTCACGATGTCGATGCGGATGTGCTCGTTGTCGATGAGCGTCCACGAGGCGCACAGCAGGAACACGGCCGCGAACAGCACCCATTGCAGTTCCAGCCACGAGTTGGAGCTCATGTCGAACAGCTTGCGGATGATGGCGTTGAGCGCCGACACCAGGATGGAGACAAGGATCAGCCACGCGGCGGCCTTGCCGATGCGGGTGTTGACGGCATCGATCCCTCGCGAGAGGGCGAGAAGGGCTGTCATTGAGATCAATTCCCTCGGGCGCGACCGGAGACGACTCCGGAGTGCTTCTTCTTTGGCCTTCAGGCCTTGGCCCGCACCATAGGGGAAGATACCGCGACTTCAAGCCGGAGGCGGTTACCAGAATCCCTTACGGAACAAGGCTTAGACAAAGGTCGAAGGCGTCAGCTTCAGCGTGGCGCGCCGAAGGTCCCTGATATTGGCGCGCCTCAGGCCTCAGGCGCTTCGAGGATCGGATCGTACTGCGAGGCGTCGAAGCCTAGCACGGCGAAGGTTTGCGCCATGTGCTGCGGCAGGGGCGCGGATACGTCGATCACCCCCTGCCCGCGCGGATGCGGGATCACGAGCCGCCGCGCCAGCAGGTGCAGGCGATTCTGCAAGCCGCCCGGCAATTCCCAGTTCTCGACGTTGAAATACTTCGGATCGCCGAGGATGGGGTGGTGGATGTGGGCAAGGTGGGCACGCAACTGATGGGTGCGGCCCGTGACCGGCTTCAGCGACAGCCAGCTCATCTTCTGCGCGGCCTGGTCCACCACTGCGTAATAGGTGATGGCGTGGCTCGCCTCGTCCTCGCCGTGGCGGGCGACGCGCATCTTCTCCTCGTCCTCGTCGCGGGCGAGATAGGTGGAGATGCGCCCCTGCCGGGGCTTCGGCACGCCGGGCACCACCGCCCAATAAACCTTGCGCGCCTCGCGCGAGCGGAAGCTCTTGGCCAGCACCGAGGCGGCGAGGCGCGACTTGGCGATGAGCAGGCAGCCGGACGTGTCCTTGTCGATGCGGTGGACGAGGCGGGGCTTCTGCCCGTCCCGGTCCTTCAGCGCCTCGAGCAGCCCGTCCACATGGCGATAGGTGCCCGAGCCGCCCTGCACTGCGAGGCCGAACGGCTTGTTCAGCACCATCACGTCCTTGTCCTCGAACAGGGTGATGGACTTGATGAAGGCCCGATCCTCCTCCAGCTTGCGCAGGGCGGGGTCCTTGGCCGCGCGGGGCTTTGCGGGCGAACTGGCGCCGGCTTCGGCGGGAGCCGCACGGGTGCCCTCCTTGCCGGCCTCACCGTTGCGCGCGCCCTTTGCCGGCGCGGGCGCCGCCTCGGGCTCATCGGTACCAAGCGGCGGAATGCGCACGCTCTGGCCTGGCTCGACACGGGAGGAGGTCTTTACCCGGCCGCCGTCCACCCGCACCTGTCCTTTGCGCACCAGCTTCTGCAGGTGACCGAAGGAGAGGTCCGGATAATGCACCTTGAACCAGCGGTCGAGGCGCATGCCCGCCTCGTCCTCGGCCACGGTTCTGGTCACGACAGCCATCTTCGCCCTGTTCCTCGCGCAAACCCTTTGATCCGCAGCAATAGAGCTTTCACCGCGCCATGGCCACCGTCTCGCCGAAAGTCCTGCGCGCCCCAAAGCCCGCGCGGCACGTGAGCGGCGGCAGCGCGCCAATCACGTCAGGCTGCGCACCAGCATGATGCCGGCCCAGACGCCGCCGAAGCCGAGCAGCACCGAGCCGATGGCATAGGCGAGTGCCAATCCCAGTTCCCCGCGCTCGGCGAGATAGAGGAAATCCAGCGAGAAGGTGGAGAAGGTGGTGTAGCCGCCCAGCATCCCTGTAGTCAGGAACAGCCGCACAGGCTGCGTCCACGTCTCGCCGTCCTTGAAGGCGAGATAGCCCGCCATGAGCCCCATGATGAGGCTGCCCGACACGTTGATGAGGAAGGTGGCGAAGGGAAAGCCGGTGCCCAGCAGCCGCGGCACGGCCATGTTCACGAAATGCCGGATCATGCCGCCGAGGCCGGCGCCGAGGAAGACGATGAGGGCGGGGGGCAGGGTCATGGCGGGTTCCGGAATAGATCAGGAGCGCACACGGCGCGCGGCATGGAGAACGGCGAGGATGGTGATGCCATCCGTATCCACACGATAGATGACAAGATATGGCGTATCGTCGATGGCGCGTTGCCGCGTACCCGGCACGACGCCCGCCGGAGCGGACAAAGGGTGGTCTGCGAGATTGAGGATGGCCCGTTCGATGCGGGCGACAAGGCGGCCCGCGGCCGCGGGGCTGTCGGCGGCGACGTAACGCTCAATCTGCCTGAGGTGCCCGAGGGCGCGGGCACGGAAGGTGATCTTCATTTCCGGTAGCGGGCAAAGAAGGCTTCGACCTCCTCGGGTGACGCGTTCGGCTCCCCATCCTCCAGCGCGCGGCGGACCTCCTCCTCCTGCTCGGGGGTGAGGACATATACGTCGCCGTCCGCGGCGCCCGCCTCGATCATGTGGAGCACCTCGCGGGCGAGCGCGTCCTGCTCCGCCTCGGGCAGGGCTTCCAGCTTCTCGATGAGTTCGCGCATCAGCCGGGTCATGATGGTCTTCGTCGGTGCCAGCCTCGGCGGATCATATACGAAGGCCGACAGCCCCGCTATTTTCCGCCCCGCTCGGCTCTGAGCCGCGCCCAGTAATCCAGGCGCTTCTTGATCTCCCGCTCGAAACCGCGCTCCACCGGATGGTAGAAACTCTGGCGGCCCAGCGCCTCGGGGAAATAGTCCTGGCCGGAGAAGGCATCCGGCTCGTCGTGGTCATAGCGATAGCCGGT
>JAEZMT010000416.1 GCA_023442085.1 Pseudomonadota bacterium | reverse complement strand
CCACCAGCGCCAGCGGCAGGCCGGAGGAGAAGCCGAGCAGGCTGACGGAGAGCACGTCGCGCTGGGTGTAGAGCGCGACCGCCTCCTTCAGGGTGCGGCGCCGGGGGGCTTCAGCGCCGCTCAGGCTTTGCTCGGTCATCTCGATCCTTCCGCCGTTCCCGCCACGCCGCTAGCGTGCCGGTCCCCGCCATGTTTAGGACGGGAGCGGTGAAGAGGTCCCTACCGCGGCGGAGCCGGCCGGCCCGCGCTCACGCCTGCGGATGGCTCCACAGGCCCTGCTCCACCTTGGACACGGCGATCACGGCCTGGGTGCGGCTTTCCACGCCGAGCTTCTGCAGGATGGCGGAGACGTGCGCCTTCACCGTCGCCTCGGAGACGGACAGCTCGTAGGCGATCTGCTTGTTGAGCCGGCCCTCGGCCAGCATCATCAGCACCCGCACCTGCTGGGGCGTGAGGGTGGAGAGGCGGGCGATGATGGCATCGGTCTCGGCGTCGGCCTTGGTGGTCACGTTGATGTCGGGCGGCAGGAAGGTCTCGCCCTTCAGCACCTGCGCCACCGCATCGCGCATGCTGCCGACGCTCATGCTCTTGGGGATGAAGCCGGAGGCGCCGAGATCGATGCAGCGGCGGATCACCGCCGGCTCCTCATTGCCGGAGACCACCACCACCGGGATCGCCATGTATTGCGCGCGCAGATAGATGAGGCCGGAAAAGCCCCGCGCGCCCGGCATGGTGAGGTCGAGGAGGATGAGGTCGAAATCCGCGTCGCGTTCCAGAAGCGCGGTCAGGTCGTCGAAGGTGCCGACCTCCTCGATCCGGGCGTCGGCGCTCCGGCCGAGGACCGCCTCGCGCAGGGCGCCGCGGAACAGGGGATGGTCGTCGGCAATGACGAGGCGCAGTCCGTTCCCGGCATCTTCCACCATGCTTCCTCCCCCGCAAGGCTTCAGTTTCTTGTCGCGCGACCGCCGCAACGCCAGAGCGCAATCCGACCAAGCTAAACCAACTTGATCAGTGAATCGCCCTCTAAACTCACGAAGAGCACGCACGAATCGATCTTGCGATCATCAATCCGTGGCGAAGCGGTGACAAGCCGATCAGGAAAATTGACCAAGCGTTCCGGTGAAAGTCAAAACCACCTCCCGGCGATGGGGCCGGTCGCGGTGCTCCACGAGATAGACGCCCTGCCATGTGCCGAGCCCCGGCCGCCCGCCGCGCACGGGAATCGAGAGGCTCGAATCGCTCAGCATCGTGCGCACATGGGCCGGCATGTCGTCCGGCCCCTCGGTGTCGTGCACCCAGCGGAAATTGCGTGGCGCGAGGGTGCGCAAGGCGGTGAGGAGGTCGGTCTGCACGTCCGGGTCGGCATTCTCCTGGATGGTGAGGGAGGCCGAGGTGTGCCGGCAGAAGACGGTCAGCACCCCGTCGCCGGCCGCGATCTCGGTGAGGAAGGCGGTCGCCTCGCGGGTGATGTCGGTGAAGCCCTCGCCGGAGGTCTCCACCTGGAGCGTCGCCTCAGCGTGGCGCACGGCCCCGCTCAGTCTCGCCGGGGTGCGGCTGGTGCGCGCCATGGGTGTCTCCTCCTGCTTGCGCGGTTCTCGCCCGCCACGTACCAGTTCACGGCCTGCCGCGCCGCCTTTTCGGACGGCGACGCCAAAGATCTAAGGTCCATCCATGTCGAAGCTGGTTCTCGATCCCGCCGTGTTCTCCGATGCGGCCGTCGCGCCGGACACGCGCATGGTCAACGATGCCATCGTGAAGGCCCTCGGCGCCATCCCGGACCGCTGGGCGGCGCCGCTGCCCGACATCCGGGCCGCCCGCCTGCAAGGCAAGGGCACGTTCCCGCTGGCGCCGGAGAGCCCGCGCGCCTCGGTGGAGACCATCCCCGGCCCGCGCGGTGCGGTGCCGGTGCGCATCTTCATGCCGGACGGGGCGCCCAAGGGCGTCTATTTGCACATCCATGGCGGCGGCTGGACGGTGGGCTCCGCGCGCGAGAACGAGGCGCTGCTCGACCGCATCGCCGCCAATTGCGGCCTCGCGGTCGTCTCGGTGGATTATGCCCTCGCGCCGGAAGTGCCCTACCCCGCTGGCCCGGACGATTGCGAGGCGGCGGCGCTGTGGCTGGTCAAGGAGGGCAAGGCCCGCTTCGGCACCGAGCGCTTCGCCATCGGCGGCGAATCGGGCGGCGCGACGCTGGCGGTCGTCACCCTCCTGCGGCTGCGCGACCGCCACGGCCTCAGCCCTTTCTCCGCCGCCGTGCTCACCGCCGGCTGCTACGATTTGCGCCTCACCCCCTCCGCCCGCAACTGGGGCGACCTGCCGCTGGTTCTGAACACGCGGGACGTGACCTTCTTCGTCAACAATTACCTGCGCCTCGAAGGCAAGGCGGACGATCCCGACGTGTCGCCGCTGCTCGCCAACCTCAAGGGTCTGCCCAAGGCGCTGTTCATCGTCGGCAGCCGCGACCTTCTGGTGGACGACACGCTGTTCATGGCCAATGCGTGGGCCGCGGCCGGGAACGGGACGGAGCTCGACGTCTATCCCGGCGGCTGCCACGTCTTCATCGCCTTCCCCGGCACCATCTCCGATCGGGCGCTGAAGCGGGTGGATGGGTATCTGGCGGATTTCTGAGTCCGGGTCGACCGTCGCGTTCGGTCCAACCGTCGCCCTCCGGCTTGACCGGAGGGCCCATCCGCCCACCCGCGCAAGCAGCCGACCACCGGGGCAGACGGTACCATGGGTCCTCCGGTCAAGCCGGAGGACGACGGCTCTTGCTCGCTATTTTCCGGGGCGCAAAGTCGCTCTCACAGCTTCTCCTGCCCGTTGGGCGAACGGAACTCGTCGATGAGGCCGCGCAGGCGCTTGTAGAAGCGTTCGGCATAGGCCAGCGCCTGGTCGATGTCCGACGTGTCGGGGCTGGCGTTCGGGCCCGCACCGGGTGACGGGGGCA
Organism: Pseudomonadota bacterium; assembly: GCA_023442085.1. Classification (GTDB taxonomy): domain Bacteria; phylum Pseudomonadota; class Alphaproteobacteria; order Rhizobiales; family Xanthobacteraceae; genus Xanthobacter. The sequence continues at coordinate 8,333 of JAEZMT010000416.1, read as the reverse complement.
AAGGCGGGATGGGCGGAAGCTGGGCCGAGCGGCGCAGGGTGTCGTTCTCGGCCTGGAGCCGGGCGATCTCCGCCTCATAGGCGTCGCGCGTATCGGGCACCGCCTCGCAGGTGAAGCCGGTGCCGCGTTTCGCGCACAGGGAGACGCGGCCGGTTTCGCGGTCGAGCTTGAGCGCGCCGCCCTCCACCGGGGCGAAGGAGAAGCGCGGCGCCGCCGTGTCGCCGGGCGGCATCGGCACCGGCGCCTGCGCGACGGCCGGGCCCGCGAGAAGGCTCGCGGCGAGGGCCGCCGCGAGGGGAAGTCCGGCCGAATGCGCCGGGGCTGTCGGGAAGACCATGCGCGCCTCCAAATCCCGCCTCACGTCCCGCGGCCATTCCGCCGCGTCATCGCCGCTAGATAAGCACGCCGATCGGGACCGGAAGGGGGCAGACGGGATCAGGCCACATCCGGCTTGTAGGGCGCGCGGCCAGAGGTGAGGGCATCGTCCAGCAGGTCGATGCGGTCCTGGCCCCAGAAGACCTCGCCGTCGAGCACGTAGGATGGCGCGCCGAACACGTCGGCGGCAAGGGCCTTCGCGCGGTTCTCAAGATAGATGGCGGCGATCTTTTCCTCCCCCGCCGCCGCCACCAGCTCGGCGCCGGGCAGGCCCACCGCGTCGGCGCAGGCGGCGATGACCTCGGGCAGAGCGAGATTCTCCTGCCGCACCCAGACGCCGGAGAAGATGCGCTCCATCAGGTCGCCGGGCGCGTGCCCCGCCTCGATGGCGGCGATGATGGTCTGGTCGGCGAGCGTGCCGTCGAACGGCCAGTGGGCGGGATGGACCTTGAGGTCCACGCCCCGCTTCTCGCGCCAGCGCTGCAGTTCGAGGATGCGATAGCGCTGGCGCGGCGGGGCGCGCTTGGGCAGCGGCAGGCCGCCGGTCTCGGCGAAGACGGGGCCGAGCGCCACCGGATGGAAGCGCACCTCGACCCCGTGGCGGGCGGCCACCGCCATCACCGGGCCATGGCCGAGGAAGGTCCAGGGGCTCACGCTGGAGAAGAAATAGTCGAGGGTGCGCGGCGCGGCGTTGGTCGGGCTCATTGGGGGCAGGCCTCTTGAGGGATCGTCCTTGGGCGGGAGGGGGATGCTAGAGCGCGATCCGCCCAAGTTGAACAACTTGATCGGTGAATGGCCTTCTTTCGACAAGAAAGCCGCTTTCCACCGCCTTGAAGCGCGCGATGTCGGTTCGGTGCGGATCAATCGCACGGTCCGGCAGTTGTTGCTTGCGCAGGGCGGCTTGACAGGACGGGGCGCGGTGCTTCCCTCTCAGGCGCCCGGAGACGATCCGGGAGGCGGCATGGGCGACGAACGGGAATCCGAGCTGGTCGGGCTCCAGAGCGAGCTGGCGGGGGTGGCTCTCAGGGCGGCCATGTCGAAGGATCCGCCCAGCGGACCCGAGGCGGTCGCCGCCGCCGGGAGCGCCAAGGCGCGGCGGACCGTGCGGATGAGCCCGCTGGCGTGGATAGCGGTGGCCTTCGTGGCCGGCACGATGGCAGGCTCGCTGCTCCGGCCGGTCCGGTGGGTGCGCAGAGGAAGGGACGCGGGATGAATTTCGACCAGCTTTCGCGGAATCTGAAGATTCTGCTGCGCACCAACACGATCATCGCCGAAATCCACCTGCGCCACATCGCGGCGCGCACGGGCCTCTTTGCCTTTGCCGCCCTGGTGGCGAGCTTCGGCGTGGTGATGCTGGGCGTGGCGCTGTTCCTGGCCCTTGAGCAATCCATGGGGCCCATCTGGGCGGCCGTGACGGTGGGCGGCGGCGGGCTGCTGCTCGCCCTCATCGTCGCCATCGTCGGCGCCTCGCTGAAGCCCTCGCGCGAATTGGCGCTGGCCAATCAGGTGAGCCAGTCGGCCCTGGACGCGGTGGCCGCGGACCTGCGCGCCACCCAGGCCAACGTCGCCTCCTACGCCTCCCTCGCCGCCGTGCCGGGCCTCGTGCTGCCGGCGCTGACACTGCTGTCACGGGTGTTTCGCCGCCGGCCGCGGGCATAGGAAACTCTCGGGCGCCGTCATCCCCCGGCGCGTCCGGGGGATCGACGTATCGCTTTGTCGGCGCTCGCTTTTTAAGAGCCCGATCGCACCCGCGATGGATCGCCCGGACAAGCCGGGCGATGTCGGCCTCGGGAAAAGGGGGCGTGGACCCTCACGCCTTCCGCACCCAGCGCCCGTTCTCGTCCTGCTGCCAGTAGGTGAGTTCGTTGCCGGGCGCCGCCTTGGCCTCGCGCCAGCGCTCGCGCGCCTTGGCGACCTGCTCGTCGTCGCGCCCGTCGAACAGGTGGACCACCCGCGCATAGGGCGTGGCATCGGCCAGCGGCACCGCATCCACCAGGAAGCGCACCTGTGCGCCGTTGGGGTTCGCCTCGGTGGTGGCGATGAGCACCGGCTGGCGCTCGGGCGAGGGCTGGGCCTCCGTGCCATGGGGCAGGAAGGAGGCTTCGCTGTAGGTCCACAGGTGGGAATCGAGCGCGTCCCGCCGCTCCGCCGAGCCGCACTGCACCACGCACCGCCAGCCGCGCTCCAGCGACTTCTCCAGCAGCATCGGCAGCACCTGCTCCAGCGGGCGGCGCTCAAGGTGATAGAAGAGGATCTCGGTCATCGGGCCGAGCTTATCACGACGCGCCGCGAACCGCCCCCGACCGCCGTCGCGGCTGGTTTGGCCTTGCCACATGCCGGCCCTTCGTCCATCAAAACCGCAGGGATCAAACTGGAGGGTGGCGATGACGGCGCCGGGTCGCGGGTTGAGGGTCGCTTCGGGCGTTGCAGCAACACTCCTCCTGACCACCCTCTCGGCCGCGCCGGCACTGGCGGCGGACGGTGCGCCCAATCTCAACGGCGCCACGCTCCCCCTGCTCTGGGGCATACCCTTCGCCGGCATGCTGCTGTCGATCGCGCTTTTCCCGCTGCTTGCCCCGCACTTCTGGCACCACCATTACGGCAAGGTGGCGCTGTTCTGGGCGCTGGCCTTCGCGGTGCCGTTCTCGCTCACCTACGGCCCCTCGGCGACCGCGCATGAGGTGGTGCACACGGCTCTCCTCGAATACATCCCCTTCATCATCCTGCTGTTCGCCTTGTTCACCGTGTCCGGCGGCATTCTCGTGACGGGCAATCTCAAGGGCACGCCCCTGGTGAACACGGTGATCCTTGCCATCGGCACGGTGATCGCCAGCCTCATCGGCACCACGGGCGCCTCCATGGTGCTGATCCGCCCGCTGCTGCGCGCCAATGACAACCGCCGGCACAATGTGCATACGGTGGTGTTCTTCATTTTCCTGGTGTCGAACATCGGCGGCTCGCTGACCCCGCTCGGCGACCCGCCCCTGTTCCTCGGCTTCCTGAAGGGCGTGAACTTCTTCTGGACCACCACCCACCTCTTCCACGACACGATGGTGGTGGCGGGCATCCTTCTCGTCGTGTTCTACCTCCTCGACCGCTTCTTCTATTCGCGCGAGGACGAGATCATCCGTCACCCGCCGGACCCGACGCCGACCACCGACAGCCTCGGCCTGCGCGGCGCGCAGAACATCCCGCTGCTCGGCGGCATCATCGGCGCCATCCTCATCTCGGCGCTGTGGAAGCCGGGCATCAATTTCAACGTCTACGGCACCCATGTGGAGCTGCAGTGGGTGGTGCGCGACGTGCTGCTCATCGTCTTCGCGTTGATCTCGCTCGCCATCACCCCGGCGATCGTGCGCGAGCGCAACGGCTTCGACTGGGAGCCCATCCGCGAGGTGGCGAAGCTCTTCGCCGCCATCTTCCTCACCATCATCCCGGTGATCGCCATCCTGAAGGCGGGCAGCAGCGGCGCGCTATCCCCGCTGGTCGATCTCGTCACGGGGCCGGACGGCCAGCCGGTCAACGTCTGGTACTTCTGGCTGACGGGCGCGCTCTCCGCCTTCCTCGACAACGCGCCGACCTATCTCGTGTTCTTCAACCTCGCCGGCGGCGATCCCCACCAGCTGATGGGGCCGCTGGCGGTGACGCTGGAGGCCATCTCCGCGGGCGCGGTGTTCATGGGCGCCATCACCTACATCGGCAACGCGCCGAACTTCATGGTGCTTTCCATCGCCCGCCATCGCGGAGTGAAGATGCCGAGCTTCTTCGGCTACATGGCGTGGTCCTTCACCTTCCTGCTGCCGCCCTTCGCGCTGATCACCTGGCTGTATTTCGTCTGAGGGGTGGGGGCGCGGGCCGAACGGCCGTCGTGCTCCGGACGTCATACAGCGTTGGCCAAAGGCACCGGCCGTGCTCCCTCTCCCCTTGCGGGAGAGGGTTGGGGTGAGAGGTGGGGCGACATTGGCCCGTCGCCGGGGTTCCGGCGCTGCCCCCTCACCCCCGGCCCCTCTCTCGCAAGCGGAGAGGGGGGGCACCGTCACAACGCGGGGGGGTGTTGCGCTGGCCCCCGGCTCGGCGCTCCGGCTTTCGCCGTCGCTGGTCCGGGGAACGGGCCGGCACCCGTCACAGCCTCCCTACTCTCCCGCCAGCCGCAACGGCGCTGCGCGGGCGGCTTCCGCCTGCCGCAGCCGTGCTTCGGCGTCGGCGATGTAGCCCCGTGTCAGCGGCACCGCATCCTGCCGGCGGGCGAGCTGGATCTGGAACACGTTCAGGCCCTGGTGGCGGAAGCCCATCTCGCTGGCGGCGAGGTAGAAGTCCCACATGCGGCAGAACCGCTCGTCGGTGAGCCGCGCTGCCTCGTCCCGGCGGGCGAGGAAGCGCTGGCGCCACGCCTTCAGCGTCTGCGCGTAGTGCAGGCGCAGCAGCTCGATGTCGGTGACGAAGAGCCCGCTCCTCTCGATGTGCGGCGTCACTTCCGACAAGGCCGGGATGTAGCCGCCGGGGAAGATATATTTGGCGATGAACGGATTGGTGACGCCCGGCGGATCGGACCGGCCGATGGCGTGCAGCAGCATCACCCCGTCCTCCTTCAAGAGGCTCCGCGCCTTGCGGAAGAAGGCGCCGTAATGGTCCACGCCCACATGCTCGAACATGCCCACGGAGACGATGCGGTCGAACGGCCCCTCCACGTCCCGGTAGTCCCGCAAGGCGAAGGACACGTGCTCCGCCAGCCCCCGCTCCCCGGCGCGGGCGGTGGCGAGGGCCAGTTGCTCCTGCGAGAGCGTGACGCCGGAGACCTCAGCCCCTGCCATCTCCGCCAGATAGAGCGCGAGCCCGCCCCAGCCGGAGCCGATGTCGAGCACCCTGAGCCCCGGCCGGTCCAGCACGAGCTTTGCCGCCACATGGCGCTTCTTGGCGAGCTGGGCGTCGTCGAGGCTCTGGCCCTCATGCTCGAAATAGGCGCAGCTGTATTGCCGGTCGTGATCGAGGAAGAGGGAATAGAGCCGGCCGTCGATGTCGTAATGGTGGGCCACGTTGGCCCGCGACCGCTCGGGCGGATTGAACTGGGCGATGCGCCGCCCGATCCGCCGCAGCATGTGGAACGCCTTGGCCGGCACGCTCGGATTGAAGGAGGCCGGCTGCGACATGAGCAGGGCGAGGAGATCGGCGATGTCGCCCGCCTCCATCACCAGCTCGCCGTCCATATAGGCCTCGCCCAGCTTCAGCTCGGGGTCGAGGACGATGCCGCGCTCGGCTTCCCGGGTGGTGAAGCGCACCGCAAGGGGCGTCTGGGGCGGGCCGTCTCGCGGTGGGGCGTTGACGGTGAAGCTCCGGCCCGTGGCCGTCGTGACCTTCAGCGCGCCATCCACGATGACGCGTCGAAGCAGTGTCTCCAGCAACCGGTCCATCGGCCGCCTCCGCGCTCGCCCGCTCGGTCCTTTCCCGCTTCCCGGCCAAAGACGATCCGGCCCGCCCCCTGCGACCCGAAGTTCCCGGCCTGAAGCGCCGCAACCTCGAAATGAAAACACCAACCGTGCCGCACCGCAATACGGCACGCGACGATTTGACTCATGCTCGGAAGATCAGGGCCGCGGGCCGGTGCAGACGTCGGAGCGCGTGGCGAAGGCCGACCACACCTCGCTCACCGCCGCGCGGTTGTTGCAGCGGTCGGGGGTGGGCTCCAGCTGCTCGTGCAGGTTCATCTGCACGGGCTTGGAGAGCCACCAGCTCATGGAGACCTGGCGAATCTTCTCCGGCGTCGCGGTGCCCACGGGGCAGCGGCCGGCGCTGTCCTCGGGCCAGACCTTGATCTGCACGAGGTTCACCGGGCAGCGCCCGCCGAAGCGGGCGTCGAGCCAGGCCGAGGCGTGGGCGACGGCGAGCCGGCCGCGTCCGCCGCGCACCCCGCCGATGGCGCCCAGCGGGCCGGCGACCTCGGGCAGCAGGCTGCGCTCCTCGGCATCCGGCACCACCACGCCGCGGGCGGTGCGCTCCTCGGTGAGCACGCTCTGGGGATCGTTGGAGATGACGAGGATGAACGGCGCGAGCGCCGGCTCCACGTCCACGATGGCCTGCGCCAGTTCGAGGGCGCTCTCGGCCCCGAAATTCTCGAAATAGCCTCCGTCCACGATGCGGTCGACCACGTCCGTGTCCACCTGGTAGATGGCGCCGGGCGGCGAGATCACCGGGAAGCGGGCGGAGTTGGTGGCCGCCGTGGAGAGCCGCACGTCGAGGTCCGAGCGCACGAGGCTGTGGAAGTCGATGGCGTGGGTGAAGATGGGGCACTCGGCCGTGGGGCCGCCGCTCGGACAGCGGCTCGACGCCGCGTAGGTCGGCAGGAGATCGGTGGTGATGATGCGCTGGCCGGTCTCCACCGACGTGCCGTTGAGCACCAGATAGGGCACCCAATGCGCGGGATCGCGCGGGGCGCCGAGGAATGGCTCGGAGAGGCGGCGCGCGGCGCCGGGGCCGGCCGGCGCGCCCGTTGCGCCCGCATGGCGGGCGAAGCTCGCCTCCCAGGCCTCCTCCAGCAGCGCGGCGCGGTCGCGCAGGAAGAGCTGGACCTGATCGTGGAAGGCGAGGCCGAAGAAGGTGGAGGTGAGGAAGTCGTCCGCCGTCATGCTCTCCAGGCAGTCGCGCCAGCCGTTGATGGCGCCGCCGAACCAGTGGGCCGGCGCCTCGGCGGGGCACGGCGGCGCGTTGCCGGTGCGTCCGGACAGAGCGGCGGCCACCACCGCTGCGCCATAGGCGCCGCCCGAGACGCCGGAGATGGCGAACAGGCGGGTGGCGATGTCCTTCCCATCGAGCGCGCTCTGGATGGCGGGGGTGAAGCGCCCGTCGTCCCGCGCGGCGCGGCTCACCTTGGAGCCGTCGGCGCGGGTGAAGGCGAACGCCTGCTTCTGGCGGTCGTAATCCAGAAAATGGCCGATCACGCTGGCGGTGAAGAAGCCGGCCCGGCTCGCCCCGCCGGCGGCGGCGATGATGACGGGGCGCGGGCACGAGGCGGGCATCTCGGCGCAGCCGTTGGCCTGCATCCACAGATGGACCGCCTGCACGAGCCCGGTGCGCCGATGCGCCGGCTCGTCGGCCACCACGGTGCGCACCGCGTGATTGTCGCCGAACACATAGACGCCGATGGCCCCGGCGACGAACAGCCCGGTCAGCACCGGCACATGCAAGCGCCGCCCCACGGAAGAGAGGTAGGCGAAGATCGGCACCCAGCCGCCGAAGATCAGCGGCACCGCAAAAGCGAGCGGCAGCCGCGCCGCGAGCCAGTGCGGGCTCGCCACCAGCACCGCCACCACCAGCAGCGCGTAGACGAGAAGCACGAGCCGGCCCGTGGCGTGAAGCTGCCCATCGGCATCATCCCGCCGGGGGGCGATGCCGAGCAGCCCGAACACCGGCTTCAACCAGCGCCCCAGCACCCGGTCGAACGCCGCGAGGGCGCCCACCCGCGTCAGCCGTCCGCGCAGCACGCAATAGAGATAGAAGAGCGGCGCCGCCGCCAGCATGGCCCACATCAGCACCGTGAGCTGGTGGTGGGCGGCCGCGATGGCCGGGCGGTCGGCGAGGGTTGGCAGGTTGGCGATGGCGGCGCCGGCGCCGATGGCGAAGATGAGGAAGGGCAGCACGCCGATGAGGCGGGGCACCTCGCGCACCATCGCCGCCATCAGCCGGTCATGCCCGGAGACGCCGCGCCGGCCGGCGGCGGCGTCGCGCGCGGCCACCCTGTCGGCAAGGCCGTCGTCCGTTTCGACCAGCAGGCGCGCGGCGTAGTGGACCGGCATCGCCCAGAGGAGAAAGACAGCGAGGACGAGGGACACGATGGCCCCTGAAAGGCCGGCCGCCGCACCCACCGGGGCGCCGGCCATGGCCACATCGAGGGTCACATCCTGCGCCTGGGTCACGCCCGCCATCAGCGCGAGGCCGAGGAGGACGCTCAAGAGCGGAACCCGCAC
>JAEZMT010000372.1 GCA_023442085.1 Pseudomonadota bacterium | reverse complement strand
CCTATGCCCTCGCCGACGTGACCGTGGACAGCCGCGACGTGGTCCACGAACTGGTGGTGGAAGAGGTGATCGGCGCCGTTCACGCCCATCTCGTCGCGCATCCCGAAGGCATCGCCATGGCGCCCCTCTCTTCCGCCACCGCCATCTCCGCCGAGGCCGAAAGCCTCCCGCTGGGCGAGATCACCCGCAGCACCGTGCGCGTGGATGTGGCCGGCAAGCCCTATGACATCTATATCGGCCCGGGCCTGCTCGCCGAGGCCGGTACCCATGTGACGGCCCTGCGCAAGGGCGCGCGCGTCGCCATCGTCACCGACGAGAACGTGGTGGCCGCCGGCCATCTCGCCACCGTCGCCGCCTCGCTGGACGCCGCCGGCATCCCCCACACCGCCATCGTCGTGCCGCCCGGCGAGAAGACCAAGGGCTGGCCGGGGCTGGAGCAGGTGGTGGAGGGGCTGATCGCCGCCCGCATCGAGCGCCGCGACCTGGTGCTCGCGCTCGGCGGCGGCGTGGTGGGCGACCTCGCGGGCTTTGCCGCGGCCGTGCTGCGCCGGGGCGTGGACGTGGTGCAGGCGCCGACGACGCTGCTCTCCCAGGTCGATTCCTCCGTGGGCGGCAAGACCGGCATCAACTCCCCCCAGGGCAAGAATCTCATCGGCGCCTTCCACCAGCCGGTTCTGGTGCTGGCCGACACCGCCGCGCTCAACACCTTGCCCGTGCGCGAGGTGAAGGCCGGCTATGCCGAGGTGGTGAAATACGGCCTGCTCGGCGACTACGCGTTGTTCGAGACCCTTGAGCGCGACTGGCCGGGCGTGATCGGCGGCGGGCCGGAGCGCATCACGGCGGTGGCCGCGAGTTGCATGGCCAAGGCCGCCATCGTCGCCCGCGACGAGAAGGAGACCGGCGACCGGGCCCTGCTCAATCTCGGCCACACCTTCGGCCATGCTCTGGAGGCAGGCGCCGGCTATTCCCAGCGCCTGCTCCACGGCGAGGGCGTCGCCATCGGCATGGCGCTGGCCTTCGCCTTCTCGGCCAAGCTCGGCCTGTGCTCCGGGCAGGACGTGACGCGGGTGGTGCGGCATCTGGAGGCCGTGGGCCTGCCGACCCGGATTTCCGACGTGCCCGGCGATCTGCCCGACACGGACGGGCTGATGGACCTCATCGCCCAGGACAAGAAGGTGAGCCGCGGCGCGCTCACCTTCATCCTCGTGCGCGGCATCGGCGAAGCCTTCATCGCCAAGGACGTGAACCCCGAAGAGGTCCGCGCCTTCCTCGCCGAGATGCGGTGAGGGGACGTCCCTCCTTCGAACTGCGGCGCTTCCAGCATGGCCGTCATGCCCGGCCTTGTGCCGGGCATCCACGTCGGGCCGCATGCACGATGCTCGAAGAGCTGTTCCCATCCGAACCACGTGGATGGCCGGGACAAGCCCGGCCATGACGAGCCGAGAAGGCCGTTCCACCCTTGCAGCCTTCGCCCTCACCTCGTCGCGGGCGGTGCCTGCAGCACCGGCGCGGCGGCGGCGAACATGGCCTCTTTCGTCGCCGGCACGGGCGGATAGATGCGGTTGCAATTGATGGTCTGCTTCACCGTCTTGGCTTCCGCGCCCGACGCCACCAGCGTGTCGCGATCCCAGCCGGAGGTGTAGACGGCGCCCGCCGGCCCGAGGTCCATCACCGTCACATAGTCCGGCGCGGAGAAGGCGACGCGGTCGGAAAGCCGGCCGGCGAGGTCGCACACCGCATTGTGGCCGGCGAGGCGGCCCATGGGCCGGGCGTGCTGGCAGGACATGACGGTGACGTGGCCGAGATCGTCCGCCGCCGCCACCGCGCAATCGCCCGCCGCATAGACATCGGCCACTCCCTCCACCTTCATGAAGGCATCCACCGCCACCCGGCCCAGCCGGTCCAGCGGCACGCCGAGCTGGCCGGCGAGCGGGCTCGCATGGGCGCCGGTGGTGAAGATGACGGTGCGGGACGGGATGTGCGTGCCGTCGGTCAGCTGCACTCCGTCCGCCTCCACGGCCGCGATCCCGGAATGATCGCGGACCTCCACGCCGGCCGCCGCGAGGGCGGCGCGCACGGTCGCAGCGCCTGCCCGCATGGCGGCACCGATCTCGTGGCGATCCACCAGCACGACGCGCACAGGAGCGCCTTCGCCGAAGAGCGCGCGCAGCCGGCCCGGCAGCTCGCAGGCGATCTCCACCCCCGCCAGCCCGCCGCCGATGACCACGGCGGTTTCGGCGGCGCCGTCGCGCGGCCCGGAGGCCAGCGCGGACAGATGCGCGGCGAGGCGCTCGGCCCCGGCATAGCTGTCCACGTCGAACGTGGGCTGCGCGCAGGGCACGGCCGGCATCGTCAGCGCGCTGCCGGCAGCGAGAATGAGCCGGTCGTAGGCGAGCGGCCCAACCCCGGTGGCGAGCGTGCGGCCGACCGCATGGATGGCGCTCACCGCCGCCGCGATGCGGGTGACGCCGATGGGGGCGAGGAGATCGTCCAGTGGCAGGCGGATGGCCGCGAGGTCGTCCTCGTAGCAGCGCACGCGGATGGTGTGGAATGGGTCCGGCGCCACGAGGGCGATCTCCAGCGCGGCGGGGTCAATGCCGAACAGCTCCCGCGCCCGCGCCGCCGCCGCTGCGCTCCAGAGCCCGGCGAAGCCGCCGCCCACCACGATGATACGCTGTTTGCCCGCGTGTTGTGTCATTGCCAGGGCCTCCCGGCGCCAGCATAGGACACGCGCGGCGGCACCGCGACAGGTATCAGGCGGGGGCGCGGGCGGGCTTCACGGGGCCGACATCCACCTGGATCTCGTCGCCCTCGATCTTGATCTCATAAGGGTGCAGCGCATTGCGCACGAGATGGGTGGAGCACTTGCCGGTGGCGCAGTCGAAGCCCCACATGTGGTGCGGGCACATGAGGGTCTTGCCGTCGAACGTGGCCTCCGTCAGCGGCATGTCCGCATGGGGGCATCGGCCGCGATAGGCCTTGATCTCCCCGCCGGTGGGCCACACCAGCAGCACGCTCTTCTTTCCCACCTGGAAGAGGCCCATGGCGCCCTCGGCGAGGGCGTCCTTGTTGCAGATGACGGTGAAGGCCATGGCGCGCGCGTCCTGTCCGGTGAAGCTTCGGCAGGGGCGTCGCAAGATCAGGGCCAGCCGGGAACCGCTCCGATTGTCGGAAATCCGACGCGCGCGGAGCGGGGAGGATGCGCCGCGCCGCCCTTGCGCTATGGTGGCGGCGGCCGCGCCGGGCGGCCGTTCCGGGAGCAGAAGAATGAGCGCAGCGCCCCTCACCGTCATCGCCATCATCACCGCGAAGGAAGGGCAGGAGGCGGCCCTGCGCGCGCTTCAGGAAAAGCTGGTGGTCGAGACGCGCGCGGAGGACGGCTGCCTGCGCTACGAGCTGAACCAGTCGCTGGACGACGGGCGCATCCTGATCTTCGTCGAGATCTGGGAGACGGAGGAGAAGTGGCGCGCGCACATCGACGGCGGCGCCCTTGCCAATTTTGCCGCCGCCGGCGGGCGGGAGCTGATCGCCGACCGGGTGATCCACCGCATGGCTCCGGTCGCGTAACAAAAGCGCCCGCCGGGCGAGAGCACGCGCCGATCTGATTGCATCGCAATCAGATCGGATAAGCGTTCTCTTTCTTGGAGTCAGAGGGCGATTCACCGATCAAGTTGATTCAACTTGATCGGATCGCGCTCTGGGCGGGCGCCGATTGGTGTTGCGCGGACGGCTCAGTGATCGAGATCGCCCTGCGCGAAGAAGTGCTTGCGGATCTCCTGCGTGTAGCGGACGAACCGGCCTTCGCCCATCACCGAGAGGTCGCGCGGGCGGGGCAAATCGATGTCGTAGATCGCCTCGATGCTGCCCGGCCGGCTCGACATGACCACCACCCGGTCGGCGAGGAACACCGCCTCCGGGATGGAGTGCGTGATGAGCAGCACGGTCTTGCGCGTCTCGTACCAGATGCGCTGCAGCTCGGCGTTCATCTTCTCCCGCGTCATGGCGTCGAGCGCGCCGAAGGGCTCGTCCATGAGCAGCACGTCGGGGTCATGCACCAGCGCCCGGCAGATGGCGGCGCGCTGCTGCATGCCGCCGGAGAGCTCCCACGGGAAGCGCTCCTCGAAGCCGTCGAGGCCGGCGGTGTGGAGGAGGCGCGCGGCCGCCTCGCGATAGGCGCTGACGGGGCGCCCGCGCATCTCCACCTGCAGCAGCACGTTGTCGCGCACCGTGCGCCACGGCAGCAGCACCGGGCTCTGGAACACCATGCCCACGCCATCCGGCGGCTGCGTCACCTTCACGCCGCCGATGGTGATGCTGCCGCTGGTGGCCGGCAGCAGGCCGGCGACCAGCTTGAGCAGCGTGCTCTTCCCGCAGCCCGAGGGGCCGACGATGGCCACGAACTCGCCCTTCGAGATGTTGAGATCGATGGGCTTGAGCGAGGGCACCGCCCCGCCGCGCGTCTTGTAGGTCTTGGTGAGGCCGGCGATGGCGATATGGGTGCCGGCGGCCTCTGCGCGCGGGGCGGGAGGGTGCGTTTCGATCCTGTGCAGAACAGCGCTCACGGAAGGAACTCCAGCGTGAAGTAATCCTGCGCCTTGCTGCGCGCGGAGGGGTCGAGGCCGCCATACTGGGTGAGGATCTCGAGGCTCTCGTCCATCAGCGCCGGGTTCATGCGGAAGGGGCGCGTGCTCTTGTCGTCGGAAGCGCGGTAGAGCGCCTGCGAATATTGCAGGCTGCGCAGCTGCGCGTCCGGCAGGCCGATCTTGGGATAGGCTTCCATGAGGATGTCGATGGCGGCCTTGGGGTTCTTCTCCGCCTCTTCCACCGCGCGGGTGGTGGCGCGCATGAAGCGCTTCACCATGTCGGCGCGCTTGGCGAGGGTGTCGGTGTTGGCGACGATGCCGAGGGACACGAGGTTCACCCCCGCATCGGTGTAGCGCAGCATGGTCACCGGCTTGTTCATGATGTCCGGCAGGCGCGCGCCCTGCTCGGTGGTGAAGCCGATGAGGCCGTCGGCCTGGTTGTTCACCACGGCGTTCAATTTGGCCTGCGCATCCGCCGCCACCATCTTCACCGCACCTTCGGGGATGCCGAGCTTCTTGAGATACAGCGGCCAGATGGGCGTCACGGCATCGCCGGGCGTGAACATGATGGTCTTGCCGGGCAGGTCCTTGGCGCCGTTGATCTTGCCCTCGGGGGCGACCACCGCGCCGGGGGTGCGCTGGAGCAGGACGCCGATGGTCTTCACCGGCGCGCCCTTGGCCACCGCCTTGATCATCACGCCGATGTCGGCGAGGCCGAAGGTGGCGGTGCCCGCCCCCACCGCCTGGATGGTCACCGCCGAGCCGCGGCCTTCCTGGATGTCGAGGTCGATGCCTTCTTCCGCGTAATAGCCCTTCTTGAGGCCGAGGATGAAGGGCGCGTGCTCGCCATAGACGTACCAGTTGAGCATCAGCACCGCCTTGTCCGGCGTCTTGCCCGCCTGCGCGGCCGCCGGCAGCGCGGATGCGGCGGCAAGGCCGAGGGCGAATGCGCCGGATAACAGGTGCGTGGCGAGTGTCCTTCGAGAGATCATGGTTTCCTCCACCGGTTTTTCTGGTTTTGCTTGGTTGGTCTTCTTTGCCGTGCTCGAGTCTACGTCCCGCTGTTGGGGTCCGGCCGGCGCGAGGCGTGCCAGGGGATGAGGAAGTGCTCGATGGCGTCGAGCGCCATGAACAGGATCACCCCCATCATGGAGAGCACGAACAGCGCGGCGAACATGAGCGGCAGGTCGAAATTGCCGTTCGCCACCTGCAGCACGTAGCCGATGCCCGAGTTGGAGCCGACGAACTCACCCACCACCGCGCCCACCACAGCAAGAGTGATGGCCACCTTCAGCCCCGCGAAGATGCCGGGCAGCGCATGGGGCAGGCGGATGCGGATGAAGGTCCGCAGCCCTCCGGCGCGCATGGAGCGGGCGAGGTCGATCATCTCCTTGTCCACGCTCTTGAAGGCGAGCACGGTGGAGACTACCACCGGGAACACGCCCAAGAGGAAGGCGGAGATGACCTTCGGCAGCACGCCGAAGCCGAACCACACCACGAACAGCGGCGCCACCGCGATCTTCGGCACCGACTGGGAGAAGACGAGGAGGGGATAGAGATAGCTCTCCACCGTCTTCGAGGAGGCAATGAGCATGGCGAGCGGAATGCCCACCAGCGCGCTCAAAGCAAAACCACCCAGCGTGGCGTAGAGCGTCGGCATCGTCTCGCGCAGCAGCATGGGCCACTGCGCGATGACCTGCTCGATCACCAGCGTGGGCGCGGGGATCAGATAGGGCGGGATGCGCAGGAGGCGCACCGCGAGGTCCCACCCCACCAGGATGACCGCGACGAGGATGAGCGGGCGGATCGCCTCCATGCTCATGATCTTGGAGAGCACGTTGGCGCGCGTGGTCTGGACGAGAAGGGTATCGCTCATGGCAGGCCTCCTCAGACCACGGATTGACGCTGTTCGCCGAGGCGGGCGATGCCGAGGCGCACCTCCTGCCCGCGGGCGAGATAGACCTGGGGTCTCAGCCCCAGCCCCACCCCCGCCGGCGTGCCGGTGATGATGAGGTCGCCCGGCTCCAGCGTCATGAAGCGGCTGATGTAGGCGACGATCTCCGCCACCTTGAAGATCATGTCGCCGGTGGAGCTGTTCTGGCGCATCTCGCCATCCACCGAGCACCACAGCTCGAGGGCCTGCGGGTCGCCCACCTCGTCAGCCGTCACCAGCCAGGGGCCGAGGGGGCAGAAGGTGTCGTGGCTCTTGCCCTTGGTCCACTGCCCGCCGTGCTCCAATTGATGGGCGCGCTCGGACACGTCATGGGCGATGCAGTAGCCGAACACATGGTCGAGTGCGTCCGCCTCGGACACCTTCCGGGCGGTCTTGCCGATGACCACGCCCAGCTCGACCTCCCAGTCGGTCTTCTCAGACCCCTCCGGGAGGCGGATGGCGTCATAGGGGCCACAGAGCGAGGTGGTGGCCTTCATGAAGAGAATGGGCTCTTCGGGAATGGGCAGGCCGCATTCGCGGGCGTGGTCGTGATAATTGAGGCCCACCCCCACGATCTTGCCGATGCCCGTGAACGGCGGCGCGAGGCGCACCTCCCCCTCCACCACGGGCAGGGAGAGCGGGTCCACCGCCTTCAGCGCGGCGAGGCGGGTGGGATCGGCGATGAAGGCGGCGTCGATGTCCGGCACGATGCCGGTCAGGTCGCGCACCGTGCCGTCGGCAGCGAGAAGGCCGGGCCGCTCGGCACCGGCCGCGCCATGGCGCAGGAGCTTCATGGGGTGAGCCTTTCGGGAATGCGGGCGTCCGCCGGGGCTTCGATGCGCGGGGCGGGCCGGCGCAGCTGGGCGGACTGGATGCGGTTTTCCAGCCAGTAGAGGCCGGGGTTGATCTCGGAGGCGCCATCACCCACCAGGGCATCGAGCCGGCGCCCGGCCGCCTCGGCCTGGTCGCGGTCGAGGGCCTCGATGGTGAACAGATATTGCTGGCGCCCCGGCCCGCCGGAATAGATGCGGCGCTCGGCCGTCATGATGCCGGAGATGGCCTCGTCCACCTCATAGAGGCCGCCCGAAAGGGTGCCGGAAAGAACGCCTGAGGTGTCCTGCGCCACCGCCGCCCGGACCATCTCCGCCAGGGTTGCGGCGTCAGCCATATGGTCGAACCGGCGCTGGAGGATGTAGGGGGCATAGCCCCCTTCGACGCCCACCCGGCAATGGTTGCGGTAGAGCGAGCGCACCGGATTGCGGAAGTGGGTGAGCGCCTCGCTGGTCCAGGGCGTCGGCCGGTTCAGCGCGGCGAGATAGGCCGCGCTGCCCAGCACCTCGGGGCCGGTGGTGACATAGCACATGAAGAAGCGCGGGCTGCCGTGGACGGCGCGATAGCGCCGCCCCTCGATGAAGCCGGGAATCCCCACCCGCTCCGGC
Organism: Pseudomonadota bacterium; assembly: GCA_023442085.1. Lineage (GTDB taxonomy): Bacteria > Pseudomonadota > Alphaproteobacteria > Rhizobiales > Xanthobacteraceae > Xanthobacter. The sequence goes on along the minus strand of JAEZMT010000372.1, from coordinate 3,269 downwards.
ATGTGCTCGCAATTGTGCCATTCCTGATAGCGGAGTTCGTACTCCGCATCGATGTCGGCCCAGAAGCCCATAAAGCCGAGGGCGGGGCCGGGGTGGGGCTCTTCGCTGGTCATGGCGGCGGCGCTCAGAAGAGGCCGTCGCGGACTTCGTACCGCGTGGGCTTGCCATAGATGGCGCCGCCCTTCTCCACCCAATGGGCCACCCAGTCGATCATCCGGGCGAGCGGCACGTTGGGATAGCCGAACAGGCGCTGGGCCTGGAACGTGCTGTTGGCCCAGCCGGTGGGCTCCTCCTCGCCCTCGAAGATGGGCGCCTTGCCGAACTTCTCGCCGAACGCATGGGCGATGGCCCGCACGCTCGCCTGCTCCGGCCCGCCGATGTTGATGGGGGTGGTGGGCACCGTGCAGTGCTTCAGGCAGCGCAGGATCTGCGCGTTGGAATCGCCCTGCCAGATCACGCTGGCATGGCCGGTGCGGATGGGGATGGGCTCGCCGCGATAGACCCAGCTGGCGATGTCGTGCAGCACGCCGTAGCGCAGGTCGATGGCATAGTTCAGCCGGGCGAGGCGGCCGGGCGTGCCGTGGATGTGGGAGCCGTATTCGAACGCCCGCTCGCGACCGACGCAGGAGTTGGCGTAGTCCCCCACCGGGCGCGGCTGCACCCGCTCGTCCCAGCCGTTGTGGGCGAAGACGCCGAAGGGATAGACGCACAGGGTGGAGAAGGCGACGATCCGGCTGTCGCGGAAGTGGGAGGCGACGGTCGCGGGTACCATGGTATTCATGGCCCAGGCGAAGGAGGGGTCGTCATTGGTGCCGAACTTCTTGCCGGCCATGTAGACGACGTTCTTCACCTTGGGCAGCTGCGCGACGGCCTCGGCATCCAGGAGGTCGCAGCGGATGGTCTCGATGCCGAAGCCCTCCAGCTCCTCCTTGGAGCCGGCTTCAGAAAAGCGCGCCACCCCGATCACCCTCTTGTCCGGCGCAGCCCTCTTGGCCATGCGGGCGAGGGAGGGGCCGACCTTGCCCGCGACACCCAGGACGATGATGTCCCCGTCCAAAGTGGCGAAGTCGTCCACCAGCCCCTGGGTGGGCCGGGAGACCAGCTCCTCGAGCTGCTCCTCGGTCTCGATCAGGTCCGGCACGGTGTCGAAGGTCAGGCGTTCACTCACGAATCCGCTCCCATTTTTCCTGACAGGCCTCGGATGGCACTCGGAAAGGCGGTTCAATCGCCCCGAACCGGGGCCTGAACCGTCTCGAACCTTGGTGGGTTCGGGTGCCGGCCTGCTCATTTATTGGGTAACGCCGTTACCCATATCTATAGGGCTAGATTCGTCCAAAGTCGGAGTCAAGCGAGTATTTTCGGTTCAGCTTCGCAGTTTAGGCGCTTATCTGGCCTTGCCACCCTCGAAATGATAGATAACATCGTTATCAGTGATGCGCGTGCGTCGAAGGGTTGATGAGATGGCGAAAGTTGCGGCCGGGGTCCGTCCCGAGAAGATCGACGAGACAATCGTCTCGGTGGAGCGCGCCTTCGACATCATCGGGATGCTGGCCGATTCCGTGGACGGCTTCCCTCTGGCCGAGATCGCCCGTCGCCTCGACCTGAACAAGGCCATCGTCTCCAAGCTGTTGAATACGCTGGAGTCCCAGATGCTGGTGTGGCGCGACGAGCGGGCCCAGCGCTATTACCTCACCTACCGCATCAGCAACCTCGGCCTGCGCCACCTGCAGACCAGCCGGCTGCTCGACCAGTGCTCGGCGGCGCTGCGTCAGCTGGCGGAAGAGACGGGCGAGCTGGTGCGCCTCGCCATCGTCGAGCCGGGCGGGCAGAGAATCGTTTGGGTGCAATCCTTTGCAGGCAGCAAGCGGTCGCTGCGCATCGATCCCAACTACACGCTGGAGATCGGCCTCCACACCCACGCCACGGGCAAGGCGTGGCTCTCGACGCTGCCCTTCGCCGATGCCCTCAAGCTCTTGATGCATCAGGGAATCGAGGCGTCCACAGCGCATTCCAAGACCTCCATTTCCGATATTCGCGCGGAACTGGAGGAGGTGGCGCGGCGCGGTTTCGCGCTGAGCTATGAGGAGAACGAGCTGGGCGTGGGCGCTGTCGCCGCCCCCATCCTCGCCTCGACCCTGGGCGGCGCGCCGGAATGCGTGGGCGTGGTGAGCCTTGCCGCTCCCACCAACCGCATGAGCCGGGCAGACCTCGAAAGCTGTGGCTCTTTCGTGATGGCGACGACCCGCCGGCTGGGCGAGACCTGGCCGCTGGAGGCCCGCGCCCGCAGCGGCGCCTTCCCGCGTATGGTGGAATAACCAGCGGAAACATAAGGATAAAAGCATGGGAGAGGACGCGGCGCCGCGTGTGCGGCTGGCCGAGGCGAACCTGCGCGAGCGCGCGGCGAAGCTGCGGATGCCCTTCCGCTTCGGCGTCGCGACGCTCCGGGAGGTGCGGCAGGCGGAATTGATCGTACGGATCGAGGGGGCGGATGGGCGCGGCGCGGTGGGCATCGCCGCCGAATGCCTTCTGCCCAAATGGTTCGACAAGAATCCCGCGCTCTCCGACGACGACAATGTGGAGCAGTTGCGGACGTCCCTGGCGATTGCGATCGAGCTGTACACCGCCCTGCCGGCGGACACGCCGTTCGGCCTTTCCGCACGTGTTTACAAGGAGCAGCAGGCCCGCTGCGCCGCGCTGGGGCTCAATCCGCTGGTCGCCTCCTACGGGCCGGCTCTGGTGGACCGGGCCATTCTGGATGCCACCGGGCGGATGCTCGGCCTGTCCTTCGCTTCGATGATCCGGGGCAATGTGGCAGGTATCACCGTTAGCTCCGGCTTGACCGGGGACCTCGGGGGCTTCGATATCGCCCAGTTTCTGGGCAATTTGCAGCCTCAGGATACCATCGGTCTGCGCCATACGGTGGGAATGGTCGACGCCCTGACCGCCGCCGATCCCCTCGAAGGCCCTCCGGACGGACTGCCACAAACCCTTGAAGATGTTGTCAAAACCTACGGCTGCCGCTTCTACAAGCTGAAGGCCGGCGGCGACATGGCCGCCGATCTCGACCGCCTCACCCGCATCGCCGCCGTGCTGGATGCGGGAACTGCCCAGTATCACGTCACTCTGGATGGCAACGAACAGTATTCGGACGTGGACGGCATCGTCGAACTGTGGCGACGTATGTCGGAAACATCTGCGCTTTCAAGGCTTTGCGCCTCCACCCTCTATATCGAGCAACCCATCCGCCGCGCCGTCGCCCTGGAGCGGGA
>JAEZMT010000299.1 GCA_023442085.1 Pseudomonadota bacterium | reverse complement strand
CAATTCAGCAGCGGGCGATAGAGCGGGCGGACCAGCTCGTCGAGCAGGATGACGACCCCGACCACCAGCCGGAACGCGAGGCGCAGAACCCCGAGGAGCGGATTGCGCGTGCGGGCGGGACGGGGCGACGGGGATTCGACCATGGCACAATGATGCCGGGTAAACCGCCACCGGGACATATGCCGCTGCGGCAGGGAATGAGGAGGGCTCCGCCGGCTCGCGCCTATCGCACCGACGGCCGGACCTCCGTGCCGATGCGGCGGGGGCGACCGGCGCGGGTAGCAGCCGGCGAGGCCGTCGACCGGCGGGGAATGAGGGTCGGCGCGGCGATGCGCAGGCGGTCGGCGGTGGTCGCGGGGCCGCGCGTCAAGAGGTCCAGCGCGTCGGCGGCGATCTGGTCGAACGGTACGCGCACTGAGGTGAGCGGGATTGGCAGGCGGCTGACGATCGGGATGTCATTGTAGCCCACGATGGAGACGTCGCCGGGCACGGTCAGGCCGAGCCGGGCGAGCGTCGAGAGGGCGCCGATGGCGGTGTTGTCGTTCACCGCGAAGAGCGCCGTAGGCGGCGCGGCGATGCTCATCAGCCGCTCGGCGGCGTCCGCTCCGGAATCGATGCCGAAGGTGGATTCGACCACGAGCGCCGGGTCATCCGCGATGCCGGCTTCCGCGAGCGCCTGCCGGTAGCCTTCCACCCGCCCCTGGCTGCTGGATGCGTAGGATGGGCCGGCGATGAGGCCGATGCGGCGATGGCCGAGGTCGATCAGGTGGCGCGTGGCGAGGTATCCGCCGAGGCGGTCGTCGCCCACCGAGGCGAGGCTTCGCCCGTCGCTGCGCAAGGCGAGGACATAGGGCACGCCGCGGTCTGACAATTCCTGGGCGAAGTCGTCCCCTTCCCGCGCGGTGGAGAGGACAAGCCCGTCGACACCCCGCTGGAGCAGCGTCTGCGCGGCCTTCCGGTCGGCGCGCGGCTCGTCGTCGGTGGTGGCGACGATGGCAAACTGTCCGGTGCGGGCGCAGGCGCGGGCGAGCGCCTCGTAGAGCATCGCCATCACGGTGTCGGTCAGCCGGGGCACGATGACGCCGATGGTGTCGGTCTGGCCGCGCCTGAGGCTCGCGGCGGAGACGTCGCGCACATAGCCGAGGCTCTCCGCCACCTGCCGCACCCGCCGGGCGGTCGCATTCTCCGAGCGCGGCAAGCGCTCGTCGAGGATGCGCGAGACGGTGGACTTGGACACACCCGCCGCCGCCGCGACGTCAAGGATGGTGACGCGCCCCTGCCGCTCGTGCGGTTCGTCATCGGTCAACGGCTCGTGTCCTTCCATCCAGCGCCAGGCGACAGATTAGCGATTGACAGGAGACGGGGACAAGCGCAATTATGGGAACGTTCCCGCTAACGATCCAACAAAAGCTGCGGGTCGGAGGAAGCGGGACCGAAATTTCGGTCTGAACGATCCCAAGGAAGGAACTCAACCATGGCTATCGACTGGAAGGGCCTGAATCCCGCCCCCGTCACCCTCTTCAAGGACAACGGCGACGTCGACTTCGACGGCAACGCCCGCCTCGCCAAGTGGCTGGCCGCCATTCCCGGCGTGAAGAGCCTCGTCATCCTCGGCCATGCCGGCGAGGGCACGTTCCTGACCTTCGAGGAGCAGATCGAGCTCATCCGCGTCTACAAGGACGCCACCCCGCTCCCGGTCATCGCCGGCATCACCGGTGAAGGCACCAAGGTTGCCGAGATCGAGGCCAAGAAGAAGTTCGACGCCGGCGCGAGCGGCGCGCTCGTGTATCCCAACCACGGCTGGCTGCGCTTCGGCTACCAGAAGGGCGCCCCGCAGGACCGCTACAAGGCCATCGCCCAGTCCGGCCTCGAGTGCATCCTGTTCCAGTATCCGGCGGTGACGAAGGCCAATTACGACCTCGACACGCAGCTCGAGATCGCCGCCATTCCGGGCGTGACCGCCACCAAGAACGGCGTGCGCGACATGAAGCGCTGGTACAACGAGATCCCCGCCCTGAAGAAGGCGTTCCCGAACCTCGCCATCATGTCCTGCCACGACGAGTGGCTGCTGCCCACCATGTTCGACGTGGACGGCCTGCTGGTCGGCTACGGCAACATGGCGCCCGAGCTGCTCATCGAATACCTCAAGGCCGGCAAGGCGCAGGACTACACCCTCGCCCGCAAGTATCACGAGCAGCTCCTGCCCGTGACCCGCGCCGTCTATCACCGCGGCTCGCACATGGAGGGCACCGTCGCCCTCAAGCATGCGCTGCGCGCCCGCGGCCTCATCGACAACGTCAACATCCGCGAGCCGCTGAAGCCTCTCGGCGACGCCGCCGATGCCGAGATCCGCGCCGCCGTGAAGGCCTCGGGCCTCACCGTGGTCGCCGACGCCCTCGCGGCCTGATCGGCCACCGGGCACCAAACCGCACCGGACCGCTTCGGCGGTCCGGTGACGGGCCATGGCGAGCGCCGGCGCATCCGGCGTGCATAAATAAAGAACAAGCCGCCAACCGGGAGCAACCCGGGGCATCTGGAGGAAAACATGCTCAAGCGCCGGGACTTCCTGTTCTCGTCCGCCGCCCTCTTCGGCGCGGCGCTCGCCCCGACCGTCCTGAGAGCGGCGAGTGACTATCCCATTCGGCCCATCAAGCTCGTCGTCCCCTTCGCCCCCGGCGGCGGCGTCGACGTGTTCGCCCGCCTGATCGGACAGAAGCTCAAGGACCTCAAGGGCTACACCGTCGTCATCGACAACCGCAGCGGGGCCAACGGCACCACTGGCGGCAGCGCGGTGCGCAAGGCCGATCCGGACGGCTACACCATCCTCTTCTCGGCCGGCACCCATGTGATGGCCGGCAGCGTGATGAAGACGCCGCCCTACGACGCCGTCGCGGACTTCACCCCCATCGCGCGGGCCGGCGAAGCGCCCATGATCATGGTGATGTCGCCGAAGCGGTCGCAGACCACCATCGCCGAGATCGTCGCCAGCGCCCGCAAGACCCCGCAGGACTGGAACCTCGCCGTCGCCGCCATGGGCTCGCCCGGCCACCTCGCGACCATCGAGTTCAACAAGCTGGCGGGCCTCAACCTCGATATCATCCCCTATCGCGGCACCGCTCCGGGCCTCAACGACGTGGCGGGCGGCAACGTCCAGCTGATGATCGACCCGGTGCTCGCCCTGCTGCCGTCCGCTCAGGCGGGGAATGTGAAGGCCATCGCCCTCACCTCCAGCAAGCGAAGCAGCCTCGCGCCGCAGGTGCCGACCGCGGCGGAAAGCGGCCTACCCGGCCTCGACCAGTTCTCCTGGTACGGCGTGTGGGGCCCGAAGGACATGCCGCCGGACCTCGTGAAGACCCTCAACACCGCGGTGAACGAGGCGGTGCGTGCGCTGGCCGAAAGCGGGCAGCTCGCGAAGATCGGCATCGAGCCCGTCTCCGAGACGCCGCAGCAATTCGACGCCTTCCAGCGCGCCTACCTCAAGAAGGGCGCCGAACTGCTCGCCTCCGTGAATTTCGAGCCGAGCTGACGCAGCCCGGGCCGCGCGCCAAGCGGCCCGGCTCCCCGGTTCTGAAAACAAGCCCCTCAACGACAAGGCCGCACGGCGCCCGTTTCCTCGCCCACCCGGCAGAACCTCTGCACTTCGCGCAGCAAGACCAAGAACAAATGCACCCCTTGGAGGACCGAAATGCTCATGCAGACCCCACCCCGGATGGTGGCCGACGGCCCGGCGGACATCAGCGCCCGCATCGAGCGGCTGCCGGTGACGCGCCGGGTGTTCTGGACCCGTAACATCATCGGGGCCGCCACCTTCTTCGACGGCTACACCGTCATCGCCATCGCCTATGCGATGCCGGTGCTGGTGCGCGAATGGGGTCTCAATCCCGAGCAGACGGGCATGATCCTCTCCATGGGCTACCTCGGGCAGCTCATCGGGGCGGTGTTCTTCGGCTGGCTGGCGGAGCGCATCGGCCGCCTCAGCGTGCTGCTCTTCACGATCCTCTTGTTCGTCAGCATGGACATCGCCTGCCTGTTCGCCTGGGGCGCGGCCTCCATGATGGCTTTCCGCTTCATCCAGGGCATCGGCACCGGGGGCGAAGTACCCGTGGCGAGCGCCTACATCAACGAATACATCGGCTCGAAGGGGCGCGGCCGCTTCTTCCTGCTGTATGAGGTGATGTTCCTGTTCGGCCTCGTGGGTGCCGGCCTCATCGCCCGGGCGCTGGTGCCGGTCTATGGCTGGCAGGCCATGTTCCTGGTGGGTCTCGTTCCCGCCGCCATCCTCATCCCACTGCGCTTCTTCATGAAGGAATCGCCCCGCTGGCTCGCGTCCAAGGGGCGCTATGCGGAGGCCGACCGGATCGTGTCGGACCTGGAACGCAGCGCCATCGCCCAGGGTCATGTACTGGCGGAGCCGAAGCCGGTGGCCGTGAAGGCGGTGGAGAAATCCGGCATCCGTGAGCTGTTCACCGGAATCTATCTCCGGCGCACGCTGACCATCTGGTCCATGTGGTTCTGCTCCTACCTCGTGGCCAACGGCATGATCGCCTGGCTGCCCACCCTCTACCGGCAGACCTTCAACCTGCCGCTCGAAACCGCTTTGCTCTA
>JAEZMT010000297.1 GCA_023442085.1 Pseudomonadota bacterium | reverse complement strand
ACAATCGCCTCGGCGACGAGCTCCGACATGCAGGCCCGCCCCTCGGCGGGGGAGCGGGCGGAGGACTGGAGATAGGACGTGGCGCCGTATTGCTGGACCACGTTCATGCGCTCGCGGTCGGAGACGGCATCGATCTGCTTCACGATGCGGCCGTAGAGGTGCTCGTGGCTGACGCCCGGCACGAAGGGCGGGTCGATGAGCACGAGGTCGATGTTGCGCCCGCGCAGCCAGTCGGCCGCCTGCTCCAGCGTCTGGGCGAAGCTTTCCGGATCGGTGGCGGCGAGCGCATCGGCGGTGCCGACCTGCCAGATGATGAGGTCCGGCTCCACCCGCTCCACGGCCGAGCGGATACGGCCGAAATCGTCGCGGGCGAGGCCCTGCGTGAAGCCCTCGTCGATGATCGTGAAGGTGATGTTGGGCAGGCGGTCGCTCAGCGCCATCTCAAGGCGGCTGCGCTTCTTCTCGGAGAGCATCTGCCGGTCGGGCTGGGGGCCGATCATCAGGATGCGAACGGGGGCGGAGCGGTCCACGAGGCGCTCGGTGCGGGACAGATCGCTGTCGAAGGCGAGGAAGATGTCCGGCACGCGGCAGGCGCTGGATATGGTCGCCCCGGCCGCGAGCGGGCAAAGGAGCACCCACGCGGCGAGAAGGGCGCCGGCGGCGCGCCTCACCGACCGGAGGCGAGCGCCGTTGCCCCCTGAGTGGCGGGGGTCGGCGACGCCAGCGCCGGCTTGCGGCCGCGCGCCTGCCATTCGAGTGCCCATGCGAGGGACCACTGGAGCGAGAAACCTGCGGCAACGATTAGCAAATCCACGGCCAGAGCGCCATCGGCGAGGGGGCGCAGCACCTGCGCGCCGAGGCTGAGCACGGTGCCGAGGCAGAACACCGGCAGCGCATGCCGGCCCATGAGGATCAGCGTCGCCGCCGACTGGCTCTTCTTCAGCCACGCCTCCAGCGGCAGGCGCGACACGCAATAGACCAGCGCCAGCACATGCAGGATGCGCGGCAGGGCAAGGTTGGTCTTGTCGAAGTCCCACAGGAAGGGCGGCACGGGCGAGAGGTCCGGCGTCACCGGATAGCCGAGCACGGCCCACCCCAGCGCGCCCACGAGATAGAGCGGGGCCACCACATCCAGCACCCGATGGGCGGAGGAGCGCAGCCCCCGGTCGATCAGCGCGCCGGTCGCGAGGCCGCAGGTGAAGAGGAATTGCCAGGCCAGCGGATTGAAGAACCACCCGCCCCGTCCCGGCCACACCGGAAGGGCGAAGTGGAAGAGCTGGGTCACGAGATAGAGCGCGAGCGATGCGCCGAGCGCGAGAAGAAGGCTGCGGCGCGCCAGCAGCAGCAGCACGGGCGCGAGCAGCAGCAGCCCGACGTAGAGCGGCAGGATGTTCAGATAGCCCGGCTGGTAGGTGAGCATCCCGATGCCCACCATGGATTCCAGCGGATATTGCGGGATGATGTCGAGGTGCATCCACTCGAGCATGCGCTCGTCGCCGGTGAGCACCACGAAACCGCCCACCACGACCACCGACATCACCACCAGCACCAGGTGGGAGGTGTAGAGCGTAAAGGCGCGCATCCACACCCGCGCCGTGGTGCGCACGCCTTCGCCGGCCGAGAAGGGCCGCAGATAGGCGAAGGCGGCGGAGACGCCGGCGAGGAAGACGAACAGCTCGGCGGCGTCCGAGAAGCCGAAGTTGCGATAGGTGTAGGCGCCGAAGACGTGGCCGGGGATATGGTTGATGAAGATCGTCAGCAGGGCGAAGCCCCGCCAGAAATCGATGCTCACCAATCGTTGCCCGCTTTGCGACACGCCCGACACCTCCCACGCGTTCCTGCGCGCCTTGCCACCGAGATACCGCAGCGGAAAGGCAATCTGCAGCGGCAATGCGGTGCGGCGCGGAAGGTTCCCCCCTGCGGGCGGCCATTGCGTCGCACAACGGTGACGCAAGGTTTTGCCGCGAAGGGGTGTCGGAAGTGTGAATGGCGGGCCGGGAGAGGGTAAATTGCGGTAACGCTACTCCGCCGCCGCCTTCAGCTCGAGCACCGTGGGCAGGCCGTTCATCTGCGCCAGCACGTCGGTGATCTGGGGCACGTTCTTAGCCCCGTTGCCGAGGCCCTCGGCCGCCGCATAGAGGTTCTTCACCGTGGCGCTGACGAAGGCCGAGGCGCCGGTGCTGGTGGCGAGGTTGGTGACGTAGCGCATGTCCTTGTGGGCGTTGGCGATGGTGAAGCGGTGGGCGTTCACGTTCGCCTCCAGCACATAGCCCATGAAGGTCTGGTAGAAGCCGCAATCCATGCGCGAGCCGCGAATCACGCTGTCGAACACCTCGGCCGTCACCCCGACCTTGCCCGCGATGGCCAGCGCCTCGGCATAGATGGCGCCGTAGCCCAGCGACAGGAAGTTGTTCAGCAGCTTCATGGTGTGCCCGGCGCCCGGCGCACCGACCCGCACGATGCGGCTGGCGAAGGCCGCCACCACCGGCTCGATCACCGCGAAGGCCGCGTCGTCCGCGCCCACCATGGCGGAGAGCGCGCCCTCCTCCGCCTGGATGGGCGTGCCGCCCAGAGGCGCGTCGCAGAGGAAGATGCCGTCCTGCGCCAGTCTCGCAGCCAGCGCCATGGTCAGCGTCGGCTCGGAGGTGGAGGTGTCGATGATGTGGAGGCCGGCCTTCGCCGTCTTCAGGATGCCGTTCTCGCCGTTCAGCACCTCGTCCACCTGCGGCGCGCCGGTGACGCAGAGCACGATCACGTCGCACTGCGCGGCCATCTCGGCCGGGCTCTTCACCTCGGTGGCGCCGCGGGAGACCAGATCCTCCACCGGCGCGCGGTTGCGATGGCCCATGACGGCGAGGGGGAAACCCTTGGCGAGGATGTTCTTCGCCATGCCGTGGCCCATGAGGCCCACCCCGATGAATCCAACCCGCGTCCCTGCCATGGCGTCCTCCCGGTTCGTATCGTCGCGGCTGTCGTTGCCGTTGTCGTTAAATCGTTTAGCATGGCGGAAAGGACGGCGCGAGACGCGACAGATCCGCTATAGGGATGGCCCATGGACGAGACACATCCTCCTCCGCCGGGTGCCGCTCACACCGGTGCCCCTCCCGCCGGCGTTCCCATCGGCAAGGTGACGCTGCAGGGCCTCGCGCGCGAGCTGGGGCTGTCCACGGCCACCATCTCGCTGGCCCTGCGCGACAGCCCCATGGTCGCCGAGGCGACGCGCCTCAAGGTGCAGGAGGCGGCACGGGCGCGCGGATACGTGGCGAACCGTGGCGCCGCGGCGCTGCGCACCGCCCGCACCAACATCGTCGCCCTCGGCCTGCATGACATCGTGAACCCCTCCTTCACCGAGCTTCTGGCGGCGGTGGAGGATGCGCTCTCCGAGGCCGGCAAGACCGTGCTTCTCGGCGTCAGCCAGGAGGATGTGACGCGCCAGACGCGCACCCTCGGCACGCTGGCCGAATATCGACCCGACGCCTTCCTCGTCTCGCCCGCCGCCCATTCGCGGGTGGAGGACCTCAAGGCGCTCGCCTCCACCGGCATTGCCGTGGTGCAGGTGACTCGCGAGATCGAAGGCTCCGGCTTCGATTTCGCCGGCTCGGACGACGTGACGGGCGTGGCGCTGGGCGTCGCGCACCTGGTGGAACTGGGCCACCGGCGCATCGGCATGATCGGCGGCTTCGGCGCCATCTCCACCGGCCGCAAGCGCTTCGCCGGATACAAGGCGGGCCTCGCCGCCGCCGGCATTCCGCTCGATCCTTCGCTCGTGATGGAAGGGCCCGGCCTGCGCGCGGAAGGCCGCAAGGCCATGGCCCGTCTCCTCGCGCTGGATGAGCCGCCCACCGCCGCCGTCTGCTTCAACGACCTCTCCGCCTTCGGCGCGCTGATGGAACTGCAGGCGGCGGGCCTTCTCGCGGGCCGCGATTTCTCCCTGGTCGGCTATGACGACATCGAGGAGGCGCGGGTCTGGCACCCGCCGCTCACCACGGTCCACACCTTCATTCCCGAATATGGCCGCGCCGCCGCGACCCTGGCCCTCAAGCGCATCGCCGATCCCGGCCGGCCGGTGGAGCGGGCGGTGATGACGCCCGAGCTGGTGGTGCGCGCCAGCACCTGCGCGCCCGTGCCGGTGAAGCGCCGGCCCCTATGATCGTTCAGGTCACCGAGGCCGACGATCCGCGCATCGCCGGCTTCCGCGAGGTGCGCGAGCGCGATCTCGTCGGGCGGCAGGGCGGCTTCATGGCCGAGGGTGAGGTGGTGCTGCGGCTGCTTGCCGGCCGGCTGGGGACACGCGGCGGCCATCGCCTCACCTCCGTGCTGCTGTCGCAGGCGCAGGCGGAGCGGCTATCCGACCTCATCGCCGCGTTGCCGGAAGAACTTCCCGTATATGTGGCGCCGCAGGGGGTGATGGACGCCATCGTCGGCTTTCCCATCCATCGCGGCATTCTCGCGCTCGGCGCGGCGCGGCCGCTGCCGGACGTGGGCGCGCTGCTCGATGGCCTCGGGCCGCGCGCGCTGGTGGTGGCGGCCCTCGGCCTCACCAATCACGACAATATGGGCGGCATCTTCCGCAACGCCGCGGCATTCGGCGCCGATGCGGTGATCCTCGATGACGCCTCGTGTGATCCGCTCTACCGCAAGGCGATCCGCGTTTCCGTGGGGGCGAGCCTCGTGGTGCCGTTTGCGCGGGTGCGGGATGCGGGCGCGCTGATCGACCTCCTCACCGCGCGCGGCTTCGAGGCGGTGGCGCTCTCGCCGTCCGGGCGGGAAACCCTCTCCCGCCTCGCCCGCCCGCCGCGTGTCGCCGCTCTGTTCGGCACCGAGGGGCCGGGCCTTCCGGCGGACGTGATGGCGCGGGTGCGCACGGCGGCCATCCCCATGGCCGCCGGCTTCGACAGCCTCAACGTCGCCACCACGTCGGGGATCGTGCTGCATCATCTGGCGGGGGTCTAGGCCCCGCCGCCCCTCAATGCCCGCGCGCGGCGAGGTGGCGGTGGAGGGTGGAGCGGTGGATGCCGAGGCGGCGGGCGGCGCGGGAGATGTTGCCGTCGCA
>JAEZMT010000226.1 GCA_023442085.1 Pseudomonadota bacterium | reverse complement strand
CCTTGAGACCGGAAGCGAGTACCGTGGCCACGCCATGCACCAATGCCAAGCGCGCCGAGGTCAAATCTCGATCATTCTCGATAATGAAGCGTAAATGTGGCAAGTCTTTTCCCCGGTTCCACTGGGCATGGAACTCGCTTGCCAGCTCGTGCAGGAAGAAGGAAACGCGGTGCGGCTCGCGCGCCGTTGCTGCCTGCTCGACGAGACGCGGCCAGGAGGCGATGCGCCGCAGCAGCGTCAGCTCGCCCTCGTCATCGAGTCGGTCCAGGGCCGCTCCGGCGAAGCCAGCGGGCTCGGCCGGCAGGTCCGGGAACTGCTCGCGGGCATTGCGCAGGATCGATTTTGCCCGGGCGTGCGCATACTGCACGTAGAAGACCGGATTCTCGCGCGACTGTTCGATCACCTTGCCGAGGTCGAAGTCCAGCGGCGCGTCGTTCTTGCGGAACAGCATCATGAACCGCACCGCGTCGCGGCCCACCTCGTCCACCACCTCGCGCAGCGTGACGAACGAGCCCGCGCGCTTGGACATGCGCACCGGCTCGCCATTGCGGAACAGGCGCACCAGCTGGATCAGCTCGACATCGAGGCTGGCCCGCCCGCCGGACACGGCCTTTACCGCCGCCTGCATGCGCTTGACGTAGCCGCCATGGTCGGCGCCCCAGACGTCAATCATCTTGAGAAAGCCGCGCTCCACCTTGTCCTTGTGGTAAGCGATGTCGCCGGCGAAATAGGTGTAGCTGCCGTCCGACTTTTTCAGCGGCCGGTCCACGTCGTCTCCGAAATCGGTCGAGCGGAAGAGCGTCTGCTCGCGGTCCTCCCAATCCTCGATCGGGGCGCCCTTGGGCGGTGGCAGGCGGCCCTCATAGACCTCGCCGGACGCGCGCAGCGCCTCGATGGTGGCGCCCACCTTGTCCACGGCGCCGAAGGCCAGCGAGCGCTCGGAAAAGAACACGTCGAACTCGATGCCGAGGGCGGTGAGGTCGTCGCGGATCATCTCCATCATGCAGCCGATGGCGAACGACCGGAAAATCGGCAGCCACTCGCTCTCCGGCGCGGCCATGTATTCCCCGCCATGCATCTCGGCGAGCTGCTGGCCGACGGCCACGAGATAATCGCCGGGATAGAGGCCGTCCGGGATGTCCGCCGTCTCGCCTGTCACGGCCTCGCGGTAGCGCAGGAAGGCGGAGCGGCCGAGCACGTCCACCTGGGCGCCGGCGTCGTTGATGTAATACTCCTTGGTGACGGCGAATCCGGCAAACGCCAGCAGGCGCGCCATGGCATCACCGAACACCGCGCCCCGGCAATGGCCCACATGCATGGGGCCGGTGGGGTTGGCGGAGACATACTCCACATTCACCTTCTCGCCTGCCCCCAGCGTCGAGCGGCCGAAGTCGAGGCCCTGGGTGAGCGCGGCGGCCAGCACCTTGGGCCAGAAGGCGGGATCGAGGGCGATGTTGATGAAGCCCGGTCCGGCCACGTCCACCCGGGCCACACCCGGCACCGCCTGGAGCTTGCTCGCGATCTTCTCCGCCAGATCGCGCGGCTTCATCCCGGCGTCCTTGGACAGCACCATGGCCGCGTTGGTGGCGAGGTCGCCATGGCTCGCATCGCGCGGCGGCTCCACCACCACGCGGGCGAGGTCGAGGCCGGCTTTGACGAGGCCCTCGGCGGCAAGGGCGGCGACGGCTTCGCGGACGTGATCGGCGAAGATCGCGTAGACGTTCATGGAATGGGGTCCAATCGGGTTCGGTTGCCGGCGCGCCTAACGCAAGTCCGGTGTCGAGTCAAAGAAACGGGCATGCTGGTCGAGGGCGTAGCGGTCGGTCATGCCCGCGATGTAGTCGCAGACGCGGCGGGCGAGGCGCTCGCCCTCCAGCGTCTCGATACCGTCCTGCCAGGAGGCCGGGAGGTCCCTCGGGCGGTTGATGAAATAGGCGAACAGGTCGCGGATCACCCCCTGCGCCTCGGCCATGATACGATTGACCCGCTCGTGGCGGTACATGCGCGGAAAGAGGAAGCCCTTCAGCGCCTTCTCCTTTTCCCGCATGGCATCCGAAAAGGCGACGATGGGCGAACCGAGCGCCCGTACGTCGGCCGCGGATGTAACGTCGGCGGCCCGCGCCCGGCGCAGGCTTTCCGCCACCACGTCCTCGATGAGCAGGGTGATGACCAGACGCAGCACCTCGTTCACCGTGCGCGGCACGTCGAGGTCGGGATACCGCCCGCGCACGCTGGCCAGCGCCTCGCCCACCAGCGGCAGGCCGGCAATGTCGTCCAGCGTGAACATGCGGGCGCGCAGGCCGTCGTCCAGATCGTGAACGTCATAGGCAATGTCGTCGGAGATTGCGGCGACCTGCGCCTCCGCCGAGGCGTGGCTCCACAATTCGAGATCCTGCTGGGCAGAATGCACGCGGATGGCGTGGGGCAGGCCGTCGCGATATCGCCCGATGCCATTGCCCTGGCGGTCGGTGAGCGGCCCGTTGTGTTTGGCGATGCCCTCCAGCGTCTCCCAGGTCAGGTTCAGCCCGTCGAAGGCGGCGTAGCGGCCTTCGATGCGGGTGACGACGCGCAGCGATTGGGCGTTGTGGTCGAAGCCCCCTTGCCCCGCCATGCAGGCATCCAGGGCGCGCTCCCCCGCATGGGCGAAGGGTGGATGGCCGAGATCGTGTGCCAGCGCCAGCGCCTCGGCGAGATCCTCGTCCAGCCCCAGCGCGCGGGCAATGGAGCGGGCCACCTGCACCACCTCCAGCGTGTGGGTGAGGCGGGTGCGGTAATGGTCGCCCTCGTTGAAGACGAACACCTGCGTCTTTTGCTTGAGACGCCTGAATGCGGTGGAGTGGATGATGCGGTCGCAGTCGCGCCGGAACGGGCTGCGCGGCGGCATCTCGGGCTCCGGGACGAGGCGGCCGCGGGAATGCTCAGCCTCGCTGGCCCAGGCCACGCGGGGCGTCGCGCCGCTCACCGCCATGCCCGTCCCTCCCCCGTTCCCGCCCGCGCGGCACAAGACCTTGCGGCAACGCACAAAACCCTTTTGCACCGCCCGCCCTTTAAATCGGGGGCGGATGGACTTACCTTATAAGCCATTGCCAGCTTCAATTCGTAAAGTCGATACCATGGAAACCTCAATCGCCCCGACGACCGCGCCCGCCGATGCTCCGGTGACCGAAGTGGATTTCACCGTGACCGACGCGGCCGCGCGCCGTATCTGCCAGATTCTCTCTCCCGAGCCTGCGGGCACTTTCCTGCGCATCAGCGTGGAAGGTGGCGGCTGCTCCGGCTTTTCCTACAAGTATGACGTGACGCAGGAACAGTCGGACGACGACCTCGTCATCGAGAAGGAAGGCGCCAAGATCGTCGTCGATCGGATGTCGCTCGACTATTTCAAGGGCTCCCAGCTCGACTACAAGGCCGACCTGATGGGCTCCGCCTTCAAGATCTCGAACCCCATGGCCACCGCCAAGTGCGGCTGCGGGTCCAGCTTCGCCGTTTGAACTGATCCTCGGCGCAGCCGCACGCGACGCGACACACGCGCGGCTGCGGGTTTACGGCGCGACGTTGCGCGGGACCGCGTTGCGCCACAGGCGCGGCAGGCCCTTCGGCCAGTCGTCGCCATAGCAGGGGAAAAAGCGCTCGGTGCGGGCATAGATGATGAGGTCGGGCGCGTAGCGCTTCACGTCGTCGAAGCTGAAATCGCAATTCCCCGTCACGCGGGCGGAAGCGTGCATCCACGCCACTTCCTTCACCGGCGCATTGGCGAACAGGCGCGGCCACGAGGTGGCGGTGAAGGAATCGCCCATGATGAGCACCCTGAGGCCGTCGGGCGCGTAGTGGCGCACCACTGACTTGAAGGCGATATGCTCGTTGAGGCTGCGCAGCACCGGGTCGGGGCGCGGCCGCGATGCCTTGGCCGGCACGTTGAGGCGGAAATCCTCTTCCTTCACCTCGGGCGGCATGCGCATGGCCCGCAACAGGTCGCCGCGCGCCGCCGGCTCAAGCGGGCCAACGACCTGCGCCGGGTCCACCTGCCAGTCGGGATGGCCGGCGGCGACCATCACCGCATTGAAGGCGAGCACGCTGGAGCGCGCATTCCAGTGGGTATCGGTGAGGAGATAGCGCGGCGCCGGGCTCGCCTTCAGCACCGGGCGCAGATCCACGGTGGTCACGCCGCGTGCCTTCAGCCCGGCAAGAGCAAGATCGTATTCCGTGGTGGGATAGGCCAGCGCATCGTTCCACAGTGGCAGCGCCTCGGTCTCCACCGACTGGGCGTTGGGCGGCAAAGCAACGACGATCTTTGTGCCTTGGGGTGCGAGAATGCGCTGCATCTCGCCGATCATGTCGACGAAGCGCTCCACGTTGGCCGCCCGCACCAGCGCACCGGCCGACTGGGCGGGCGTCTGCTCCCGCCCCCAGAACAGCTGGCCATCGCGGCCCGCGTAGAAGGGTTTGCTGTCCGGCGAGTTCAGCTCCACCCGCAGCTCCCGGCGGAACACCGGGAGGGTAGCGCGGAAGCCGAAATTGTCCTGGATGAAGATGCCGATGTTGCGGAACCACAGGTTCAGCTTGCGATCGAGGGACCATTCCGGCGCCACCTTCACCCGCCACTGCATGCTCGCCAGCGGATCAGGGATCAGGTTCGACAGCAGCAGGAAGCCGAACAGGCCGGCGACCAGTATGCCCAGATAGCGGCGATGCCGGGAGAGCAGTGTCATCGGGCGCGCCTCAGAACCGGTAGTAGAGGAAGGGCGTGCCATTGGTGCCGCCCACCCAGGCGACGCTCGCCAGCATCAGCACCGCGATCAGCGCGAAGTCCGCCACCCGCGCCATGCCCCCCTCCCCCGACAGGAGCTTCCAGCGCGGCCAGCGGAAGAAGCCGATCAGCCCGCCCGCGACGAGGGCCATGATGGCCAGCGGCGTCAGGCCGAAGCCGAGCGCCATGGAGGCACGGCTGAAGCCGTTGAAGCCGGCGAGGCCGTGGAACATGTCGATGGCGCCCGGCAGGCTGTCAGCCCGGAACCAGACCCAGCCGATCATCACGACCAGCACCGTGTAGAGATGGCTCACCGGCCCGGGCATCCGCCTCAGCCAGCGGCCGAGGAAGGCGCGCTCGATGATGAGGAAGGCACCGTGGTGCGCCCCCCAGATCACGAAGGTCCAGCTCGCCCCATGCCACAGTCCGCAGAGCAGGAAGACGATGGAGAGGTTGATATAGGTGCGCATCTCCCCGCCTCGGTTTCCGCCCAGTGGGATGTAGAGATAGTCGCGCAGGAAGGCCGACAGGCTCATGTGCCAGCGGCGCCAGAAATCGGTGATGGAGTGGGCGGTGTAGGGCAGCCGGAAGTTCCGCGGCAGCACGAAGCCCACCATTACGCCGAGGCCGACCGCCATGGTGGAATAGCCGGCGAAGTCGAAATAGATCTGCACCGTGTAGGCATAGAGGCCGAGCCAGGCCTCCACGAAGGTGGGATGGGTGGTGGTGTCGAACACCCCGTCCACCAGCCGCGCCACCTCGTCGGCGATCAGCACTTTCCACGCAAGGCCGATGACGAACAGCCGCGCGCCCGCCGAGAACCGCCCGATCGTCATCCGCCGGTCCGACAGCTGCCGCGCCACCGTCGCGTACCGCACGATGGGGCCGGCGACGAGCTGCGGGAACATGCACATGTAGAGGGCGAACTGCGCCGGATCGCGGTTGGCGTGGACCTTCTTCTTGTAGATGTCGGCGAGGTAGGAAATGGCGTGGAAGGAATAGAAGGAGATGCCCAGCGGCAGAGAGATCTGCGGCACCGGCAGCCCCACGCCCATGGGCTCGATGACGGCGTTGAGATTCTCCACGAGGAAGCCGGTGTATTTGAACACTCCCAGAAGGAGGAGGTTCAACGTCACGCCTAGCACCAGCACGCGCTTGCGATCAGCCCCCTCGCGGCCCTCGATGGCTTTCGCCAGAAAGAAATTGGCCGCGACAGACGCGAGCAGAATCAGGATGTGCGGCGTATAGCCGGCCGAATAAAAGACGAGCGAGAAGGCGAGGAAGATGTAATTGCGCGTTGTAATCGTCTTCGCGGAGAAATAGGCGACCAGAAAGAGCGGGAAAAAATAGAACAGGAATTCGATGGACGCGAAGGTCATGCCGCCCGGCCGCCAGAGATGGTCATGCGCGTGATAGTCATCCGGCGTTCCTGCCACTCTTTGCCCGAGGTCGCAAGCCTTTGGCAGGCATCGATAGGGAAGGAGCGCCGCCCCATTGCCTCACCGGCGGGCGGGGGTATCCTGCGCCTCGAAGGAGCCCCCATCCCATGCGCATCGCCACCTGGAACGTGAATTCCATCCGCCAGCGCCTTGACCACGCGGTCCGCTGGCTTGGCGAGACCCGGCCGGACGTGGTCTGCATCCAGGAGATCAAGTGCCAGACGGAGGCCTTCCCGAAGGAAGCGTTCGAGTCGCTCGGCTACAATGTCACCGTCCATGGCCAGAAGGGCTTCAACGGCGTTGCCCTCCTCTCCCGCCTGCCGCTGGAGGACGTGACCCACGGCCTGGCCGGCGACGACGGGGACGAGCAGGCCCGCTTCATCGAGGCGGTGGTCTCCGTGAAGGGTGGCGTGGTGCGCGTCGCCTGCATCTATTTGCCCAACGGCAATCCGCCGGACACAGAGAAATACCCCTACAAGCTCGGCTTCATGGAGCGCCTCTCCGCCTTCGCGGCCGACCGGCTGAAGCTGGAGGAGCCGCTGGTGCTGGCCGGCGACTTCAATGTGATTCCCGAACCGCGCGACGCCGCCGACCCCGCCGCCTGGACCGGCGATGCCCTCTTCCTGCCGCGCACCCGGCAGGCCTTCCGCTCGCTGGTCAATCTCGGCTTCACCGACGCCCTGCGCGCCACCTCCGATGCCGGGCGGCTGTTCACCTTCTGGGACTATCAGGCCGGCGCCTGGCAGCGCGACAACGGGATCCGCATTGACCACCTGCTGCTGTCGCCGCAGGCCGCCGACCGGCTCATCGCCACCGGCGTGGACAAGCATGTGCGGGCCTGGGAGAAGCCGTCCGATCATGTGCCGGTGTGGGCCGACTTCTCCATCGCGGCGTGACGGCGATGGCGGACGATGCGATGCGGCTTGAGGGGGGCTGCCTGTGTGGCCGCCTGCGCTACCGGCTGGAGCGGGTCAAAAGCGCATATTGGTGCCACTGCACCCTATGCCGCCGCGCCTCCGGCTCCGCCGCTTTGCCCTGGGTGACCGTGGCCCGGGAGGATTTCGCCTTCACCGCCGGCACACCGGCCATCTTCGAATCGAGCCCCGGCGTCGCCCGAAGCTTCTGCGGGACGTGCGGCAGCCCCATCGTGTTCGACATGGCGCGGGAGAGCGACGTGGACGTCACCATCGGCACGCTGGACGCGCCCGACCGCGTGACGCCGACGCACCACATCTGGGCCGCTTCGGCGCTGCACATGGCGGATGATCTGGGATCGGACTTGCCGCGCCACGAAGCCGAGCAACCTGACGACGGGTGACGGCGACCGCGCGGATCAGCGCTTCGCCGTCTTCAGCCACACTTCGAGATAGTCGAGCGCCTTCTCGCGCTCGTCAGCGGTCGCCTCGGCAAAGGCCTGCTCGTGGGCGTTCACCACCCACTTGTCGCCGGGACGGACGGCGGCATCGCGGGCCAGCGTCAGCCACATGAGGCCGCGGGCGCGCTGGCGGGGCACGCCTTCGTCGCCACGGAAAAGCAGCACGCCGAGGGTGGCCTGCGCTTCGTACTGGCCCTTCTGCGAGGCAAGCGTCAGCCAGCGACCGGCATTGCGCGCGTCGCGGGGACCGCCGACGCCTTCCAGATACAGCTTGCCGAGTTGGTATTGCCCGTCCGCGTCGCCGAAATAGGAGGCGGCGTAGGAGAACATGTCCCGCGCCCGGGACGGATCGCGCTTCACCCCGGCGGAGGGGATGCCGACGAGGTAATAGGAGCCGAGCGCGACGAAGGCATTGGCCACGAAGCGCGACTGCGCGGTGCCGGGATAATCCTCGGCGTGGCTGCTGGCGATCTTCTGGAAATATTCGAAGGCCTTGGCGTCGTCGCGCTTCACGCCGTCGCCATCCATGTAGATGCGTCCGAGCTTCCACTGGGCCATGGCGTGGCCCTGGGCGGCAGCATAGCCGAGGGCGTCGATGCCCTTGGCCGTCTGGCCGGCCCGCAGCGCCTGCGCGCCGGTGCGGAAGGCTTCGTCCACGGGCCGCACCTGGGGCGCCAGCGGAACGTTCGCCGGCGGCGTCAGCGGCTGCATCTCATAGGGCTGGAGGGTCTGGGCGGTGCCGTCGAAGGCATAAGCGCTGCCGGCCGAAAGACCGGCGGCGAGTAGAAAGCTGGCGATGGCGATGGGCGCGCGCACGCTGGCCGACCGGCGCATCAAGCGCTTTGCCGGCCTGCTCACCCCGCCCCCCGATGTCCCGTGTGTCGCAACCAAAGTCATGATCGACGAACCATGACCGGACGCAGCGGCAATATCGGGGCCGAGGGGAGGCCGACCGGCGGCACCTCTGAGGCGGCCTTTCGGGCGCAGCCCGGCGCGGCCCGCCGGGGCTTCCTCTCGCCATGTGCAACGACCGTCCATCCGGACCCACCCCAGGCGCGGCGTCCGGAAACACTTTCCGGGCTACACTCACCGCCACGCGTTGAGCTTCGATTTCATGTCGTTTTGTGGCGAGTTCGCGGCGTAAGGCCCTAACGTGAACTGCGCGCGTTCAAAGGATCGGGAGTGTGTCTTCTCAGTCACAATTTGCGGACCCAAGACCCCTGCAAGAAGGCGGCCGGTAACCTCAAGTCTTTACCATGTCCAAGACCAACGGCAGAAACCGAGGCGCGGGGGCAACACTTGCCACCGCGCCCCTTTAGATCGCAGTCGAGAGGGGGATACGCGTCCCTCAGGCGCCGCCGGAAAGCTGGCTGATGGCGGCCCGCACCTTCTCCTTGCGCAGGATGTATTCCTCGCGCTTCTCGCGCTCGGCCTCCACCACCTCCTCGGGCGCCCGGGCGACGAAGCTCTCGTTGCCGAGCTTGGCATCGATGCGGGCGACTTCCTGATCGAGCTTGCCCTCTTCCTTGCGCAGGCGGGCGAGTTCGGCACCGAGGTCCACCACGCCGGCGAGCGGCAGGGCCACAACTTCGCCCCGCACCACCATCTGCACCGAGCTGGCGGGCATGACGTCCGACACCGAGACGTCGGAGAGGCGGGCGAGGCGGCGGATGGCGTCGTCCCACGCCGCGACGCGCACGGTTGTCTCCGATCCGGGCTGCACCAGCACGAGGGGTACCTGCGCGCCGGCCGGCACATTCATCTCCGCCCGCACGGAGCGGATCTCGGTGATGAGGTCCACCACCCAGCCCACTTCGGCCTCGGCATCCGGTGCCTCGAGGCCGGACAGGTCCGGCCAGGGGGCCAGCGCCAGCAGGCTGGTGCGCGCCGGCCCCTCCTTGCCCGTCTCCGACCACAATTCCTCGGTCAGGAACGGCATGAACGGGTGCAGCAGGCCCATGGCCACGTCCAGCACGTAGGCGGTGGCGGCGCGGGTCTCGTCCTTCGCGGCGCCGTCCGGGCCGGAGAGCACGGGCTTTGCCAACTCCAGGTGCCAGTCGCACACCACATTCCAGATGAAGCGGTAGACCGCCCCCGCCGCCTCATTGAAGCGATAGGCGAGGATCGCCTCGCTAACCTCTGACGACGCGCGCGCCGCCTCGCCGATGATCCAGCGGTTGAGGGTGCCCTCCACCTTGGCCGGATCAAAGCCCTCGGTGCGCACGCAGCCGTTCATCTGGGCGAAGCGCACCGCGTTCCAGAGCTTGGTCGCGAAATTGCGATAGCCCTCGACGCGGGAGGTCGCGAGCTTGATGTCGCGCCCCTGCGCGGCCATGGCGGCCAGCGTGAAGCGCAGCGCATCCGCGCCGTACTTCTCCACGAGGTCCAGCGGATCGATGACGTTGCCCTTGGACTTCGACATCTTCGCCCCCTTCTCGTCGCGGACGAGGGCGTGGATATAGACGTCCTTGAACGGCACTTCGCCGTCCATGAAATGCAGGCCCATCATCATCATCCGGGCGACCCAGAAGAAGATGATGTCGAAGCCCGTCACCAGCACGCTGGTGGGATAGAACTTCTTCAGCTCGGCCGTCTCGTCCGGCCAGCCCATGGTGGAGAAGGGCCACAGCGCGGACGAGAACCACGTGTCCAGCACATCCTCGTCCCGGGTGAGGAACTGGGCGCGCTTGTCGGCATCGTCGATCAGCGCCTGCGCCTCATCGGGCGAGAGGCTCTCGTTGCCGACATTGTGGGCCAGCGCCTCCTCGAACGCCTGATCCTCGTCCTCGGCGACAAAGACGTTGCCGAAGGGGTCGTACCACGCCGGGATCTGATGGCCCCACCAGAGCTGACGCGAGATGCACCAGGGCTGGATGTTCTCCAGCCACTCGAAATACGTCTTCTCCCAGTTCTTCGGCACGAAGGTGGTGCGCCCCTCCCGCACCGCCGCCAGTGCGGGCTGGGCGAGGGTCTTGGCGTCCACATACCACTGGTCGGTCAGCCACGGCTCGATGACAACATTGGAGCGATCGCCATGCGGCACCATGTGGGTGTGCGGCTCGATGGTCTCCAGAAGCTCCAGCGAGGTGAGTAGATCGACGATGTGCTTGCGCGCGGCGAAGCGGTCCATGCCAGCCAGATGGCTGAGCACGCCCGCGGCATCCGGCAGGTCCACATAGGCCTCGGGACGCTCGGCATAATCGTCCTGGATGCCCTGCGGATCGATCCGCGCCTCGGCATCGAGCACGTTGATCATCGGCAGATCGTGTCGGCGGCCGACCTCGAAGTCGTTGAAATCGTGCGCCGGGGTGATCTTCACCGCGCCGGAGCCCTTCTCGGGGTCGGAATATTCATCCGCGATGATGGGAATGCGCCGGCCCACAAGCGGCAGGATCACATTCTTGCCGATGAGGTCGCGATAGCGCTCGTCGTCCGGGTGCACCGCCACGGCCGTGTCGCCGAGCATGGTCTCGGGCCGGGTGGTGGCGACGACGATGAAGCGGTCCTTCTCGCCCTCGATGGGATAGCGCAGGTGCCAGAGATTGCCCTTCACCTCCACCTGCAGCACCTCGAGGTCCGAGATGGCGGTGATGAGCTTGGGGTCCCAGTTGACGAGGCGCTTGTCCTTGTAGATCAGCCCCTCGCGATAAAGCTGCACGAACACCTTGAGGACAGCGCGGGAGAGCCCCTCGTCCATGGTGAAGCGCTCGCGCGACCAGTCGCACGAGGCGCCGAGCTTCTTCAGCTGGTTGACGATGGTGCCGCCCGATTCGGCCTTCCACGCCCACACCTTCTCGATGAAGGCGTCGCGGCCGAGGTCGCGGCGGCCGGGCAGCTTCTGGGCCGCGAGCTGGCGCTCCACCACCATCTGGGTCGCGATGCCGGCATGGTCGGTGCCCGGCTGCCAGAGCACGTCCTTGCCGCGCATGCGCTCGAAGCGCGCCAGCACGTCCTGCAGCGTGTTGTTGAGCGCATGGCCCATATGCAGGGAGCCGGTGACGTTCGGCGGCGGGATGACGATGGAGAAGCCTTCCGCGTCCTTGCGCTCGGGGCGGCCGCAGCGGAATGCGCCGGCATTTTCCCAGCGATCGGCGATGCGCTCTTCAACGGCGGCGGGATCGAAGACTTTTTCCAGCATGAACGGGACTCCGCGGTGCCGCTCGGCCGCCGCCGACGCAGCGCGCCGGGCCGGCTCCGCGTCCGCTGTGGTCGGAACGGGTCAGCGGGCGTTTAAGCCGGACGCACGGTCCGGCGTCAACACGCCGGCCGCTCGGGAATGGAAAGAGGAGTGGGTGACGAGCCCTTTGCGCTAGCGCTGGCGACGGGCGACGCGCTCGATCTCGGCGCGCACCAGATCCTCGACGATGGTCGGGAGGTTGGCGTCCAGCCAGTCCTTGAGCATGGGGCGCAGAATCTCCTTCACGAGATCCTCCACCGTGCGTTCCTTCTGCGGCAGCAGAACGTCGCCGAGATTGCGGAAGGCGGCCATCACGGCGGCATCCGCATTGGCCGAGAGCAGATCGCGGCGGCGCACGGCCTCCCCGGCAGGCTCGTTCGCGGGCTGACCCGCCCGATCCTCGAAGGCGGCAGCGGCCGGCTGGGGACGCATCGCGCGCGGCTGGGCCGCGGGAGCTGCCATGGGGGCAGCGTGGCGCTCGTCCGTCGCCTCGGCTGCGTGGTGCGGATAGGGCTGCTGGGGCATCGGCCGCGCGGGACGGGGCTCGCGCTGAACCTGATGTTCGCGCTGAACTTGCCGCAACGCATCGGTCGCTTCGGCGAAGACAGCTTCGTCCTGCTCGTCCAGCCACACACGCTGCGCTCGCTCGGCTGCGGCCGAAGGCAGGCGTTCCCCATTTCCACGACCGGTGGGGACTGGACTGGGTGCCGGCCTCTGCTGCGCTGCATAGCCTGCCGGCGCGGCAGAAGCCGCATCGTGCGGCGGGACGGGGCGGCGCGGGGCCGGCGGCGGCTCAAGCGGGGCCTGCCGCTGGGCAACCACGCGAGGCTCCGGCGGGCGCCGGGTACGCGTCTCGCCCGGGTGAGGCGGCTCGCTGCGGCCGTGCGGCGGCTCGGCGTGCTGCGCGGGCTGCTCGTCATCCGCCATGATGCGGCGGATGGAAGCCAGAATCTCTTCCATCGACGGTTCCTGCGCCTTGGGGCTTGCAGCCATGTCCCGACCCCGGTCGAAGACGGGCCGACGACCATGGCCGAGCGAGGCGATCCGCGAGCGGATTGCCTAACAGCCGATGCCGACGGCGAGAATCACAATCTATCAGAGGATTATGGCACCGCCCCAGCTGGCAGCAAGAACAGACGTGGGGCGGCTACCGGTATTATTTACCGTCCGGTGTGCGGACACCGGCCCAGCTGTCGCGCACCTGATTGTAGTGCACGCGCGGGTCGTAATAATTCACCTTGAGGCCCAGCGAGAGGGCGTCGAGCCGGCCGATGGTCGAGACCAGCGCATAGGCCGCCACCACCCGGTCGCGCTGGGCGACGACGAGGGACGACTGCGAGTTGGTCAGGTCACGCTGCGCGTTCAGGACGTCCGTCGTGGTGCGCTGGCCCACGCGCCATTCCTCGCGAACGCCTTCCAGCGCCAGCGTGTTGGCCGCCACGGAGGCCTGCGCAGCCTGGATCTGGGCCTTCGCGGCCTGGAGCGCGCCCCAGTACTGAACCGCCTGGGCACGGATGGTGTCGCGGTTCACGTCCACTTCGATACGGGCCTGCGTGAGCAGTTCCTTGGCCTGGCGGATGTTCGCGTATTCAACGCCACCCTGGTAGATCGGCACCGAGAGGTTCAGCGTCACCGCCGCCCCGCTCTGGGAATCCACCGAGAAGTTCTGGTCGTAGGACTGCGAGAGCTGCCCCTGCAGCGACAGGTTCGGCATCAGGCCGCCCTCGGCGACCTTCACCTGGAACATGGCCGCGTCCACGGCAAATTCCGAAGCCTTCACGGCCGGATGATTGCTGAGGCCGGTGGCGATCACCTTGTCCACGGTGACGGGCAGCGTGCCCTCGATGGGGCGCGGCGTCGTGAGCTTGCCCGGCTCCACGCCGATGACCTGCCGGTAATTCGCCTTCGCCGTGGAGAGGTTCGCCACCGCCTGGCTCACCTGATACTGGGCATCCGCCACCCGGGCCTCGGCCTGGGCAACGTCGGTGCGGGTTACCTCGCCCACGTTGAAGCGGTCGCGCGTGGCGCGCAATTCCTGCTGGAACGCGGCGAGGCTCTGATTCTGCAGGTCCAGAAGGGCAATCGCCTGGATGACGTTCATATAGGCCGTGACGCCGTTCAGCAGCACCGACTGCTCGGTATTGCGCAGCGTCTCGCGTGAGCCGCGGACCTGCGATTCGGCGTTGCGGGTCTGGTTCGCGGTCACGAACCCGTTGAACAGCGTGTAGGCGGCATTGAGCGCGAACGCTCGGGGCCAGAGCCACCCGTTGGTCTTCACGCCCGATGCCTGCTGCTTGGCATACTCCGGACCGGCCTGCGCGGTGGCGTTCAGGGTGGGGCGGTAGCCCGACAGCGCCTGGGGCACGGTCTCGTCCGTGGCGCGCGTTCCCGCGCGCTGGGCGTTCAGCGTGGGGTTGTTGGTGTAGGCCATGGCCAGCGCCTGATCCAGCGACTGGGCCGACACGCTACCCATGGCCAAAGCAAAGACACCAACGCCCGCCAAACATGCAACACCGCTGAGGCGAATGCGCTTTGCAACCGACATCCCAATCTCCCGATCCGACACGGCCATGCAGACTCGCCGCACCGACTCTGCCGCGCGGTAACTTTTCGGTAAGATATCGATCCTGATCCCGATCCGAAACCGATCGGTTCGATCACGGCGGCGTTTTCGGCCTACCGCTGCAAACGCGCCACAGTGCTTAAAAAGTGAAGCGGGGCGCGGCTTTGAAGCCGGGGAGCGGCGGAACGGCCGCGTTGAAGGCGACCCGCTCGCTCACGGAACCTGCCACCTTGGTAAACACGCAGGCCTTCCCGGCACCGCCATGACCGACCACGGCGACGAGGCGGCCGCCCTCCTTCACCTGATCGAACAGCGCGGCCGGCACCTCGTCCACCGATCCGTTGAGGAGGATCAGGTCGTAGGGGGCTTCCGCTTTCCATCCGGCGGTCAGCGGTCCCTGCATCACGGCGACGTTGGCGACGCCGATCGCGGCGAGGGTGGCCGTGGCCGTCGCGGCGAGGCCGGCGTCTTCCTCCACGGCCACCACCTGCTGGGCGAGGCGCGAGAGGACGGCGGCCGAATAGCCGGTGCCCCCGCCGATATCGAGCACATGGTCGTGCTCCTGCACCTCTGCTTGCTGGATGAGGCGCGCGAGGATCATCGGCTCGATGAGGTAGCGCGGGGGGCTGGCGCTGGTGAGGGCGAGGTCGTCGTCGATATAGGCGAGCGACTTGAGCTGGGCCGGAACGAAAAGCTCGCGCGGGATTTCGAGCATGGCACCGACGATGCCCGGGTCGGTGACGTTGTTGGTGCGCACCTGGCTATCCACCATGCCACGGCGCAGCTCGACGTAATCGATCATTTTCCCCTCTCCGGCCATCCCCTTGGCCCGGGGCGCTCAGCGGAGGCGTATCCCGTGCCGTTGGGCTCAAGAGCCATATTGCCGCCCCTTTTGCAAGGCGCCGATGGGCAACGGCGCGGGGGCCGGCGCGGTCATGTGGCCGCAGGTCGCATGGTTCCGGACGCGCTGCGGCGGGAGTGTCCCGCACCGACCCCGGCGAGGACTTTCTTTCAGGGACGGCCCCTGCCGGCGGCCGCTGCAGGGTCGCACACAGGGTACCCAGGAAGCACAATGCAATGACGGCACTTGACACCCCTTCCCCGACATCGCAGGGAGCCCACCCTGAAGGTCTTGACGAGGCCGGGGTCCGCCTCCTGGTTCACACCTTCTATGCGCGCGTGCAGAAAGACGCGGTGCTCGGACCCATCTTCTCCGGCCGCATCGCCGAGGATGCCTGGCCCGTCCATCTCGCCAGGATGTGCGACTTCTGGTCCTCGGTGCTGCTGAAGTCCGGCCGGTACGAGGGCCGCCCCCTGCCCCCGCACATCGCGCTCGGCAGCGATGCGGGCGACTCTCAGTTCGCGCGCTGGCTGGCCCTGTTCCGGCCGACCGCCCTGGAGGTTCTGCCGCCCGCCGCCGCGCAGCAGGCCATCGCCCATGCCGAGCGGATGGCGCACAGCTTCCGCATCTCGATCGCCATTCATAATGGCGATGACGCCACGCGCATCCGGCCCATTTGAGTACCGTTTTGACGGTCACGATTCCCTTGGGTAATAGGATGTGCAGGGTCGATGCCCGGGAAAAGCGGGCGCTGGAAGGGATGTCGGCGTTTGTCCATATCGATTGCCGCAATCATCCCACTTTATAATGGCGCACCCTTCATCGCCGACGCGCTTTTGAGCGTTCTCAGTCAGACCCGCCCCCCGGACGAGGTGATCGTCGTCAATGACGGGTCTACCGATGAAGGCCCCGCGATCGTCGAGGAGATTGCGCGGCAGCATCCCGTGCGCCTGCTGAACAAGCCGAACGGCGGCCAGTCCTCGGCCCGCAATCTGGCGATCCGCGAGACCGCCTGCTCCCATATCGCGCTGCTGGACCAGGACGACCTCTGGTACGAGGACCACCTCGCCGTGTTGCAGCGGCCTTTCATGGATGGAGAGATCCGCCGGCTCG
Organism: Pseudomonadota bacterium; assembly: GCA_023442085.1. Taxonomy (GTDB): domain Bacteria; phylum Pseudomonadota; class Alphaproteobacteria; order Rhizobiales; family Xanthobacteraceae; genus Xanthobacter. The sequence continues at coordinate 10,193 of JAEZMT010000226.1, read as the reverse complement.
GCCTCGTCTACGGCAATCTCGACCAGATCGACCGCGGCGGCCGGCTCATCGCCGAGTGCTGCCTGGATCAGGTGCCGACATCGCATCCCAAGCGCTCGCTGCAGCAGTGCCTGGAGCATGACATGTTCATCCTGCCCGGCGCCTCGCTGGTGGAGCGGCAGGCCATGCTGGACGCGGGCCTCTTCGATGAGCGCCTGTCCGGCTACGAGGACGACGACCTGTTCGTCCGCCTCTATTCCATGGGCGTGAGGAGCCATTACGTCGACACCGCTGTCACCATGTGGCGCATCTACCTCCAGTCCACCTCCTTCAGCGCCCGCATGGCGAAATCGCGGATGATCTATTTCGCCAAGCTCATCGAGGCGCATCCGGACGAGCCCCGCCTCGGCCTGTTCTGGCGGCGCGATGTGATCGCCCCCCGCTTCGCCAAGATCCTGCGCAACGAATTCGTTGAGGCTTCGAGGGCCGGCGACTGGCCCCGTGTCGAGCGCGCGTGGGCGGATCTCAAGACCGTGGCGCCCCATATGAAGAGCAGCGTCCAGACGCGGATCAAACTGCTGGGGCCGCTGATCGACACAACTCTCGCCGGCCGGATGCCCAGCCTGTCGCGCCGCCTGCTGCGCCACACCCTGCGCTGATCCCGGCAAACCACCAAGACGGGGGACAATCCCAACCGGCGCTTGCGTGGTCTGGGCGAACGCCTTAAGAACACGCGCTCGTGAGGCCACGTGGCGGAGTGGTGACGCAGCGGACTGCAAATCCGTGTACGGGGGTTCGATTCCCTCCGTGGCCTCCAGCTCCCCGACACATTCCCTCCATAAGAGCGCGCCCGCGCAAGCATCCGCCCTCGCTGCGGCGCTGCGCTGCGGCATGGCTGGCGCCCGGCAAGTTGACTTAGCCTGCCGCTGGCAGTTCATGGAGCCACCGAAGCGGTCCCGCCCCCGGACGCCGCCGGAGATGTACATGAACGCGAAAGCCGCCCAGCAGCGCCTCGGGCCTCCGCCCTCGTCGGACGAGACGAATGCCGTCCTGCGGCGCCTTCTCCTGTCCGACGGCCGCAAGCACTGGAAGGGCTATGTGCTGGCCTTCGTCTTCATGGGCACGATGGCCGCCTGCACTGCGGGCCTCGCCTATCTGATGAACGATGCGGTGAACGCCATCTTCGTCCACCCCACCCCGGCGGCGGTGTGGGCGGTGTCGGGCATCGTCATGGCGCTGTCCATCATCAAGGGCGCCTCGGCCTACGGGCAGAGCATCACCATGGCCCGTATCGGCAACCGGGTGGTGGCGGACAACCAGAAGCGCGCCTTCGACCGGCTGCTGCTGCAGGATGCCGCCTATTTCGGCCACCGCCACACGGCGGAAATCACCACCCGCTTTACCGCCGGCGCCGCCGGCGCGCGCGGCGCGCTGGACCTCATCGTCACCAGCATCGGCCGCGACTTTCTCTCGCTGATCATGCTGGCCGCGGTGGCCTTCGTTCAGGATCCCTTTCTCGCCGTCATCGCCCTCGTGGTGATGCCGGCGGCGGTGCTGGGCACGCGCAAGCTCATCAAGAAGGCCAAGACCATCTTCACCACCGGCTTCACCTCCGGGGTGAAGCTGTCGTCCATCGTCATGGAGGTGTTCCAGGGCATCCGCACGGTGAAGGCCTACACGCTGGAACCCGTGATGCGGGATCGCACGCACAGGTTCATCGACGACGTGGAGATCAACGCCAACCGCCTCGTGCGCACCCAGGCGAAATCCAGCCCGCTCATGGAGACGCTCGGCGGCCTCGCCATCGGCGGCGTGATTCTCTACGCGGGATATAATGTGATCGAGCTGGGCCGCTCGCCGGGCCAGTTCTTCTCGGTGCTCACGGCGCTCCTGCTGGCTTACGAGCCAGCGAAGCGCCTGTCGCGCCTGCATGTGGAGCTGGTGAGCCACGTGATGGGCGCGCGCATGCTGTTCGACCTGCTCGACGCGCCCGCCCCCGATGCCGACGCCCCTGGCGTGACCGCCCTGCCCCGCCCCCGCGGGCGGGTGGAGTTCAAGGACGTGGTGTTCGCCTATCGCCCCGGCGAGAACGTGCTGCGCGGCCTTGACCTGCTGGCGGAGCCCGGCCGGACGACCGCGCTGGTCGGCCAGTCCGGCGGCGGCAAGACCACCATCATCAATCTCATCGAGCGCTTCTACGATCCCCAGTCCGGCGCCGTGCTGATCGACGACGTGGACACCTGCACCGTGTCGCGGACCTCCGTGCGCGCGTCGGTGGCCCTGGTGAGCCAGGACGTCTACCTGTTCTCGGGCACCATCCGCGAGAACATCGGCTTCGGCCGCCCCGGCGCATCGGAGGAGGAGATCGTCGCGGCCGCCAAGGCCGCCCATGCACATCCCTTCATCATGGGCTTCGAGCACGGCTACGACACAGCCGTGGGCGAACATGGCGCGCAGCTCTCCGGTGGCCAGCGCCAGCGCATCGCCATCGCCCGCGCCTTTCTGAAGAACGCCCCGATTCTTCTGCTGGACGAGGCCACCGCCGCGCTCGATTCGGAATCGGAGGCCGAGGTGCAGAAGGCGCTCGCGGAACTCGCCCACGAGCGCACCACCATCGTTATCGCCCATCGCCTCCAGACGGTGGTGCGCGCCGACCGCATCTGCGTGGTCGAAGGCGGCCGGGTGGTGGAGAGCGGGACCCATGACGAGCTGATCGCCCGGCGCGGCCGCTATTATGGATTCTATTTCGCCCAGTTCGCGCACGAGGCTGATGCCTCTTCCAGCGCGGGCGGCGCCGTGGACTTGGGGCCAGACGGCGATTTGTTGAGGGCGTGAAAATCCTGCACCGGCGCCACTTTGCGCGGCGGTGCGGCAACTTCCCCCGGAAAAGCGCGTCTTACGGCTTCACAAGCGGCGATGTGGTTGCTATATCGCCGGCCTCGGTCGCGAGACCCACGGTCCCTGATAGCTCAGTTGGTAGAGCGTTCGACTGTTAATCGAATGGTCGCAGGTTCGAGTCCTGCTCAGGGAGCCACTTCTACCTCCATCCGATATTCGCTTTGCAGCAAAGCCTGTGCCGCTCGCCTGCTCCTGCGGGCGCGACGGGGCGGCATCTTCGTCATTTCAAGGATCACGTTCTTTCGGGAATTTTTCGGGACTTTGCGGTACGCAACACCGCATTCGTCCACCATTCGTTCTCGCAAGGAGGGGACCTCCCCTTGCGCCCACCGTCCCGAAAATGTAGCAACGAAGCCGTTCGGCCGAATGTCGGAGCATAGCGCAGCCTGGTAGCGCATCTGCTTTGGGAGCAGAGGGTCGCAGGTTCAAATCCTGCTGCTCCGACCATTCACCGCCGCGCCAGCGCTCACCGGCCGGGCGGGTCTACCTTCACGCCGTTGGGGCCGATCTCGATCTGCATGGTGTTCTTGTCGCGCTCATAGGCCTGATAGGCGAACACCCCGCCGACCACGACGAGAAGGGCGATCACGCCATAGAGGACGCTGCGCGGCATTTTGCTGCTCCGGTACTGTTTGCTGATGGAGCGGCAACGCCCTCGCTTGGCCGATTGTTCCGCTGAAGCCTCATTAGGGTTAATCTTGCCCAGCGATGCCTCGCTGCGTCTGGACGGTTCCGTCCGAGGCGGCGGCCATCGCGCCGATGCGGCAACGTTTGCGCCGCACGGATCGCTTTCAGGAAGGACGATTGCGCATGGCTTCGGATGCGGAGCTGGCCGAGTGGCTCGGCTCGATGGTCAAGGCGGTTGGCACCACCCAGGCCCACACCATGGTGCAGCACTATATTTTGCGCGACCTCGTCGCCCAGCTCGCCGGCGCGCAGGAGCGGCCGGACGCCTTCATTGCGGACATGTTCGAGCGTGTCAGCGGCCTCGTCGACCAGTGCGAGCTGGCCGGCAAGCCGGAGATCGAGGCGGAGATGCGCTGGTACGCGGAGACGTTCTTCACCTCCGTCGGCAAGAAGCTTCAGCCCCGCTGAGACCGGCCCCTCGGCGCGCAGGGGCGTTCCGCCTCCGCGCGCCGGCGCCCTGATATTACTTGTGCAGCAGAGCCGTCTGCTGCGTCGTCGCTGGCGGGTTCCAGAGCGGCACGATGATGCGGCCCCATAGCCGGGTATCCTTTCCGCCGTAGTTCTGCTCATAAACGTCGGTGGTCAGATAGGCCTGCAGGATCACCGGACCGAAGTCATAGCCAACAAGGCCGCCCACCGCGAACTGGCTTTGCTTCTGATAAAAGGGGACCGGATTGTTCAGATCGGTGGAATAATAGGCTACGGGACCGATCTCGAACTTTCCGAACTTCTTGGTTGCGGTGAGATCAACGTTCAGGAAATTCGGATTGATCGTCGTGCTCACCCCATTCGCCTGGATGCCCCAGATGGCGTTCGCGGTGAGGTTCCAGCCATCCGCCGTATAGCTAAGGGCGAAGCGCTGGTTGAACGACGTGGAATCGAACGCGACGCCCGTGTTCACCCCCAGATAGAAGCCGGCCATGTAGCTGAAGCCGAAGCCGTTCCCAAGGTCCCACGCGACCTGAGCGGCAAAGAACGGATTGTAGAATCCGGACGTATAGTCCCCGTTTTGAACACCCACCCCCACGACCGGAACGGCCGTGAGAAGTTGCAGGCGCCCGCCGAACAGGAACACGGGTGTCGCCCACGCCAGTACAGGAATATCCACGCCCACACATGTACTGTCGGGCGAGGTATTGCGGCAGCCGTAGTCTGCCGTATTCACTGCATAGACACCTTCCGGCAGCGGAGCGCCGGCCGCGAGACCCACGGTCTCGCCGGGCTGTGTCACGGAACCGGCATGCGCGGGCAAGGCTTCGGGCAGCATGGCCGCCGCAGACAAAGCGGCTACGGCCGCCATTCTTGCGAATGTCGTCATTGTTTCCTCCGAAAGGCGAAGCCCTTGGCCGCCGTCCCAACGGCAGGGCTCGTCGCTGGCGCTTCCTCAGGCGCTGATGCGCCGCACTCTTTTTCGCCCACGGCGTCGAGGCCGTGGACGTCATCACTGCACGCCCCGCGAACGGGGGTAGTGGACACTGCGGGCGAGTGCCCGAAGTGCAGAGGCTTCAACTGGGGAATGCTAACGGCAGCGTGTCACGACCTTGGCGGCGCGGGGCATGAGCCCAGGGGCCGCCCGAGACCTTCGAGGATGTCCGGTGTCCCCGCCGGATCCTTGAAGCCGAAGCATGAAGACGTTAGCTCAAATTTCGGGCAGACGACACCGATCAAATGGCCGGTCCGCCCAATTCCAACGCAATCACACCATCTGTGACGTTCGCGCAACAGTTTCGGACGCGAGCCGGTAACAGGTTGCGGATGGCGCATCGCGAGGCAGTAGACATCCGTTCGCGGCCGACGGAATGTGTTGCGCTGCTTCGGATTCGGTGTCTTCTCCGAAATTCCGGGCTTCAACGAATCCGGGCTGACCCAAGGTGAGCACGCAGCCATGCTGGACATCCACTACCGTGAATACAAGATTTTGCTCCGGCCGCAGCAATTCTACTCACCCAAGCGCTTCGAGGACTATTGGAACGAGGTGAAGACGGTCGCCAAGAAGCATGGCGTCGGCGTCGTCACCAACAAGGACGCATTTCACCGGCAGGTCCGCGAAGTGCTGTTCTATGACACTCCGGATTTCGACCTCTACCGAAACTCGTTCATCCTGCGGAAGCGCACCTTCTACGATGATGGCTGGCCGCGCCCGGAGCACGAATTGGCCCTGAAGTTCCGCAGCCCGGACCAGGCCAAGGCCACCGGGATGGACATGGCACCGCGCATCACGGGCGCCGTTCAGGTGAAGTTCAAGGAAGAGCTGCTGCCGCTCAAGGAAGAGCTCGGCGGCATCCGTTCGCTCTATTCGCACAATTGCATCATCACTTCGCTCGGCGTGGTGCTGAGCCCGGCGCTGAAGAACATCATCACCGTCTTCCCCTGCATGACGGCGGTGGATGCCGACGGCGACTGCTCCGTGGACCTCGTCAACAGCATGGCGGTCGAAGAGATTCAGGTGGATCCCGGGCATTTCGATTTCGGCCATGGCTACGAGGCGAAGGCCACCATCGCCATCTGGCGCAACCGGGCGTCCGAGCAGTCCCTCGTAGGGGAATTCGCCTTCCAGGCGAAGTTCGATCACTACAGCGACATCAACGAGAAGGCGAAGCGCCTCTCGGAAGAGTTCTTCCGCGATGTCCAGAACATGGCGCCGGAATGGGTGCAGCTCGGCACCACCAAGACCGCCATGGTCTATGGCATCGGCGCCAAGGAAGTCGCCCACTCCGAATAGCCCCAGAGCGGGCTGCCCACGGCCCGCTTCTCTCCCTTCCGGCGGAAATTCATGAGCGCCATCAAGCCGCCCCTCCCCTCCCCCTCTCCCGAAGCGGGCGCCGCCAGCGAGGCCCCGGTATCGCTGCTGGAAATCTTCATCACCTTTCTCGTCATCGGCGGCATCAGCTTCGGCGGCGGCGTGGTGGCCTACCTGCGCAATGCGCTCGTGGTGCAGAAGGCCTGGCTGGATGAGGAAGAATTCCTCACGGCGCTGGAGATTTCCCAGGCCCTGCCGGGCCTCAACGCCACCAACATGAGCGTCATCGTCGGCGACCGCCTGCGCGGTCCGATCGGGGCGATCGTCGGCTTTCTCGGAATGACCCTGCCGGGCGGCCTGCTCGTGTTCGTGCTCGGCATCGTCTACGTGTCGAACCACGGCAACCCAACCATGCACAGCATCCTCGCCGGCATCGGCGCGGCGGCGGTGGGGCTGCTCGCGGCGGTGACGGTGCAGATCGGCCATAAGCAGCTGGAGCACCTGCGCGAGATCCTGCTCATTCTCATCACCGTGGTGATGGTGAGCTTCCTCCACGTCTCGCTGGTGCTGGTGCTGCTGACCGTGCTGCCGCTCGCCCTCTTCATCTACCGTCCGGGCCGCGGGGAGGCTGGCGAGCCATGAACAATCCGCATACCGATCTCAGCGTCCTCGGCGTCTTTTCGCTCCTGTCGCTCCTTGCCATCGGCGGCGGAACGGCGGTGCTGCCGGAGATGAAGGAACTCACCATCAACGCCCACCACTGGCTCACCGACAGCCAGTTCCGCGACATCTACAGCCTCGGGCAGGTGGCGCCTGGGCCGAACATGCTGATGGTCATCGTCATCGGCTATCACGTCGCCGGCACGCCGGGGGCGCTGCTGGCCTTCACCGGTTTCTTCCTGCCGGCATCGGTTCTGGCGCTCGGCTCCTCGCGGCTATGGAACCATTTCGATGGCTCGCCCTGGCGGCTCGCCCTGCAACTGGCTCTGGCCCCCATCGTCGTGGGGCTGATGGCGGCGGGAACAGTGGCCGTTGCGAAGACCGCCATAACCGGCACTGAAACGACGCTGATTGCGATCGCCGTGTTCGTCCTCGTCTACTTCGGGCCGAAGATCACCGGGGCAAAGATCAACCCCGCCTTCTACATCTTCGCGGGGGGCCTGCTGGGCTACCTGACCCTGAACTAGGGCGGCCCGCGCCCAATTTGGACGGTGCGTCTATTTGGCGGGAAACATGGGGTGGGCGATCCTGTCGCCCGCCTTGAGGCCGAGCCGGCGCGCCTCGCCGCCGCCGATCTCCAGAACCGCGCGCACCGGTTCGCCGGAGGAGATGGTCTCGGTGGACAGCGGGGTCGTCATCGCCGCGATGCGGGCGATGCTGCCGTCGGCGCGGATGAATACCATGTCCAGCGGAATGAGGGTGTTCTTCATCCACATGTAGACCGGCTGGTCCACCTTGAAGTCGAACAGCATGCCGCCCCGCTCGGGCAGCGACTTGCGGCACATGAGGCCCTGGGTGCGCTGCTCGTTGGTGCGTGCCACCTCCACCTGGAAGGCGAGGACGCCCTTGGCGGTGACGATCTCCAGCGGGTCCAGCAGCGGATTGGGGTCGACCTTGATCTGCGCGCATTCGGCGTCCGCCGCGCGAGCGACGCCCGGCAGCCCGGCGAGCGGAAGCGCAAACGCGAGTGTGGCCGCAAACGCGGCCCGCGACAGGATCTGGATCATCAGTTGTTCCCGCTGGGGCCGCTGTCGGCCTTCACTTCCGCGGCCATGAGGCCCTTCGAGCCATCGCCATAGCGCACCAGCACGCTTTGGCCGGGGCGCAGCTCCGTGAGGCCGTGGCGGCGCAGGGTTTCCATATGCACGAAGATGTCGGGCGTGCCGTCGCCCTGGGTCAGGAAGCCGAAGCCGCGCAACCGGTTGAACCATTTCACCGTAGCGCGCTCGAAACCCGTGGTGGGCTCCACCACGTCCCGGGTGCGGGGAGCGGACGGCACGGTATGGACCGCAGTCGACAGATCGAGCGAGAGCACGCGGAAGGCCTGGCGCCCCTTGGCGCGCTGGATGGCCTCGCACACCACGCGGGCGCCTTCCATGGCGGTCTGGAAGCCGTCGCGGCGCAGGCAGGTCACATGAACGAGGACGTCGGGGCCACCGTCGTCCGGCACGATAAAACCGTAGCCTTTCGACGCGTCGAACCATTTGATGGAGCCGGTGACTTCGACGAGCCCGGCCGGCTCCTCGGTCCCGTCCTCCGAGCCGGCGGTCCGTGGCCCCAGCCCCAGTGCGTCAGACCCCATGACCACCCCGAAACTACGCGCGGCGGCGCACACGTTGCCGCGGAGATGGTAGGATAGCAACTGAATGGCGCAACGCCCACCCTCTTCGCGCAGCTTCGTCACCCATCGCCGGCGAATGGTGCCAGCACGTCGCCGATCTCGTCCCGGACCACCAGATCGGCCATGTCATCGAACTCGGTGGGCTCGCGGTTGACGATGACCAGCCTCGCCCCCTTCTGGCGCGCCTTGAGCGGGAATCCTGCCGCCGGAAACACCACCAGCGACGAGCCGATCACGATGAACAGGTCGCTCGCCTTGGTCAGCGCGTCCGCCCGCGCCATCTCGCGCTCGGGCATGGCCTGGCCGAAGGAGACGGTGGCCGCCTTCACTGGCCCGTCGCAGGCCGGGCAATCGGGTGCGACGCCCCCGGCGGCATCGAAGCGCGCCTTCACCCAATGGAGCTCGTAGCGCACGCCGCAATCGAGGCACTTGGCATAGGTGCCATTGCCGTGCAGTTCCACCAGCGCATCGTCCGGCACCCCGGAGGCCTGGTGCAGGCCGTCGATGTTTTGCGTGATGACACCGGCGAGCTGACCGCGCCCGAGCAACCGCGCGAGGGCCCTGTGACCGCGGCCGGGCTGTGCCCCGGCGAACGCCTCCTCCATGGCGAACTTGCGCCGCCACGCCTCGTTGCGCGCCGCCTTGTGGGCGACGAACACATCGAACGGGATGGGCTTGTTCTGCGTCCACAATCCACCGGGGGAGCGGAAGTCGGGAATGCCGCACTCGGTTGAGATGCCCGCTCCGGTAAAGGCGACCGCGCGCGCCGATCCGTCCAGAAGTTCGCGCAGGCGCAGCTGCGCCCCCTTGAGATCGCCTTCATAGATCATACGTCACCTGCACCTTCACCCGGGCCGGCCCGCCGGCTCGCCCCTCCATACGGACGACACTCCCCATGCGCTTCCTGCACACCATGGTCCGCGTGACCGACATCGACCAGTCGCTGGACTTCTACTGCAACAAGCTGGGTCTCAAGGAGGTCCGCCGCAAGGAGGTGCCGCAGGGCCGATACACCCTCGTCTTCCTCGCCCCTCCCGGACAGGAGAACGTCGCCGAAATCGAGCTGACCTACAATTGGGACAAGGAGCCGTATGGCGAGGGTCGCAACTTCGGCCATCTCGCCTTCGAGGTTGATGACATCTACGGCCTGTGCGAGCGCCTGATGGCCTCCGGCGTCACCATCAACCGTCCGCCCCGCGACGGCTACATGGCCTTCGTGCGCTCCCCGGACAACGTCTCCGTGGAGCTGCTGCAGAAGGGCGGCCCCAAGCCCCCGGCCGAGCCCTGGGCCTCCATGCCCAACATCGGCAAGTGGTGAGTTTCTCACTCACGCCGGGTGAGCGGCCGTGCCTCCTGCGCGCGGCCATTTGACCGGGGACCCTCCCGCTATTGACTCGCCTGTCACGTTGGAAGCCCTGTCATCCGGCTGTTGCCCGATCCCCGCAGCGCCCTTCGCCCACATGGTGAGGGCGCGCGGCTTTGGATAATTCTCCCACAGGCTTGCAGCCAAGGCGCCCGCCCCCTATAAGGACGCCCTCTCCGGCGGCT
>JAEZMT010000197.1 GCA_023442085.1 Pseudomonadota bacterium | reverse complement strand
AGCACGGCGGAGGGCTCGCCTTCCACCAGCTTGCGACCGAAGTCGAGCACCATCACCCGGTGGGAGATGTCCATCACCACGCCCATGTCATGCTCGATCATGATGATCGTCATGCCCCATTCCTCGTTGAGATCGACGATGTAGCGGGCCATGTCCTCCTTCTCCTCGAGGTTCATGCCCGCCATGGGCTCGTCGAGAAGGATAAGCTTGGGCTCCAGCGCAACCGCGCGGGCGAGTTCCACGCGCTTGCGAAGGCCGTAGGAGAGGGTGCCGGCGGTGGCCTTGCGCACATGCTGGATGTCGAGGAAGTCGATGACTTCCTCCACCTTGCGCCGATGCTCCAGCTCTTCCTTCTGTGCGCCGCCAATCCAGTAGAGCGCGCCGGTGAGGAAGTTGTTCTTCAAGAGGTGGTGGCGGCCCACCATGATGTTGTCCAGAACGCTCATGTGGCTGAACAGCGCGAGGTTCTGGAAGGTGCGGCCGATGCCGATCTCGGCCCGGCGATTGGGCTTGAGCTTGGTCACGTCGGCGCCGTCGAAGACCACGCGGCCCTCACTCGGCGTGTAGCGGCCCGAGATGCAGTTCAGCATGGAGGTCTTGCCGGCGCCGTTGGGGCCGATGATGGAGAACAGCTCGCTTGGGCGCACATGGAAGCTGACGTCCGACAGCGCCTTCAGGCCGCCGAAGCGCAGCGAGATATTCTGGACATCAAGCAGGGCAGACGCGCCCGTGGCAGCCCCGGCCGAAGCGGCAGGTTGCGACATGATCCCCTCCCTATCCCGCATTGCGGGTTGGCTTCTGCGAGCCGTATCTCATATTATGAGACGCTAATTGAATTCATTATCGAACGACCGTTTGAATCTTTCAAGTAGCACTTTCGCAATCGAGAAAAATATTGCGGTCCGGTCGAGTTCGTCTCACATATTAAGATATGCGTGCGTCTTCCGATGAGGATTCCGGCCCTAAGGGCGCCCAAAGCCTGTCCCGGGCGATTTCCGTTCTGCGCGCCGTGTCGCAGGCGCCAGCCGGCGGCGCGCGCCTTGCCGATCTTGTCGCCGGGACGGGGCTGTCCAAGGCCACCGCGCATCGCCTGGCTGCGGCGCTCGTGCATGAAGGCCTTCTCGCCTATGACGCGGCGAGCCGGTTCTACACCTTCGGCGCCTTCTTCCATGAGATCGGGAGCCGGGCGGGCCGGCCGCAGGAGCCGGACGCGGTCCAGGCGGACGCTGCGCCCAACCCGAGCCAGTACCAGAGGCCGGACTACTGCGGACATGCCATATCCCTCGCCCATCTCCTCTGTGATCGACACTTGCCGAGCCTGCGCGCGCATCCGGCGATGGTGCATGAGTCCGTCTCGGGCCAGACCTCGGAGCTGACCTTCGGCAGGCTCGCGGATTATTCGTCTCGGTTCGCCCATGTGCTGGCATCCTTCGGTGTCAGGAAGGGCGACCGCGTGGCCGTGATGCTGCCCAAGGGGGTGGAACTGATCATCGCGGCCCTGGCGATCTGGCGGATCGGCGCGGTCTACATGCCGCTCTTCTCCACCTATTCCGCCTCTGCGGTGAACGCCCGCCTGGAGGCGGGCGGCGCGAAGGCGATCATCGCCGATCGCGTGCTGGTCGAGCGGGCGCGGAAGTATATCAAGCCGACCACTCCTGTCTTTCTGGTCGAGGGGGATCACATCAACCGGATCGAGGGGCGCGTGACGCAGTTCTGGTCCTCGATCTACGAGGCGGAGCCGCTGGCGGAGGCCGCGACCTATGGCGAGAACGACCCGTTCATCATGACCTATTCGGCCAAGACGGTGGAGCCGAGATACGGCCTCCTGACTCCCGTCCGGGCCCTCGCCGAGATAGAGCAATACATGCGCCACGGCCTCGACGTGCGCGACGAGGACGTGTTCTGGAACATGACCGACCAGGGGTGGGAATACGGCGTCTTCTACGGTCTCGTCGGCCCGCTGCTCATCGGCAAGTCCATCCTGTTCTGCGATGGACCTTATGACGTGTCGCAGGGTTACCGTGTGCTGTCCAAATTCCGCGTGACCAACCTCACGGCGGCGCCGTCCCAGATCAAGGCCTGGCGGCGGGGTGACCCGACCGCGGCGTCGCACCAGCTCGCCCTGCGTGTCGTCACGGTGGGCGGAGAGCCCTTGCCGCAGGATGTCATTGCCTGGGTCACGCAGAAGCTCGGCGTGCCGCTGGTGAATCAGTACGGCCACCGCGAGGCGGGGATGATCGTCGGCATGATGCATGACCCGCATGATCCCCGCTCGCTCAATCGCGTTTCGGTCGGCCGGGTCGCGCCCGGATTTTCCCTCGTCGTGCTGGACGAGAACGGCGCGGAGCTCGGGCCGGGCGTCAAGGGAATACTGGCGATCCACGTCCGACGCTCGCCGCTCTTCTGGTTTCGCGCCTACAGCCAGGACGAGGCGGCGACGAATGCCAGATTTCGCTTCGGGAGCGCTTATTACATCACGGGAGATGCCGGCCACATGGATGCCGATGGCAGCGTCCACTACAGCGGAGAAGCATCCCACGCCATTTCGATGCACAAGGATTGATGGCCCACCCGCCGGCTGGCCATGCCGTCATCTCCTCATCCGGCATCCCGCGCCGTGCGCGCCGGGCGCCTCTCGGCCCGATCGCTTCGTTTGGGCCGTGTAAATAATCAAACGTTCTTTTTTATTGTGGTCAAGCAGCATTTCGTGACGCAAGATGATCTTGCATCGCGAAGCCGGGGCTCGCACTCTTCCCCGGCTTCTGGCCGGGACATTGAACGTTCGAAGGCAATGGCGCGCACCATCGGTTCCAACGGCGCCCGTACCGCACAAGCCATTCGGCAGGCGGGCGTCCAGCTCATCTACCGGCACGGCTACGAGGCCATGAGCCTCAGGCAGCTGGCGGCTGAGGTTGGCCTGCAATCCGGCTCGCTCTACAAATATTTCGACAACAAGCAGTCCCTGCTGTTCGATATCGTGCGCGACCATATGGAGGATCTGCTCGGCAAGGCCGAGGCCGATCTCGCCGGCGTCGAAGACCCGCTGGCCCGCCTCAAGGTCTTCTGCGCCTTCCATCTGCGCTATCACATGACGCGGCTGGCCCACGTCTTCATCGCCAACATGGAGATCCGCAGCCTCGACGAGGCCCACCGCGCGGTCGTCGTCGGCCTGCGCCGGCGCTATGAGGGGCTGCTCGAGGGCATCCTGCGCCAGGGGGCGGAGCTCGGCGTCTTCGAGGTGCGCGAGCCCAAGGTCGCGACCTACGCCATCATCTCCATGCTCACCGGCATCTGCATGTGGTACCTGCCGGGCGGACGGCTGAGCCAGGACGAGATCGTCGACACCTACACCGCCCTCGTCATCGGCGGTGTCACCGGTGGGACGCCGCTTGCCCAATCCCTTTCGGCGCCTCTCGCCCCTGTCGCTGCCCCCGCGGATCTTCCGGCGCGCGGGAAGCCGGTGCGCAAGGCCGCGCGGGCCTGATCCGGCATCGTCCGACGACATCGCGAAAGCCCTTGCACCGGCATTAAAAAAACGTACGATCGTTTCCAAGCCGGCAACGACCGGCGCCGAGGATGACGCCCGTGCTGCCGCGCGCCCGTTTGCGCCGGCCTTGGCGCGTCTTTCCCCAGGCTGCCCCGCTGCCGGTTCGCGAGAGCCGGACTCCTGCACGGATCGTCGATCCCTGCGGAGGCTGCTTCTCTTGAGGCGAGAAGGCGTGAGGCCTTGCCGGATTGTCGATCCGGCGGCCGTGCGCCCGAACATTTGGGGCGAGGGCGCTCATGGCCATCATCGAGGATGCGGTCGACCGCCGCTCCGACGCATTCCGCCGCAACCGCGAGGCGCTGGAAGCCTCGGTTGCGGACCTTCGGTCCGTCGTGGAGAAGGTGGCGGAAGGCGGCGGGGCCGTCGCCCGCGAGCGGCACCTGAAGCGCGGAAAGCTCCTGCCCCGCGACCGCATCCGCACCCTGCTCGACACCGGCTCACCCTTCCTCGAATTCAGCCAGCTCGCCGGCTACGGCATGTATGACGACGAGGTGCCGGCCGCCGGCATCATCACCGGCATCGGCCGCGTCTCGGGGCGCGAATGCGTCATCGTCGCCAACGATGCGACGGTGAAGGGCGGCACCTATTTCCCCATGACGGTGAAGAAGCATCTGCGCGCCCAGCGCGTGGCGCAGGAAAACCACCTGCCGTGCATCTACCTCGTGGATTCCGGCGGCGCCAATTTGCCGAACCAGGACGAGGTCTTCCCCGACCGCGAGCATTTCGGCCGCATCTTCTTCAATCAGGCCAACATGTCCGCCGCCGGCATCCCGCAGATTGCGGTGGTGATGGGCTCCTGCACCGCCGGCGGGGCCTACGTGCCGGCCATGGCCGACCAGTCCATCATGGTGAAGAACCAGGCCACCATTTTCCTCGGCGGTCCGCCGCTGGTGAAGGCTGCCACTGGCGAGGTCGTCACAGCCGAGGAACTGGGCGGCGCGGACGTCCACACCCGCACCTCCGGCGTCGCCGACCACATGGCGGAGAACGATGCCCATGCGCTCGGCATCGCCCGCTCCATCGTGGCCGATCTCAACACCACCAAGGCGCACTCGCTGGATATCCGCGAGCCGCGCGCGCCGCTCTATGATGCCAAGGAGATCTACGGCATCGTCTCGGCCGATCCGAAGCAGCCGTTCGACGTGCGCCAGATCATCGCCCGCATCGTGGACGGGTCCGAGTTCGACGAGTTCAAGCCGCTCTACGGCCCGACGCTGGTGACGGG
>JAEZMT010000049.1 GCA_023442085.1 Pseudomonadota bacterium | reverse complement strand
CCTTGAGGGCGGACACCTCCTCGGCGATACGGGCGCGCAGTCCGGCCGCGAAGGCCTTTCCGTCGATAGGCTTGGTCTCGATCACGAAGCACTCCCAGAACGTGTCGGGAGCCCGGCCTCGGCGACGCCGGCTCCGCTCGCTGTGCGCAATTCCCGTCCTTGTCGGCAGGCGGGACGGCTGAGGCAAGGCCAAAAGCATGCCGGAACGCCGCAGCTGTGGTGCTTACAGCGCGCACATGTTTCTTGTAAAGAAAATTGTCTTATCTTCCAGAAAGGCTAGACCTGCGCTCCGCCCCCGGCGGGTGCCTGCTGCGCCTCGTCCTGCCGCCGCAGCATGTCGATGGCGGCGGCGATGGGCAGCGGCGGGGCGAACAGATAGCCCTGCGCGGTGGGCATGCCGATCTCGCGCAGGAAGCGCAGCTGCTCGCGGGTTTCCACCCCCTCCGCCGTCACGTTGATGCGGAGCGACCGAGCCAGCTTGAGCTTGTGCTCGATCACCGCCGCCACGTCCGGATCGGTGCAGGCCTTCACCATGAAGGAGCGGTCGATCTTGATGCGGCTGATGGGGAAGCGGCTGACGTGATGCAGCGAGGCATAGCCGGTGCCGTAATCGTCGAGGGCGACGCCCACCCCCAGCTCGCGCAGCGCCGCGAAGGTGCGGCTCAGCTCGCCCGAAGTGTTGAGCACGATGGATTCCGGCACTTCGATCTCCAGCTTCGCGGGATCAAAGCGGGTGTCTGCCAGAATGGCCGCGACCTCTTCGGCGAAGGCCGGCGCCTTCATGGTGGCGGGCGCGACATTAACGGATATGGACATGCCCCGAAGGGCCGCCGCCTCGGTGCAGGCGCGACGCATGCCATAGAGGTCGAGGCCGGCGATGATGTGCATCTCCTCGGCCATGGCGATGAACTGGGCCGGCAGCAGGCGGCCTAGGCGGGGATGGTCCCAGCGCAGCAGCGTCTCGAAGCCGACCACGCGGCCGCTCGCCACATCCACCTGCGGCTGGTAGGCGATCACCAGTTCGCCGCGCTCCAGCGCGCCGCCGAGGGCGCCCTCGATCTCGCGGCGGGCGTTGCGCTCGCTTTCCAGCTGGGTCTCGAAGCGGCAGAGCGTGTTACCGCCCGTGTCCTTGGCCCGGTAGAGGGCGATGTCCGCCCGGCGCATCAGATCGCTGGCGGAGATCGCGTCCTGCGGCGCCTCGGCGACGCCGATGGAGGCGGTGACGCGAATTTCCGCCGCACCGTCCGGCACCGGCGGCCGGAGTTCCACCTGGAGGCGCGTGAGCAGAAGGTCGATCTCGCTGGCGTCGGAGGCCGGGAAGAAGGCGACGAACTCGTCGCCGCCGAACCGCCCCGCGACGCCGCGATCGCCGATGACGGTGGCGATGCGGCTGCCGACCGCCTTCAGCAACACATCACCGGCGCCGTGGCCGGCGGTGTCGTTGATCATCTTGAAATCATCGAGATCAATGAACAGCAGCACCAACCGCCCGTCCGGAGCGAGGCCGGCGAGGGCCGAGTCCAGCGCCTCGATGAAATAGCCACGATTGTAGAGACCCGTCAGATAGTCCCGTGAGGCCGATGCGCGCGCCTGCGCCTCGCTCTCGGCGAGGGCAGCGGCGACCCGCAGCGCGCGGAACATCATGACGAGGAATGTGACCGACAGCAGCGTCGTGATCACCGCCAGCGCCGGCAGAGCGTTGCGGAACAGGTTCCGGCCGGGCTGGGAGCCGCGCCAGGCGAGTTCCGCCTCGGTGCCGTCGTAGAGGTTGGGGACGGAGGTGCCCACCTTGTCGGGATGGTTGGAAGCCCCCCGCCCGGTGCGCAGCTGGATGTCCTGCAGGTGGGCCGGCGCGGCGAGGGACTGCAGCAGCGTGTCGTCCAGGAGGTCCACCGTCACGGCCACCAACGGCTGCGGGGCCTTGATGTCCTCCGCCTGCTGGGTAAACGGGCGCACCACCATGATGCCCGCGCCCTCCCGGCTCGCGATGAGCCCGGCGTGTCCGGCGCGTCCTTCCGCCAGCAGGCGTCCGATGGCGGGGCGGATCCAGGCGAAGGCCTTCTGCTCCCCCGCCTTCCCGCGCTCCGACGAATAGACCAGGTCACCCTTGGCATCGACAATGTAGACGAACTCGAAGCCGAACCCCTCGTTGAGCCTGCGGCCGAAGCGCTCGTCGAGCTGGGAGAGGTCGCCGCCGGCGAGGGCGCGCAGCACCTGCCGCTCCTCCTCCACCGTGCCCATGGCCTGCTGGATCAGCGCCTCGTGAGCCTGCAGCGAGGCGAGCAGGGCTAGCCGCTCGCGCATGGTCGCCTTCTCGTCCTGTTTCATCCCGGCATAGATGAAGACGCCCACGAGCCCCACCACGAGGAGCGCGAGCGCGGCTAGCCCGGCCAGGAGCGAACGGTGGACATGGCTGCCGGACTGGCGGGGAATGACACTGCCCTCCCTGGAACCCGGTTCCAGATCATCAAACCGGCCGCTCGAGGCCGGAATTGGCACCGCACGGCAGAAAATGCGGCCTCAAATGCCGGATTATCTCTATGTCCGATAGATTTTGACCTGGCGCAAGGACGTTCCGATCTTCGGAAGGCGGTCCAGCCATCACAGAGCGAGCCTCGCGCAAGGTTCAACCTGCGGACGCCACTGCGTTGCATTGCAGAAACTACTGGCGCCGCGACGCGGGACTTACCTGCGCCCGCCGAGGTTCATTGTCCGCGCATCGC
The DNA here is from genome assembly GCA_023442085.1 of Pseudomonadota bacterium. Lineage (GTDB taxonomy): Bacteria > Pseudomonadota > Alphaproteobacteria > Rhizobiales > Xanthobacteraceae > Xanthobacter. The sequence continues at coordinate 1,802 of JAEZMT010000049.1, read as the reverse complement.
GACGTTTGCGACGCGCACACCGCCAAAAACAACGCCGCCCGTCGGACTGATCTCCGGCCGGGCGGCGAAGTATTACGCAAGGTGAAGCCAAACCTCCGGCGGCTTTCAGCCGGCGGCGGGCGTCAGGAAGCGCTCGGCATCGGCGCGGGTAGCGACGATCTCGGTGAGTTCGCCAACACCGGTGGTCAGCAGCACGCGCTCCACCTGCGGGTCGCAATTGAACAGCACCAGCTTGCCGCCGCGCTTGTACAGCGACTTGGCGTTGGCAAGGATCAGCCGGATGCCGATGGAGGCGAGGAAGGTCACGCCGGCCATGTCCACCAGCGTGACATGGGCGTGGCTTGCGTGCGCGCTGAAGGCGGTCTCGATTTCCGCCGCGCCGGCGATGTCCATGCGGCCGGCGAGGGAAATGAGGACTTGGCCGGGTCCGAGCGGGGTGGAGTCGAGCTTCATGGCATCCGCCGTGGTTCGCTGAGCATGGGCCCGAAACCGGTTGGTTCCGGGCTGTCTGGTCCCTCTTCCCACCCTGCCTTTACAGTTTTGTGACAGCCCGGCCGGTCCACGCAACAGCCAAGCAGAAGTTTGCCCGGGCCGTCAGCCGAGGGCGGCGAGGCGCGTGTCCAGCGCCTCACCCAGGGGAAGATCCGCCACCTGCTCCACCGCAAGGCCGCCGGCCGCCAGATGGCGCACCATGAGGAAGAAGCGACCGGAGCGACCTTCGCTCTTCACCAGGGTGTCGGTCCACAGCCGGTCGAGGTGTCGAGCACCGGCCCAAGCGGCGCCACGGGGAGTTGCTGGCCGGAATAGCGCGGGGATTTGTTCGTCAGCTTCTTCCAGTCGTCCTTGAGGGCATCGCGCAACACGGGATCGGCGGTGAGGCGCGCGTCGCGGCCGCCCCGGTCGTAGGTGGCGCGGGTCTCCATCAGCGAGAGTAGCAGCGCATTGGAGCGGCTCCGCAGCAGCGGGCGTAGACGCTCCACGAACAGCTTGCGCAGCGCGTCCACATGGTCCGGATCGGACAGGCCGACCTCATGGGAGCCAACGCCCGCGGCCGGGGCGAACTTCGCCGCCGCCGCCGCGTAATGCTCCGCCGGCCAGTCCTGCGCCGGTCGCGAGGCGAGGAGGAGGACGACGCCGGGTGGGAGGTCCAATAGCCCCGGCAGGAGCCCGAGGGTCGCCGCGTCCGCCTTCTCCAATCCGTCGATGCAGACAAGGAGCCGCTTCGCCCCCTGCCCCGCCGCGGCCGCGGCGAGCGCGCCGAGAAAGGCCGCGAAGGTGTCCGCGCTTTCCGCCGCCCCTTCCGCATGGGGGGCGGGACAGGCGAACTCTGCCGCGAATGCGCCGTTCAGCGCCTCCACCAGCGCGGCCGGACACATCGGCGCGCCCAGCCCCACGGCGATGGCGCGGGCGCCGGAGGAAATGGCGCTGTCGATCCCCTCCGGGCTGCCATCCTTCCCCGTCCGGCGGGCGACGATGCCCCGCAGGAACGCGGTCTTGCCGGCGCCGGCCGGCATCCGCAGCCAGTAGATGCCGCGTTCATGGCTGACGAGGAAGGAGCGGAAGGGGGTGCGCAGATAGGCGGGGGATACGTAGTCCGCGTCTGCCGCGAGGGACAGGGCGAAGGGCTGTGCGGAAGGCGCGTGGGGCGTGGGCGATGTCATGGGAAGGCTCCGGAGCGAGAGCATGGATCGCCTTCCGGCCGCCCTCGGTCCCGGCGGGTTTCGGCCAACAATCCAGACAGGGATCACCCAAGCATTTTGCGTGCCCCGGCGGGTAAGCCGGGAAACGCCCGCCCCGCCCTG
>JAEZMT010000448.1 GCA_023442085.1 Pseudomonadota bacterium | reverse complement strand
GACTTCCGCCCGCTATGGAAGCGCCTGTGCGACCTCGACATGCTGGTGCTGCTCCACCCGCCCTTCAAGCCCGTGGGCGAGGGCCGCAACGGCGACTATTTCCTCAACAATCTCATCTCCTTCCCGGTCGACACCACCATCGCCGCCGCGCGGCTCATGTTCAGCGGCATCCTCGACGACCTGCCGGGACTGAAGATCTGCCTCGCCCACGCGGGCGGCTTCCTGCCCTACCAGATCGGCCGCTTCGACCGGGGCTTCGCCGCCCATCCGGCGTGCAGCCGCAGCCTCGGAAAGGCGCCCTCCAGCCTGCTGGACCGCTTTTTCTACGACACGCTCACCCATGACGATGCCGCCCTCGCATTCCTGGTGACGCAGGTGGGGGCGGAGCGGGTCGTCTATGGCAGCGATTATCCGTTCGAGATGCTGGACCCCATCGGCCCGGAGCGCGTGCGCCGGCTGGGCCTGGGCATGGCCGAGGAAGACGCGGTGCTCGGCGATACCATCCGGGACCTTCTTTCCACGGCCGAAGCGCCGCGCGCAAAGGCGGAGGGCTGACATGCGCCGCGATCTTCGCATCGCCGTCATCGGGGCCGGGCTCGGCGGCATGACAGCCGCAGGCCTGCTGCAACGCGCGGGATTCAAGGTGCAGGTGTTCGAGCAGTCGAGCGCCTTCTCGCGCATCGGCGCCGGCATCCACCTCAGCCCCAATGTGATGAAGGTGATGCGCTGTCTCGGCATCGAAAAGGCGCTGACCGACATCGGCCTCCATCCGGACGCCTTCGTGAGCCGCAAGTGGGACACCGGCGAGGTGCTGTTCGAGCTGCCGTTCCACCCCGAAGCCGAGGCGCATTTCGGCGCGCCCTACATCAACGTCCATCGCGGGGACCTGCATCAGGTGCTGGAGACCGCCCTCGATCACGGCACGGTCGCCTTCAGCCACAAGCTGCGCACGCTGGAGGAACGCCACGGCGTCGTCCATCTCGCCTTCGAGAATGGCGCGACGGCGGAGGCGGATCTGGTCATCGGCGCGGACGGGGTGAATTCCCGGGTTCGGGAATATCTGCTCGGCGTGGAGAAGCCGCGCTTCAGCGGCCACATCGCCCATCGCGCGGTGTTTCCCGCGGCGCTGCTGAACGGGCTACCCATCCGCGCCTGCACCAAATGGTGGGGCGAGGGCAGCCATATCCTCGTCTATTACATGACCCAGGCGCGGGAGGAGGTCTATGTCGTCTCCAGCGTGCCGCACCCCGAATGGACCTCGCCCCACTCCTTCCTGCCCTGCGATCGCGATGCCTTCATCGCCGCCTTCGACGGCTACCATCCCGAATTGCGGCAGGTGGTGGCAGCAGCGCCGGAGGTGACCATGTGGCCGGTGTTCGACCGCGAGCCTGTGGATTGCTGGAGCCGCGGCAGCGTGGTGCTGCTGGGCGATGCCTGCCATCCGCTGCGACCGTATATGGCATCAGGTGCGGCCATGGCCATTGAGGACGGCGCGGTGCTCGCCCGCTGCCTCGCCGAGATCGGACGGGACGACCCCGCGGAACCGTTCAGCTGGTACGCCGCCAACCGCATGCCCCGCACCAACAAGGTGCAGCGCATTTCCGTGGCCAACACCTGGTTCCGCGGCCCGACCGATCCCGACTGGCTGTTCTGCTACGACGCCTGCACGGTGCCGCTCCTGGCGCCGGATGAGGCCCCGAGCGAATTGGCCTGAAATACGCAGAGGCATTTCATGACAGCCTTCATCTGCACCACCTGCGGCACCCAATATGCCCCGACGCCCCAGGCCCCGGCCCACTGCCTCATCTGCGAGGAGGAACGCCAGTTCGTTGCCGCCACCGGGCAGGCCTGGACCACGCTGGAGCGCCTCCAGGTCACCCACAGCCCCATCTTCCGTTACGAAGGCGACCTGATGGCGGTGGGCATCGCCCCCGCCTTCGGCATCAACCAGCGCGCGCTGCTCGTGCCCACCGCCGCCGGCAACGTATTGTGGGACTGCATAAGCCTGCTGAGCCCGGCCATGGTGGATATCATCAAGGGCCTCGGCGGCCTCACCGCCATCGCGATCTCGCACCCGCATTACTATACGACGCTGGTGGAATGGAGCCGCGCTTTCGGTGGCATCCCGGTCTATCTCCACAAGGCGGATGCGGAATGGGTGATGCGGGCGGATCCCTGCATCCGCTTCTGGGAGGGCGAGACGCTGGAGATCGCGCCCGGCTTCACGCTGGTGCGCACCGGCGGCCATTTCGAGGGCGGAACGGTGGCCCACTGGGCGGCCGGGGCGGGCGGGCGCGGCGCGCTGCTCTCCGGCGATCTCCTCCAGGTGGTGGCAGACCGCAAGCACCTGGGCTTCATGCGCTCCTATCCGAACTTCATCCCGCTCGGCGCACTGGCGGTGACGCAGGTCGCGGCGCGGGTCGCGCCCTTCGCCTACGATGCGATCTATGGCGCCTTCTGGAACGGGCTCATCCCCTCCCAGGCGCAGGATGCGATGGCCCGCTCCGTGGCCCGGCACATCGCCTGGCTCGACCGCCCGGCACCCTGATGCCCGAAGCCTGCGCCACGGCGCCGAGTGCAGGACGCCCCGCCATGGATATCGATCTGCCGCATGTGCATGCCGAGGCAAAGGCCGCCTTCCTCGCCTATGAGGCCGCCCTCGTCGCCAACGATCTCGATGCACTGAAGGACCTGTTCTGGGATAGCCCGCTCACCCTGCGCTTCGGCGCGGCGGAGCATCTCTATGGCCGCGACGCCATCGTGGCTTTCCGGGCGGCCCGGCCCGCCGCGCCGCGACCACGGGCGCTCCTGTCCTATGTGGTCACCACGTTCGGCACCGACATGGCGAGCGCCAATGCGGTGTTCCGGAACGAAGGCGAGACCCGCATCGGCCGACAGAGCCAGACCTGGGTGCGCCTGCCCGAGGGGTGGCGTATCGTTAGTGCTCATGTTTCATATGCCGACCCGGACGTGCTTGAAGCGCCCTGAGTCCCACCTGCCTCAGCCCGTCCGGACCGACAAAGCCGTGCCCCTGCTCTTCTCCTTCTGGCGAGCCCCATGAGCGCCCTGTTCTCTCCCTTGTCCCTGCGGAGCGTCACGCTGCCCAACCGCATCGTCGTGTCCCCCATGTGCCAGTATTCGGCGGATGAGGGCGCGGCCACGGACTGGCACATCATTCATCTCGGACAGATGGCCCTTTCCGGGGCCGGCCTCCTGTGCCTGGAGGCGACGGCGGTGGAGCCGGCCGGCCGCATCTCGCCCAACGATCTCGGCTTGTGGGATGACCGCACCGAGGCTGCCCTCGCGCGCACCCTGAAGGCAGTGCGCGCCTATTCGCGCATGCCGGTCGCGGTCCAGCTCGGCCATGCGGGGCGCAAGGCGTCGAGCAATCTGCCCTGGAAGGGCGGCGCGCTGCTCCCGCCGGAGGCGGGCGGCTGGCATCCCTTTGCCCCGTCCGCCGTGCCGCACAAGGAGACCGAGCCGCCGCCCCAGGCGCTGGACGAGGAAGGCCTTGCGCGCGTGCGCACGGCGTTCGTGGAGGCCGCGAAGCGGGCCGCCCGCATCGGCATCGACGCCATCGAGCTGCACGGCGCCCATGGCTATCTGCTGCATCAGTTCCTCTCGCCCCTCGCCAACCGGCGCACCGATGCCTATGGCGGATCGCTGGAGAACCGCATGCGCTTCCCTCTGGAGGTGTTCGACGCCGTGCGGGCCGCCTTTCCGGACGACCGGCCGGTGGGCATGCGCGTCTCCGCCACCGACTGGGTGGAAGGCGGATGGGATCTCGACCAGACCATCGCATTCGCCACCGAGCTGAAGGCCCATGGCGCCGACTTCGTGGACGTGTCGTCCGGCGGGGTGTCGCCCGCCCAGCAGATTGCCCTTGCGCCGGGATACCAGGTGCCGTTCGCCGCGGCGGTGAAGGCGGCCACCGGACTGCCGACCGTTGCGGTCGGCCTCATCACCCAGCCGGCCATGGCGGAGCACATCGTCTCCTCCGGCGAGGCGGACATGGTGGCGCTGGCCCGCGGCATTCTCTACGACCCGCGCTGGCCCTGGCATGCCGCGGCCGAACTGGGCGCCAGCGTGGAGGCTGCCCCGCAATACTGGCGCTGCCAGCCCTCCGGAAACCGCCAGCTGTTCGGCGAGACCGTCACCGGCGCGCGCTAGCCCGGTGCCGAGGGCGAGCAGGACCCGAATGCCGGGAACCTGCGGCCCTCATGTTTTCCGCCAGTTGATCGGTGGGCTCGGAGAGCGGCCCCCGTTTGCGCCACCGGCCGCGTCGTCTAGATGCCGAATTCCGTCCGGGACGCATTTCCCTTCATCAGGATGGGTCCGGTGGGGCGTCCCGTGGGCGACCCGCCGGCGGGCTCGAGCGTGACTTCAAACAGCTGGTTGGGAATCGGCTCCGGCAGGCCATCCACCGTCAGCTTCATACTGCGCATGGCCTCCAGCAGGCCAACGGAGACGGGCCCCCGCGCGCGGTCCCACAGGGTCCACACCTGCAGCGATTTGCCGGCGGGCGCGCTGAGCGCTTCCAGCGGCACGAGTTCGGCGCGCCCGTCGCGGAAGGTGTTCACCAACGCCAGGGGGCGGCTTTGGTCGGACATCATCACCGCCACCAGCACCGGCGTGCGGGCGATGCTCCGGATCTGCATCGTCAGGGCGATGGCGAGAACGAGGCATGCCGCCATTGCCGCAAGCCCGGCCGCGCGCCACGCCGGAAGGTAGCTCCACAGCCCGGAAAGCCAGTTCGTAGTTGTTTTTGCGCGGGCGCGGGGCGATGGGGCGGATCCGGCGCCGGCCATCCCGGCTTCGATCCGGTGCCACAGCGCGTCCGGGGGAGGCTCCGGGATCGCGGCCATATCGATCTCGATGAGGTTGCGGCGCCAGGCCTCGACCCGCGCGGCGAAATCCGCATCCTCCACGGCCAGGGCCTCGCATCGCGCCGTCTGGGCGGTATCGAGCA
>JAEZMT010000179.1 GCA_023442085.1 Pseudomonadota bacterium | reverse complement strand
TTCGACTTCTCGGTCTATATCGACGGCGACGAGGACGTGATCGAGCGCTGGTACGTGGAGCGCTTCATGCGCCTGCGCGAAACCGCCTTTACCGATCCCCTGTCCTACTTCCACCGCTACTCGCAGTTGTCCGAGGAGGAGGCGCAGGCCACCGCACTCTCTATCTGGCGGCGCATCAATCTGTTGAACCTGCAGGAAAACATCCTGCCCACCCGCCAGCGCGCCGACCTCATCCTGCGCAAGGCGGGCCGCCACGAGGTGGCCGAGGTGAGCCTCCGGCGGCTATAGGCCGCCCGATAAGGCGAGCCCACGTGTAAGCTGCTGATGGTAAGGGAAATGGTGTCCCGGAAGGGATTCGAACCCCTGACCTGCGGTTTAGGAAACCGCTGCTCTATCCTGCTGAGCTACCGGGACACGCCACCCTTCTAAAACGCGGCACGCCGGGAGGGAAGGGGCGCGAGGGCGGCTTTCCCCATTGGCGGAGCGGGACGGCCGGGTGGTGCGCAATGCGGGGTAAGGACAGTTGATCGGCCCTGTCTTCAATTGAGGGGCGGGTTGCCGTTATCGTCGTCGGATGACGCAAGGCCATCCGCCAAAACGGGCATTCAAAACACGTCACACGCATTCATCGTGCGGGATGTGGAGCGCATTTGCCGGTCTCTCTGGTCTTGCGCTCGCGGTCGGAATTGTTCTCTCGAATGTCTCCCCCTCGCTTGCCCGCTCACCGCAGCGGGACGGCGCTTCGGTTGCCGCCACCGGTCCGGACTGCCCGGGCGGTCCGGCGGATGCGGCGGGCGGCATCGCCCGCTGGAGCGACGTGGGGGCCCTTGTCCTCGCGGATGGAAAAAGCCTTGTCGCCGAAGGCATCGCCTTGCCGACGCGCCTCTGGCCCGATCGGCGGTTGCTCGCCCTCGCAAGTGAAGCTGCCGCCTCGGTGCTCGATGGCTGCGCTATCGCGCCCGCCGCCGCTGCGCCCGACCGCCACGGTCGGCTCGTCGGGCCCGCGGGGCTCATGTGCCCCGCGGCGGGGGAAGGGCGGCGGGAGGATCTCGCGACGGCGCTCATTCGGGCGGGCGCCGGCTATGCGACCACGGATGGCGATGCCACCTGCGTCGCGCGCCGGATTGATGCCGAAGCGGAGGCGCGCGGCGCGCGCCGGGGCATCTGGAGCCTTGCGACGGCGGTCGCTCAAGCCGGCGATGAACAGGCCATGGAGGAACGGCTCGGCCTGTTTTCCGTTGCGGAAGGCAAGGTCCTTGCCGCCGGCGGGCGCGACCGGATTTTTCTGAATTTCGGGGCAAGGTGGAAGCAAGATTTCACTGTCATGCTGGCGAGGGAGGATTTCGCCACAATCTTGGGCGATAGGCTCGATCCTGCCATTTTGCGCGGTTCCCTTATCCAGGTAAGGGGCGTTGTCCGCGAAGAAGGCGGGCCGGCGATGGCGCCGGGGCGGCGGGGCGAGGTGCTGCGCATCGAGGGCAGGGTCTATCCCGCGCCCGATACGCAGGCGCTGCCGTCAAGGCGCCGGGAGCGGTGAACGGATGAATGAGGTGCTGGGTGCGTGAGGCGCTGAGAGGCCAGGGTGCGGCGAGGCGGGTTCGGGCGGAAGCGCCTGCGCACGCGCACGCCCCGCGCTCAGGCCTTCGTACGCTGCTCGCCTGCGCTGCGGTCGCCTTCCCGCTGTGGCTGAGCGCATGCACGGGTATCGACCTCGATCAGGTGAGCGTGCCGCTCACTTCCGCAAGCCCGCCGTCTGAATATGCCGACATGTCACCCAGCCAGCGGCGCGAGCATGAAAAGCTCGTGGCGAGCTACGGCGGTGCCTATGACGATCCCGAGCTGAAAGCGCTCATCCAGAAGGTCGTGGAGCGCCTCGTCGCGGCGTCCGAGCGACCGGACCTGAAATACCGCGTTACCGTGCTGAACTCGCCGGCCATCAATGCCTTCGCCCTGCCGGACGGTTCGCTCTACGTAACGCGCGGTCTGCTGGCGCTGGCCAACGACACCTCCGAGCTCTCCTCCGTGCTGGCGCACGAGATGGCCCACGTCATCGCCCGGCACGCCACCATCCGCGAGGATCAGGTGAAGCAGGCGGTGCTGGTGAGCCGCGTGATCTCGGATGTGGTGAACGATCCCGACCTCGGCGCGCTGGCCATGCAGAAGAGCCGGCGCACGCTCGCCTCGTTCAACCGCGGGCAGGAGCTGGAGGCGGATGCCATCGGAGTTGGAATCGCCGCGCGCGCCGGCTTCGATCCCTACGGCGCCTCGCGCTTCCTCACCGACATGGGCCGCTATTCAGAGATGAAGAGCACGGCGATCTCGGGCTCGTCCTCCAGCACGCCGGACATGGACTTCCTGTCGTCCCACCCGGCGACGCCCGAGCGCATCTCCATCGCCATCGCCAATGCCCGCCAGTACGCCCCCGCGGCCGGCCCGTCCGACGGCGAGCGGGACCGGAGCGCCTATTTCAACGTCATCAACGGCATGGTCTACGGCGACGATCCCAAGGAGGGTTTCGTCCGCGGCCGCAGGTTCTTGCACCCCAAGCTCGGCTTCACCTTCTCGGCGCCGGAAGGCTTCTCGCTGGAGAACACCTCCCAGGCGGTGCTCGGCGCGACCCAGACCGGCCGCGAGGCGCTCAGGCTCGATGCCGTCCGCATTCCCGCCGACCAGTCGCTGGCGCAGTATCTTTCCTCCGGCTGGATCGACGGCGTGGAGATCAACACCGTCGAATCGCTCACCGTGAACGGCTTCAGCGCGGCGACGGCGGTGGCGCGGGGGGACCAGTGGTCGTTCCGCATGTTCGCCATCCGCTTCGGCTCGGACGTCTACCGCCTGATCTTCGCCGCCCGCGAGCTGACGCCGGAGCTGGACCGGCAGTTCCGCGCGGCCGCCGACACCTTCCGACGCGTCTCCTCCGGCGAGGCGGATACGGTGAAGCCGCTGCGCGTGCGCATCGTCCAGGCGGGCCTCGGCGACACGGTGGAGAAGATGGCCAGCAAGATGCAGGTGCCCGACCGTCCCGTGGAGCGGTTCCTCATCCTGAACGGGCTCGATGGCAACGCCCGGCTGAAGTATGGCGAGAAGGTCAAGATCATCGCCGACTGACGGGCATCTCCCGCTCCCGGCGAATTGATGGCGCGCAAGCGGTTTCAAAATCGTCCGCTGCTATGATCGAGCTCCCGTTCGGGAGGGAGCCATGTACAAGAAAATCCTCGTCGCCACCGATGGATCGGCCCTGTCCGACCTTGCGTTGTCCCACGCCGTCGCGCTCGCCGCCGCGCTGCACGCTGGCCTCGTGATCGTCACCGCCAGCGAGCGCTTCCACCTTTTCAGCACCGAGGCCGACCAGATCGCCGACACGGAAGCCGAGTACCGGCGCCAGAGCGGGCGAAAGGCCGAGGCCGTGCTCTCCCGCGCCGCCGCTTCGGCCAGCGCGGCGGGGATCGAGGCCAAGCAGGTGCACGTGGAGGACGATCAGCCCTTCCACGGCATCATCGCCACCGCAGAGGCCGAGGGCTGCGATCTCATCGTGATGGCCTCCCACGGCCGTAGCGGGCTCTCGGCCGTGGTACTGGGCAGCGAGACGACGAAGGTGCTCACGCACTCCGGCATACCGGTCCTGGTGGTGCGGGAGGAGATGGCCCCCGCTGTCCAGGCCAAGCCCGCCGGCAGCGCGGAATGGCCCGAGCCCAGCCCCGCCTTCCTTGCGCCGGGCCGCTGAAGGCACCATCCGGCGTAACGCCCCCACTTGGGACACTGGCGCGCGGCCTTGCGCCAGCGGGGTTTTTGCACTATGTGAGCCCGGTTCGTGGCCGCGCTCCCCAAGCGGGGAGCCGCCCGGGCGGGCAGGGACCGGCGGTATACGCGGGTCCTGATCGTCGGAGGCAGCCCGCCCTGGCTTTCTGTGAGCGCGCATCGACACCCAATTCATCGCCTGTGCCGCCCGGCCTTCGCGCCGGCCCGCCGCTTTTGCGGCGGCCGTTCGTCATTCCCTTTGGAATGGCGGACATCCGAGCGGCTCGGGCCTCGCAACACGAGATGCCGGCGCAGCAAGTCTGGAGCGTGAATGTCCGCCGTAGAAACCACCCGTGAGGATTTTGCCGCCCTGCTCGACGAGAGCTTCGGCCGTGCCGACACCAATGAAGGTTCGGTGGTCAAGGGCATCGTGGTCGCCATCGAGAAGGATCTGGCGATCATCGATATCGGCCTGAAGACGGAAGGGCGCGTGGCCCTCCGCGAGTTCGCCGGCCCCGGCCGCGAGAACGCCATCAAGGTGGGTGACGAGGTCGAGGTCTATCTCGAGCGCGTCGAGAACGCCATGGGCGAAGCCGTCCTCTCGCGCGACAAGGCGCGCCGCGAGGAGAGCTGGGTCAAGCTCGAGAAGGCCTTCACGGCCAACGAGAAGGTCTTCGGCGTGATCTTCAACCAGGTGAAGGGCGGCTTCACCGTCGATCTCGACGGCGCCGTGGCCTTCCTGCCGCGCTCCCAGGTGGACATCCGCCCGATCCGCGACGTCGGCCCGCTGATGCACAACCAGCAGCCCTTCCAGATCCTCAAGATGGATCGCCGCCGCGGCAATATCGTCGTCTCCCGCCGCACCGTGCTGGAAGAGACCCGCGCCGAGCAGCGCCACGAGCTGGTGCAGAACCTCGAAGAGGGTCAGGCCATCGACGGCGTGGTCAAGAACATCACCGATTACGGTGCGTTCGTTGATCTCGGCGGCATCGACGGCCTGCTGCACGTCACCGACATCGCCTGGCGCCGCGTGAACCACCCGACCGAGGTGCTCAACATCGGCCAGACGGTGAAGGTCAAGATCATCAAGATCAACCACGAGACCCACCGGATCTCGCTCGGCATGAAGCAGCTCCTCGGCGATCCCTGGGAGGGCATCGAGGCCAAGTATCCGGTGGAGGCCCGCTTCAAGGGTCGCGTCACCAACATCACCGACTACGGCGCGTTCGTGGAGCTGGAGCCCGGCATCGAGGGCCTCATCCACGTCTCCGAAATGTCGTGGACCAAGAAGAACGTCCACCCCGGCAAGATCGTCTCCACCTCCCAGGAGGTCGAGGTTCAGGTGCTGGAAGTGGATTCGGCCAAGCGCCGCATCTCCCTCGGCCTCAAGCAGACCCTCCAGAATCCCTGGGAGGCCTTCGCCGAGAAGTATGCGCCCGGCGCCGTGGTGGAAGGCGAGGTCAAGAACAAGACCGAGTTCGGCCTGTTCCTCGGCCTCGATGGCGATGTGGACGGCATGGTCCACCTCTCCGACCTCGACTGGAACCGTCCGGGCGAGCAGGTGATCGACGAATACCGCAAGGGCGACATGGTGAAGGCCGTGGTGCTCGACGTGGACGTCGAGAAGGAGCGCATCTCCCTCGGCATCAAGCAGCTGGCCGGCGACCCCTTCGCCGACGCAGGCGAGGTGAAGAAGGGCGCTGTCGTGACCTGCGAAGTCACCGACGTGAAGGACGGCGGCATCGAGGTGAAGCTCACCGGCACCGACCTCTCCGCCTTCATCAAGCGCTCCGAGCTCGCTCGTGACCGCAACGACCAGCGCCCCGAGCGCTTCTCGGTTGGCGACAAGCTCGACGCCCGCGTCACCCTGTTCGACCGCAAGGCGCGCAAGGTGCAGGTCTCCATCAAGGCGATGGAGATCGCGGAAGAGCGTGAGGCTGTCGCCCAGTTCGGCTCGCAGGATTCGGGCGCTTCGCTCGGCGACATCCTGGGTGCCGCGCTGAAGCAGCGCGCCGCTGACGCCACTGCCGACGAGGCCGAGAAGGAGGACTGATCGCCACCCGCGATCGGATCACCTGAAAGAATGAAGGGCCGGTGCATTGCACCGGCCCTTTTTTCAACCCGTGCGCCATTCGGACGCCGTGCGGCGTTCTTGTGCCGGGAGCGGTGCGGACGTATCCCAGTCTGACTGTCAAAAATCGGGAGGTTTTGCCATGAAGCGCAGGATGATTTCCCTCGGCGTCGTCGCCGCGGTCTCGCTCGCCGCCACGGGTTCGGCCTTCGCCCTCACCGGCAAGGAGTTCCTTCGCAAGTACAACAAGGACAAGGACAGCACCGTCGAGATCGTCGAGGCCATCGACCTCGGCACCAAGGTGTTCAAGGCCATCAATCCGGACAAGGACAAGACCCTTGAGGCCGCCGAGACCAAGGGCCGGCTGACCGACGAGGACTGGGCACAGTTCAACAAGGACGGCGACAAGACGCTGGAGCTGGACGAGTGGCTCATCATCGTCCGCAAGCGCTTCAACGACGCCGATGCCAACAAGGACGGCAAGCTGACTGAAGCGGAGCTGGACGCCCCCGCCGGCCAGCAGCTCATCCTGCTCATCGCGAAGTGAGGCGCGACTGATGCGGCTGGGGAGGGCGGTCCCGTCCTTCCCGCTTGCTGCCAGTGAAAAGCAAGGCGCGGCGTCTCGGTGAGACCTAATCCCCGATTGCCGCGACAATGGCCGCCACTGCGGCGCGCGGGGCCTCTGCGCGCATGACGCCGCCCATGAGCGCGATCCCTTTCGCCCCTGCGCCAATGCAGGCGGGCGCCGTTTCTGCAGCGATGCCGGCGAGCGCTATCACCGGCACCGCGCTTGCCCGGACAAAGGCAGCCAGGCCCTCCAGCCCCAGCGCCGGCCCGTGGCCCGGCTTCGAGGCGGTGAGGAAGACAGGGCTGGCGGTGATGTAGTCGAGTGCCGCTGCGTTGGCCGCAGCGGCCTCCGCAAGGGTATGGGTGGAGAGGCCGACTAGAGCGTTCGGTCCCAGCAGTGCCCGCGCCGCAGCCGCATCCCCGCCGCCGGACAGATGCACGCCGTCGGCCAATGCGGCCAGCGCCAGCTCGGGTGGGCCATGCAGCGTCAGGCGCGCGCCGAACGGCGCGGTCGCTGCGCGAAGACGGGTAAAGAGCGCGATCTGCTCGGCCGCCGGAAGGTCCTTCTCGCGCAGGCTCACCCATCTGCACCCGCCGGCGCAGGCGGCCCCAACCACGTCCGCCAGATCGCCTCGTGCCAGCGAGCGGTCGGTGAGGAGAAGCAGCGGCGGCGTCGGCAGCGCAGGCAGGGTCAGCTCCCGACGAGGCCGAACTCGGGGCTGGAGGCCTCTGCATGCAGCTTGCGCGGGATGCGGCCAGCGAGGCGCGCGAGGCGGCCGGCCTCCACCGCGTGGCGGAAGGCGGTGGCCATGCGGACCGGATCGAGCGCCTTGGAGACGGCGGTGTTCAAGAGCACCGCCGCGCAGCCCAGCTCCATGGCGAGCGCGGCGTCGGAGGCGGTGCCGATGCCGGCATCCAGCACCACCGGCACCGGCGAGCGGGCGCAGATCAACTCGATCATGTGCGGGTTGGCGATGCCGAGCCCGGTGCCGATCATGGAGCCGAGCGGCATCACGGTGGCGGCGCCGAGATCGGCAAGCTTCTGGCAGGTGACGGGATCGTCGTTGCAATAGGGCAGCACGACGAAGCCGCGGGAGACCAGTTCCTCGGTCGCCTTCAGCAGCTCTTCCACGTTCGGATAAAGCAGCTCGCGGTCGCCGATGACCTCCAGCTTCACCCAGTCCGTCTCCAGCGCTTCGCGGGCCAGCTCGGCCGTGAGCACGGCGTCCTTCGCGGTCTGGCAGCCGGCGGTGTTGGGCAGGATGTGCACGCGGCCGGTGAGCAGGTCGGTGAGGCTCTCCTCATAGCCGGCGAGGCTGATGCGGCGGATGGAGGCCGTCGCCATCTCGCTGCCTGAGGCGGCGAGCGCATCAAGGAACACCTTCTGGTTGGGATAGCCCGCCGTGCCCAGGAACAGCCGTGACGAGAAGGTACGCCCGGCGATGACGAGGGGATCGGCGTTGGGGTTCTGGAACGCGCTCATGGTGCTTCTTCCCGGCGCCCGTTCAGGAGCGCCCTGTTCTGTTGGGCCGGGGCTCAACCGCCCTGCTTGGCCTCGATGATCTCAACGGCGTCGCCTGAGGAAAGGCGCGCCTCGGTCCAGGTGCGGCGGGGCACCACGGCGCCGTTGACGGCCACCGCGATGCCCTTGCGCTCCGGCTCAAGCCCTTTGGCCACGAGCAGATCGGCGACGGTGGCCACGGGATGGGCCTCCTCGGTGCCGTTCACCTTCAACGCGAGCATGGCGCTCACTCCGCCGCCGCGCGCGGCGGGCCGAAGCGCTCCGCGCCAAAGGGCAGGGCGACATCCGCCATCTTGCCGCCGAGGATATGGTCGGCGATCACCTGCGTCGTCACGGGTAGAAGGAGGATGCCGTTGCGGTGGTGGCCGGTAGCGTAGACGAGGCCGTCCACCTCCGGGCTCGGGCCGAGGATGGGCGCGTCGTCCCGGCTACCCGGGCGGAAGCCGACCCATTGCTCGACGATGCTCAGTTCCTCCAGCGTCGGCAGCGCCCGCCACGCATGGGTGAGCAACGCCAGCTGGCCGCCGGCCGTCAGGTCCGTGTCGAACCCCTTCTCCTCGGTGGTGGCCCCGATGATGAGACGCCCGTCGCGTCGAGGAACGAGGTAGGAGCCCGGTGCCCACAGGACGTGGGAGAGGATGGGCGCGGCCGGGTCCATGCGCAGGGAAAGCATCTGGCCCTTGATGGGGCGCACCGGCAGCGGCGTCGCCGGGGTGATGTCCACGCCCCGGCTCCAGGCGCCGGCGGCCAGCACCACCACGTCGGCGGCATGGTGCGTGTCTCCGGCGACGACGCCCGTGGCGCGGCCGCCGGCCGTCTCCACCCGGCTGACCGGCGTCCGTTCATGGAGCCTCGCGCCGGCCTTGAGCGCGGCGATCTTCAGCGCGGCCGCCACCTTGCGATTGTCGACCTGATGATCCTGCGGGCTCAGCACGCCGCCGGCGAGGCGGGGCGCCAGATAGGGCTCGCGCCGGCGCACCTCTGCGGCGGTGAGCCACTGGACGGGCAGGCCCAGCCCCTGCTGGAAGGCGAACAGGTGGCGCAGCTTCGCGAGGTCATCCGCCGTAAGCGCGATGGTGATTGTGCCCTCGGTGCGCAGGTCCACGGTCTCGCCGGAGGCGCGCTCCAGCTCGGCAGCGAAAGCGGGCCACAGGGTCTGGCTGGCGCGGTTGAGGGCGAGCAGGCCCTCTTCGCCGGGCTCGGCCTCGGCGCAGGCGGCGAGCATGCCGGCGGCGGCACGGCTCGCGCCTTGCCCGGTCTCGCCGGTGTCGAACACGTCCACCGGGCAGCCGGCCTCGGCGAGGCGCCACGCGAGGGCGAGGCCGATGACTCCGCCGCCGACGATCGCCACGCGTGGCTTCGTCTTGCGTGCCGGTCCGGAGCCGGCTTGCGATGATGGTGCGGAAACAAACTGCGACAAGCTCTCGCTCATCGGCATCTCCCTACGCTGGCATGATCCAGACAGGTTCGATGGGTGTGATCTCAGCCGCGCGTAACGCGCGGCACCCCAGGCCGTATCTGGTATTTACTCACGCCGGCCGCGGAACTGCAAGGGGCGGGGCGCCGGGAAGGGCGCGGACCTCAGCGGTTGAGTTCGCTTTCGTCCAGCTGGCGCGCCTCGTCGGCGAGCATGATCGGGATGCCGTCGCGGATGGGATAGGCGAGGCGGGCGGCGCGGGAGATCAGCTCCTGGCGCTCGCGATCATATTCCAGCGGCCCCTTGGTGAGGGGGCAGACCAGGATTTCGAGCAGCTTGGGGTCGACGTCGTGGCCGGGACGCTGGGACTGGATCATGATCTCGCTCTTCAGGGCCGCGCGCTGGGATGGCACGGGTTCGGCGGCGCGCCACCATAGCGGCGACGGTGCCGCCTTTCACCTGCGTTTTTCGCGCCATCACGGCTGCTGATAGTCATATCACGCGGTTTCGCTGTCTTTTCGGCGGCACACGTCCTAATGAAGCGGCCCTGAACAGCGCCCGGGAGCCGCATGGATCGACATCTGGCCATTGGGCTTCTTCTCGGCTTCGTCGCAGTGGTGATGTTCGGCGCGACGCTGCCCCTCACGCGGTTCGCCCTGCACGATTTCAGCCCCTCCTTCATCAGTTTCGGCCGCGCGGCTCTCGCAGGCATCGCCGCGCTGGGGCTCGTGCTGGTGATGCGCCGGCCGTGGCCGTTCGGCCAGCTCGCGGTGCTGTGGCGCCTCGCTGTCTCCTCCGCCTGCCTGATCTTCGTGTTCCCGCTGGCCATCGGCGTCGCCACCCAGACGGTGCCGGCGGCCCATGGCGGGATCGTGCTCGGACTTCTGCCGCTGTGCACCGCGATCGCCGCCATGCTGCTGGCCGGGGAACGGCCGGGCCTCGGCCTGTTCGCCGCGAGTGCGGTGGGCGCAGGGCTGGTGGTGGCCTTCGCCTTGCGCAACGGCGCGGGCGGCGCGCTGGGGATGGGCGACAGCCTGCTCTTCCTCGGCGTCATCGCCTGCGCCATCGGCTATGCCGTTTCGGGCGGCCTCGCGCGCACCATGTCGGGGTGGGAGGTGATCGCCTTCATGCTGATCCTCTGCCTGCCGGTGACGCTGCCGCTCGCGCTCCTCACCTTTCCATGGGGCAGGGCGGGGGACGTTGCGGGCAGCTCCTGGGCGGCGCTGGTCTATCTCGGCCTATTCAGCCAGCTCATCGGCTTCTTCTTCTGGAATGCCGGGCTCGCCATGGGCGGCATCGCCCGCGTCGGGCAGATGCAGTTGCTGCAAACCTTCGTGACGGTGGGCCTCGCGTGGCCCATCAATGGAGAGGTGCCGGACGCCGAGACCATCGCCTTTGCCGCAGGCGTGGCGCTGGTGGTAGCCGTCGCGCAGCGAACCCGCTCCCGGCCGCGCTGACCCCTAAAAAGCAAACGGCCCGCCGAAGCGGGCCGTTCGTCATTTCCAGAATGCCGGAAGGCTCACGCCGCCTTGGAGCGGGCGGTGATGAGCTTGCGGTTCACCAGCACCTCGGCGATCTGCACCGCGTTCAGCGCGGCGCCCTTGCGCAGATTGTCCGACACGCACCAGAAGGCGATGCCGTTGTCCACGGTGGGGTCGTCGCGCAGGCGCGAGATGTAGGTCGCGTCCTCGCCAGCCGCCTCGTGGGGGGTGGCGTAGCCGCCCGGCTCACGGGTGTCGATGACGAGGATGCCCGGCGCCTCGCGCAGGATCTTGCGCGCGTCGTCGGCCGAAAGCTCCTTCTCGAACTCCACATTCACCGCCTCGGAATGGGAGATGAAGACCGGCACGCGGACGCAGGTAGCCGTGAGCTTGATCTTGGGGTCGAGAATCTTCTTGGTCTCGGCCACCATCTTCCACTCTTCCTTGGTGAAACCGTCGTCCATGAAGACGTCGATTTGCGGGATGAGGTTGAAGGCGATGCGCTTCGGAAACTTCTTCGGCTCCACCGGATCGGAGACGAAGACGGCCCGGGTCTGGGTGAACAGCTCGTCCATGGCATCCTTGCCGGCGCCGGAGACGGACTGGTAGGTGGAAACCACAACGCGCTTGATGGTCGCGGCATCATGCAGCGGCTTCAGCGCGACCACGAGCTGCGCCGTGGAGCAGTTCGGGTTGGCGATGATGTTCTTCTTGGAGAAGCCGACGATGGCGTCCGCATTCACCTCGGGAACGATCAGCGGCACGTCCGGGTCCATGCGCCACTGCGAGGAATTGTCGATGACGACGCAGCCCTGCGCGCCGATCTTGGGCGACCACTCCTTGGACACGGACCCACCGGCCGACATCAGGCAGACGTCGGTGTCGGAGAAGTCGTAGGTCTCGAGGGCCTTCACCTTCAGGGTTTTGTCGCCGTAAGAGACTTCCACGCCCTGCGACTTTCGCGAGGCGAGCGCGACGACCTCGTCCGCGGGGAAGCCCCGCTCGTCGAGGATCGAGAGAATCTCCCGGCCCACGTTGCCCGTGGCGCCGACGACGGCGACCTTGTAACCCATGATGTTCCTCGGATGTATCGGCCCATGCGGCCGAAGACCGTGCTTTTAGGCCGAACCCCTTGGCCTTGCAAATCGAAGATTCGCGATCAGTCATGCCACTGGCGCAAGCGACTGTTGCGTGAACGCCACGCGCCGGCCGCGAGACGGCGGGAACATGGCACCAAGGAGGCGGGTTTCCTTGCGCAGGGGACAAACGTCTATTAATCCAGTCAAGGTCGGCCCTGCGCCGATCTGGGAGGATGCCATGGGTTTCGCTTCGTTCACCGCCTTCGCTTCTCTTGCCCGCACGGGCCTGAAGACGGCGCTCTCGGTGTCGCTGGCGGTCGCGGCCATCGCGGCGACCACGGGTGCCTTCTCCATCGCTTCCGCTGATAGCGCCGAGGCGCAGACCGTGAAGAAGCGCAATCGTATCGTCGTCGAGCGCCGCTCGTATCTCGACGCCGGAACCGTGGTGAAGCCCGGTTCCAAGTCCTATCTCGACTACGCGCTTTCGCCCGGCTACTTCTACCCGACCTATGGACCCACGGCCGCTGGCCCCGGCCCGATCACCGGCCTGCGCTGGCCGCTGCCGGGCGCCTTCGACCTGCCGGGCTTTTGAGCCAAGGCAACCGAAAAGACAGAAGGGGCCGCCTCGCGGCCCTTTTTTGTGACGTGAAATCACAGCGTTTTCGCGGTGTTTAATTTTTATCCCGGCCAAGCATGACATTTCCGCTCGTGCGCGCCATAACGGCCGTATGCCGCGACGTCGGCCCGACCTTCCAGCGCAAGATGCACCTTAAGAGCCCATGCCCCGCCCCCGCTTCGCGCTGCCGATGCTGAGCCGCCCGTCGCGCCGAAGCGTCATTCCGGGCCTGCGGCTCTCGCTCGGCCTCACGCTGCTCTATCTCGGCCTCATCGTGCTCCTGCCCATCGGTGCACTGCTGCTGAAGGCGGCGGATGTGGGCTTCGAGCGCTACATCGCCATCATCACCTCGCCGCGCACGCTGGCCTCCTTCCAGGTCACGCTGACCACGGCGGCGCTGGCGGCGCTGTTCAACGCGGTCTATGGCCTCGCCCTCGCCTGGGTGCTGGTGCGCTACGAGTTTCCCGGCAAGCGCCTGCTGGACGCCATGGTAGACGTGCCCTTCGCCTTGCCCACGGCGGTGGCGGGCCTCGCGCTGACGGCGCTGTTTGCCAAGAACGGCTGGTTCGGCGCGCCGCTGGCGCAGTGGGGGATACAGGTGGCTTATGCGCCGGCCGGCATTGTCTGCGCCATGGCTTTCACCTCCATCCCCTTCGTGGTGCGCACGGTGCAGCCGGTGCTGGAGGACATGGAGCCGGAGCTGGAGGAGGCGGGAGCCACGCTTGGCGCGAGCGACTTCACCATCTTCCGCCGCATCATCTTCCCGACCATCTTCCCGGCCTTCCTCGCGGGCACGTCGCTGGCCTTCGCCCGCTCTTTGGGCGAGTTCGGCGCGGTGGTGTTCATCGCCGGCAACCAGCCGTTCCGCACCGAGATCGTGGCGCTGCTCACCTTCATCCGGCTGGAGGAATATGACTACGCCGCCGCCGCCGCCATCGCAGTCACTATGCTGGGCCTCGCATTCCTGATGCTGCTGATCGTCAACGCCGTGCAGGCGTGGCACCAGAAGTTCGCCATGGGGGATGCCTGATGGCGCATCCTGTCAACCGCCACCGCCTGCGCGTCGGCGACGGCGCCGTGACCCGCGCGGTGATTCTCATATTGGTGCTGGCGACCACTGCGCTGGCGCTGATCGCACCGCTGGCGGTCATCTTCGCCGAGGCCTTCGCGCGCGGCCTCCCCGCCTATCTCGAAGCGCTCGCCCGGCCCGATACGCTCCACGCGGTGGGGCTGACGCTGCTCGCCGCCATCATCTGCGTGCCGCTCAACACCGCCTTCGGCATCGCCGCGGCCTGGGCGGTGACGAAATTCTCCTTCCGCGGCCGCAACCTGCTGCTGGCCCTGGCGGAGCTGCCCTTCTCCATCTCGCCCATCGTGGCGGGCGTCGCCTATCTCTTCGTCTACGGAGCGCAGGGGCTGTTCGGGCCGTTCCTGCAGGCGCACGACATCAAGATCATGTTCGCCGTGCCGGCCATCATCCTCGCCAGCCTGTTCGTCACCGCGCCGTTCGTGCTGCGCGAACTGGTGCCGCTGATGATGGCGCAGGGGCGGGACGAGGAGGAGGCGGCGGTGAGCCTCGGCGCCTCGGGCTTCGACGTGCTGCGGCTCGTTACTTTGCCGAATGTGAAGTTCGCGCTGCTCTACGGCGCTGCCCTGTGCAATGCGCGGGTGATGGGTGAGTTCGGCGCCGTCTCGATCGTCTCCGGCAATATCCGGGGCCAGACCTCAACCCTGCCGCTGCAGATCGAGCTGCTCTATCAGGACAGCCACACGGTCGCGGCCTTCGCCGCCGCGACGGTGTTGGCCGGCGTCGCTTTGTTTACTCTGGTGGCAAAATACCTGATCGAGCGGGCGGAGCGGGCGCGGGGCGAGATCGTCGCGGCGCGCCGGCCGGGGCATTGATCCCAACGGCAACGGTCTTCGACCGCTGCCCGGTGGGTTCGCTCAGGCGCCGCGCGGGCTTAGCTCCGCGTCAGGCCGCCGCGGCGGTGCCCATGGCGGTGGCGACCTCGCGCTTCATGGCGGCGATGGTCGCGGCATAGTCCTTCGCGCCATAGATGGCGCTGCCGGCGACAAACGTGTCCGCCCCGGCTGCCGCGATGGCACCGATATTGTCCACCTTCACCCCGCCGTCGATCTCAAGGCGGATGTCACGGCCGGAGGCGTCGATGCGCTCGCGGATGGCCTTGAGCTTGTCCAGAGCCGAGGGGATGAAGGCCTGACCGCCGAAGCCGGGGTTCACCGACATGACGAGCACGAGGTCGAGCTGCTCCAGCGTGTAGTCGAGCACCGAGAGCGGGGTCGCCGGGTTCAGCACCAGGCCCGCCTTCACGCCCTTGGAGCGGATGAGCTGGAGCGAGCGGTCCACATGCTCGGAGGCTTCCGGGTGGAAGGAGATGAGGTCGGCGCCGGCGGCCGCGAAGGCCTCGATCATGCCGTCCACCGGTTTCACCATGAGATGCACGTCCACGAACGCCTTCGTCGCCTTGCGCAGGGACTGGAGGATCAGTGGGCCGATGGTGAGGTTGGGGACGTAATGGTTGTCCATCACGTCGAAATGTATCCACTCGGCGCCGCCCTCGAGCACCGCATCCACCTCGGCGCCGAGGCGGGTGAAGTCCGCCGAAAGAATGGACGGGGCGATGATGGGATAGGCGCGGGCCATGGGGATCTCTCCTTAACGACTGGATAGGCGGGGCGCGGTCTCGTGCCCCGGCCGACTGGAGTGCCAGTGAAAGGAGAGCCGGGGCCCAGCGCAATATTGCGCCGAAGGCGGCTCCCTTCATGACCCTCGCAGACATGAGCCTGCTGCGCAGGACCTTTCCCTGGACCCCGGATCAGCGCTCCAGCTGCGCTGTCGCTTGTCCGGGGAACGAGGCAGCCGTGGCTGCCTCAGGCACTCCTATAGGCACGGCGCCCGGTGGGCGCCAGCCATCCCCTCAATGCACCACCTGCGCGAGTTCGCCGGATGCATACCGCCTGGCCATGTCGTCCAGCTCGATGGGGCGAACCTTTTCCGCCTTGCCGGCGGAGCCGAAGGCCTCGAAACGCGCGATGCAGACCTTCTTGGCTTCGTCCATGGCCGCGGCCATGAACTTGCGCGGGTCGAACTCGCCTTTGTTCTTGGCGCCGACGCGGCGGATGGCGGCGGTCATGGCGAGGCGGATGTCGGTGTCGATGTTCACCTTGCGCACCCCGTAGCGGATGCCTTCCTGGATCTCTTCTACCGGCACGCCGTAGGTCTCCTTGATGTCGCCGCCATAGGTGCGGATCTCCTCCAGCAGCTCCTGCGGCACCGAGGACGAGCCGTGCATCACCAGATGGGTGGTGGGGATGCGCTGGTGGATCGCCTTGATGCGGTCGATGGCGAGGATGTCGCCGGTGGGCTTGCGGGTGAACTTGTAGGCGCCGTGGGAGGTGCCGATGGCGATTGCCAGCGCATCGCACTGGGTCGCCTTCACGAACTGCGCGGCCTCGTCCGGGTCGGTCAGCAGGCGGGAATGATCGAGCGCCTCCTCGGCGCCGTGGCCGTCCTCCGCCTCGCCCTTGCCGGTCTCCAGCGAGCCGAGGCAGCCAAGTTCGCCTTCCACCGACACGCCCACCGCATGGGCCAGCTCCACCACCTTGGCGGTGACGGAGACGTTGTAGTCATAGTCCGCCGGGGTCTTGCCGTCTTCCTTGAGCGAGCCGTCCATCATCACCGAGGAGAAGCCGGACTTGATGGCGCCCATGCAGACGGCGGGGGAGGCGCCGTGGTCCTGGTGCATCACCACCGGGATTTCGGGATAGGCCTCCACGGCAGCGGCGATGAGATGGCGCAGGAACGGCTCGCCGGCATATTTGCGCGCGCCGGCCGAGCCCTGGAGGATGACGGGCGAGGATGTGGCGCGCGCCGCGTCCATGATCGCCTTCACCTGCTCCATGTTGTTCACGTTGAAGGCCGGCAGTCCGTAGGAATGCTCCGCCGCATGGTCGAGCAGCTGGCGCATGGAAACGAGGGCCATTGTCCTCTCCTTTGTGTTCAATCCCTTGATCTCTGGTTCCCCGGCCCAGCGACGGCGCAGCCGGAGTGCCGAGCCGGGGTCCAGCGCAAAACGTCTGCGCAGCAGTCAGGACCGGGCGGCGTCAGCTTCGAGTGCCGCCTTCGGCGTAGCTTTGCGCTGGGTCCCGGCTCTCCTTCCACTGAGCTTCGGCTCCGTTTCAGTCAGCCGGGACGCGAGACGCCTCACCCCACGACCCGCCGCACGGCGTCGGCCACGGCCTCGCCGGTGAAGCCGAAGAGCGGCCACAGATCCTTTTCCGGCGCGGATTCGCCGAAGCGGTCGATGCCGATGGCGGTGATGGCGTCGGCGCGCGTGCCGGAGAGGCCGCGCCAGCCGCGGGTGACGCCTGCTTCGACCGCCACCACGGGCACACCCTTGGGAAACAGGGCCGCGCGTTCGGTCTCGGTCAGCGCCTCGAAGCGCTCGCGGCAGGGCATGGAGACGATGCGGGTCGGGATGCCGGCGGTATCGAGCAGGTCCGCCGCTGCGGCCGCGAGCTTCACCTCGGAGCCGGTGGCAACCAGCACGGCACGGGCGAGGCCCTCGCTCTCGCGCAGCACATAGGCGCCGGCCTCGATCGCGTCGAGCTGCGTGGCGTCACGCGGCCAGCAGGGCAGGTTCTGACGGGAGAGGATGAGGGCGCTCGGCCCGTCCTTGCGCGTCAAAGCGGCGTGCCACGCGCTCAGAGTCTCCACCGTATCGGCGGGGCGCCACACGTCGAGGTTGGGGATAAGGCGCAGGCTCTCCACATGCTCCACCGGCTGGTGGGTGGGGCCGTCCTCGCCGAGGCCGATGGAATCGTGGGTCAGGATGTAGATCACCCGCTGGCCCATGAGCGCGCTCATGCGCATGGCGTTGCGGGCATAGTCCGAGAAGACCAGGAAGGTGGCGACGAAGGGGATGAACCCGCCGTGCAAGGCGATGCCGTTGGCGATGGCCGACATGCCGAACTCGCGCACGCCGTAGAAGATCTGGTTGCCGGCCGGATCGCGGGTGATGGGCACGGCGCCGGGGAAGGTGGTGAGGTTGGAATGGGCGAGGTCCGCCGAGCCGCCGAGGAATTCCGGCACCACCGGGGCGAGGGCAGCGAGGGCCTGCTGGCTCGCCTTGCGGGTGGCCACCGTCTCGGCTTTGTCCACGGTGGCCTTGAGGGCTGCCTCATAGGTGGCGGCGAAGGCTGGGGAGAGATCGCCCTTGAGCCGGCGGCGGAATTCGGCGGCCTCGGCCGGATAGGCGCGGGCGTAGGCTTCCATGCGGGCGTCCCATGCCGACTGGCGGGCGGCGCCATCCTTGCGGGCGTCCCACAAGGCGTAGATGTCGTCCGGCACCTCGAAGGGCGCATGGTCCCAGCCCATTGCGGCGCGGGTGCGGGCGATCTCCTCAGGACCGAGCGGGGCGCCGTGGGTGTCCTGGTGGCCTTCCTTGGTGGGCGCGCCGCGGCCGATGGTGGTCTTGCAGCAGATCAGCGTCGGCTTGCCCGTCTCGGCCAGCGCCGCCGCCACCGCCTCGCGAAGCTGGGCGGGAGAATGGCCGTCCACGTCGCGGATGACCTGCCAGCCATAGGCGGCGAAGCGGGCCGGGGTGTCGTCGGGGAACCACTCCTCGACCTTGCCGTCGATGGAGATGCCGTTGTCGTCATAGAAGGCGACGAGCTTGCCGAGGCCGAGCCGGCCGGCGAGCGAGCACGCCTCGTGGCTCACGCCCTCCATCAGGCAGCCGTCGCCAAGGAAGACGAAGGTGCGGTGATCGACGATGGAGAGGCCCGGCCGGTTGAACTGAGCGGCCAGCGTCTTCTCGGCGATCGCCATGCCCACCGCATTGGCGAGGCCCTGGCCGAGCGGGCCGGTGGTGGTCTCCACGCCTGGCGTCATGCCCAGCTCGGGATGGCCGGGCGTGCGCGAATGCAGCTGGCGGAAGCGCTTCAGCTCGGCAATCGGCAGATCGTAGCCGGTGAGGTGAAGCAGCGCATAGATAAGCATGGAGCCGTGCCCGTTGGAGAGCACGAAGCGGTCGCGGTCGGGCCACGACGGGTCGGCGGGATTGTGCCGCAGGGTCTCGCGCCACAGCACGGCGGCGATCTCGGCCATGCCCATGGGCGCACCGGGGTGGCCGGATTTCGCCTGCTCGACGCCGTCCATGGCCAGCGCACGCAGGGCCGCCGTCACTGGCCAGCCGAGCGCGCCGGGCGAACGGTCGACGGGCGCCGGAGCTTCGGCAGCGGCAATGGCAGCGGCGTGGGCGGTCATGGTGTTCTCCCTTCGGCTCGCGCGCCCGGAGATCCCGTCCCGGCGTCGGCGGGGAGGGCGGGCCTTCAATCGGTTACGCAACACGCGCCATCCCGTGCCGGAGGGAGGCAGGCTCCGTCCGGAAGAGGTGGGGGGAGGGCGGCAGCCACGCGTCCAAGGTCGCCCGGGCTTCGGGGCTCAAGAACGTGCCACCCTCCCCCTCGCCCTCCCCCCGGCGCGGGGGAGGGACTGTCGCGCCCTCCTCAGGCGGCGCGGCGCTTACGGTCCATCAGCTTCATGATGAGCGGAGTCAGCAGGAGCTGCATGGCGAGATCCTGCTTGTTGCCCGGGATGACGATGGAGTTCGCCCGCGACATGAAGCTGTTGTGGATCATCGACAGGAGGTACGGGAAATCGATGCCGTGCGGGTCGCGGAAGCGGATCACGACCATGGATTCGTCCGGCGTCGGAATCCAGCGGGCGATGAACGGGTTGGAGGTATCCACCGTCGGCACGCGCTGGAAGTTGATGTCGGTCTCGGTGAATTGCGGGCAGATGTAGCGCACGTAATCGGGCATGCGCCGCATGATGGTGTCGGTCACGTCCTCGGTGGAATAGCCGCGCGTGGCCTTGTCGCGGTGGATCTTCTGGATCCATTCGAGATTGATCACCGGCACCACGCCGATCTTCAGGTCCGCATGCTGGGCGAGGTTGAGATCGTCGGTGACAACGGCGCCGTGCAGACCCTCGTAGAACAGGATGTCCGTGCCCGGCTCCAGGTCTTCCCAATCGGTGAAGCGGCCGGGCTCGGCGCCGTATAGCTTCGCCTCGCCAGCGTCATGGACATAGTGGCGGAAGCGGCCGGAGCCGGTGGCGCCATAGTCCTTGAACAGCTGCTCCAGATCTTCCAGCCGGTTGGTCTCCGGCGAGAAGTGGCTGAAATGCTTGTTGCCTTTGGCGGCCTCGGCGGCCATCAGCTCGCGCATCTCATAGCGGTCGTAGCGGTGGAAGCTGTCGCCTTCCACGAAGGCCGCCTTGACCTTCTCGCGGTAGAAGATCTGCTCGAAGGTCCGCTTGACGGAGGTCGTTCCGGCGCCCGACGAACCGGTGACGACGATGATGGGGTGCTTGCTGGACATGGCGTGCTCGAGTTCCGGAGATCAGGGGGCGCAGGTCAGATGAACAGGCCGCGCCGCGCGAACAGGGGCGAGCGCTCGCCATGGCCGTTCGGCTCCAGGTGATAGCGGGAGACCCGGGCCACCTCGTCGCGCGAGCCGAAGATGAACGGAACGCGCTGGTGCAGGCCGGTGGCGGTCAGGTCGAGGATCGCGCCTCGGCCGTCAGTGGCGCAACCGCCAGCCTGTTCCATCAGGAAGGCCACCGGGAAGGCCTCATAAAGCAGGCGCAGGCGGCCGTGGCTGTAGCCCTGCCGGCCATCGCCCGGATAGAGATAGATGCCGCCGCGCTGGAAGATGCGATGGGCATCCGCCACCATGGACGCCACCCAGCGCATGTTGAAGTCGCGCTCCCGCGGGCCCTTCTTGCCGGCGAGGCAGTCGTCCACATAGTCGCGCACCGGCGCGTCCCAGTGGTGGTAGTTGGACATGTTGATGGCGAACTCGGACGCGCTCTCCTTCACCTTCGCCTCGGCATTCACTAGGCGGAAGAGACCGGCGCGGTCGAGGGCGAAATGCCAGGTGCCGGCGCCGAGCGTCAGCATCATCGCGGTGTGCGGGCCGTAGATGACGTAGCCCGCGGCCAGCATGTCCCGGCCGTTCTGCAGGAAGGCTGATGGATCGGAGGCATCGGCACCCTCGGGCCGGGGGAAAACCGTGAAGATGGTGCCCACTGATATGTCGGTATCGATGTTGGACGAGCCGTCCAACGGATCGATGGCGACAAGGAGCGGCGCCGCAGGATCGAGCAGGACCGGCGCGTCGTTCTCCTCGGACGCCACCGCCGCGACCGGCGCGGCCTTCAGCGCGCCGATGACGATGTCATTGGAGATGACGTCGAGCGCCTTCTGCCCTTCGCCGGCCTCTCCTGAGGAGAGGGTGCGGGCGAGATCGCCGGCGAGCGGCCCCTCGGCGATGGCGGCGGCCAGCGACGCGCAGCCGGTGGCAAGGGCGCAGACGGTATCCGCGACGGCGCGGCGACGGGCATCCGCACCTGCCCACTCGTCCAGCATGACGGTGAGCGTGATGCGCGAGGCAGCAACAGCCTGTGCGGCTGCGGCCCGATGGTCTGCGTTCGGCTCCAACATGGCAGGTCTCCCTGAGGGCTCCTCCGCGCGGCCCGTTCAGCGGGCCGTCACAGGTTTTGTTCTTTGGTCGTCTTTGGCTTCGGCGGATCAGCCCGCCTGCGGCTTGTAGTCCGGGGCGTCGATGCCGCCGGCAAACACCCGGCTGGCGCGGACATCGCGCTCGGTGATGGTGGCGAGGGCCTCGCGGTCCGTGAGGCCGCCGGTCTCGAACAGGCGCAGGGACTGGCGCAGGCGCATGCGGTCGAGGGCATTGCGGATGGATCGCGCGTTGGCAAAGTTCGGCTGGAGCCGGCGCTTGGCCACATATTCCTCGATGGCGACCTCGGCCTCCGGGCTGAAGGCATAGTCGGCATCGGCCGCCATGGTCTTGGCGATCTCCACCAGCTCGGCGTCCTCGTAATCGGGGAAGTCGATGTGGTGGGCGATGCGGGAGCGGAAGCCGGGGTTGCTCTCGAAGAAGCGGTCCATGCGGTCCTTGTATCCCGCGAGGATCACCACGAGATCGTCCCGCTGGTTTTCCATCACCTGGAGCAGGATCTCGATGGCTTCCTGACCGTAATCCCGCTCGTTCTCGGGACGGTACAGATAATAAGCCTCATCTATGAACAGGACCCCGCCCATGGCCTTCTTAAGAATCTCTTTGGTCTTCGGTGCCGTGTGGCCGATATATTGACCCACGAGATCATCCCGCGTCACCGAGACAAGATGACCTCGCCGCACATATCCAAGGCGGTGGAGGATCTGCGCCATCTTGAGGGCGACGGTGGTCTTGCCGGTGCCGGGATTGCCGGTGAACGCCATGTGCAGCGTCGGCGCGCCGGAGGTGAGGCCCAGCTTTTCGCGGGCCCGGCCGATGACGAGGTGGGCGGCGATCTCGCGGATGCGCCGCTTGACGGGCTTGAGGCCGATCAGGCCCTCGTCCAGCTCGGCGAGGAATTCGGGGACTTCGCTCTCGGTGAAGAGAGCGCCGAGGTCGAGCCTGCCCTCGGCAGCCTCAGCCGGCAACGCGGCGGACGGTGCGGATGTGGCGACATCGAGCATGGTCGAACCTCGGCGTTAAGTGGCGCGGTGGGAACGGCCGCGCTGGTGAAGCTCGAAAAGGTTGGTCAGATCACCCGGCCGCGTAGGCCCGGTTCTGGAGCGAATAGCGCTGGGTGCGGCCCGGGCCCTCGGTTCGATCGAGGCGGAAGCCGTCTTCCTTGGCCGGGCGCTGCACGATGAAGGACAGGCGGATCGTCTCCCACCCGCGAGTGGAGTCGAAGGCGTTCACGCGCACATACTTGCCCGGATGGGCGGCGCGGCAGGCCTCGACCTCGCCATAGACGCCGGCGGCGTCACGCAGGTCGAACATGGGCAGGCCCCACATCTCCCAATAGGTGTTCCGGGGATGGGGATCGTCCGTGTACTCCACCGAGACCGCCCAGTTCTGCTCGAGGGCGTACTGGATCTGGGCCTTGACCTGGGCCGCCGTGAGGTCGGGCAGGAAGGAGAAGGTGCCTTGGGTGATGCGCATGTCTCTTCTCCTCAGGCGACGGACGCGGTGGGCACGAAGTCGGACGTGTCGGTGGAGGCGTAGTTGAAGGTCACCTCGCCCCAGGTATCGAGGGCGGCGCGCAGCGGCTGGCACCACTTGGCGGCCTCGATCAGGATTTCCGGGCCCTCGTTCCTGATGTCCCGGCCCTCGTTGCGGGCGAGGATCATGGTTTCGAGAGCGACGCGGTTGGCGATGGCGCCGGCCTGGATGCCGTCCGGATGGCCGATGGTGCCGCCGCCGAACTGGAGCACCACATCCTCGCCGAACAGGTCGATGAGCTGGTGCATCTGGCCGGCGTGGATGCCGCCCGAGGCCACCGGCATGACCTTGCGCAGGCCCGCCCAGTCCTGATCGAAGAAGATGCCGCGCGGATAGTCGGTCTTCGTCACCATCTCGCGGCAGACGTTGTAGTAGCCCTGCACGGTCATGGGGTCGCCTTCCAGCTTGCCCACCGCGGTGCCGGTGTGGAGATGATCGACGCCGGCGAGGCGCAGCCACTTGGCGATGACGCGGAACGAGATGCCGTGGCCCTTCTGGCGCGTGTAGGTGCCATGGCCCGCACGGTGCATGTGCAGGATCATGTCGTTCTCGCGGCACCAGTTGGAGATGGACTGGATGGCCGTCCAGCCGATGATGAGATCCACCATCACGATGGCCGATCCCAGCTCCTTGGCGAACTCGGCGCGGCGGTACATCTCCTCCATCGTGCCGGCGGTGATGTTGAGGTAGTGCCCCTTCACCTCGCCGGTCTCGGCCTGCGCCTTGTTGACGGCTTCCATGCAGTAGAGGAAGCGGTCGCGCCAATGCATGAAGGGCTGCGAGTTGATGTTCTCGTCGTCCTTCACGAAGTCGAGCCCGCCCTTGAGGGCTTCATAGACCACGCGGCCGTAATTCTTGCCCGACAGGCCCAGCTTCGGCTTGGTGGTGGCGCCGAGCAGGGGGCGACCGAACTTGTCGAGGCGCTCGCGCTCCACCACGATGCCGGTGGGCGGGCCGCGGAAGGTCTTCACGTAGGCGACCGGGAGGCGCATGTCCTCCAGACGGCAGGCCTTCAGCGGCTTGAAGGAGAAGACGTTGCCGATGATCGAGGCGGTGAGGTTGGCGATGGAGCCTTCCTCGAACAGGTCGAGGTCATAGGCGACCCAGCAGAAATACTGCCCCGGCTGGCCCGGCACCGGCTCCACCTTGTAGGCCTTGGCGCGGTACATGTCAGCGGCGGTGAGGCGGTCGGTCCACACCACGGTCCAGGTGGCGGTGGAGCTTTCGCCGGCGACGGCCGCGGCGGCCTCGATGGGGTCGACACCTTCCTGGGGGGTGACGCGGAAGAGGGCGAGGACATCGGTGTCCTTCGGGACGTAGTCGCCATCCCAATAGCCCATCTGCGCATACTTCAGCACGCCTGCGGCGTACCTCTTCTTGGCGTCCTTGATCTGCCCGATGGCGGCGTCGGCACCCATGATGGCGGCCCTCCTGTTTGTTGAGGTGACCTTGCCCCCGAGCCGATTTCAGGTAAATTTAAATGATATGAAGTAGGTATTCAGGAAATCTGAAGTGGCGCCCCACTGGACCCTCCGCCAGCTCCGTCTCGTGGCCCTCGCCGCGGCCTCCGGCTCCTACGCCAAAGCCGCTCAGGACATGGGTTTGAGCCCACCTGCGGTCACCGCCCAGATGAAGGCGCTGGAGGAGGACATCGGCGTTCCCGTCTTCGAGCGCGTGGATGGCCGTCTGCGACCGACCGCCGCTGGACAGGAGCTTCTATCAGCGCAGGAGCGCATCGCGCGGGCCTTGTCCGAGGCCGAGCAGGCCATCGCGGCACTGAAGAGCCCCGAGCGCGGCTCGGTGGTCGTGGGGGTGGTTTCCACAGCCAAATACTTCGCCCCAATGGCCCTCGCGGCCTTTCGCAGGCGGCGGCCGGAAATCGAGCTGAAGCTCATCATCGGCAACCGCGAGGACATCATCCGGGGCATGGTGAGCCTTGATTTCGACGTGGCCATCATGGGGCGTCCGCCCACCGCGCTGGAGGCGGAGACGCGGCTCATCGGCGATCATCCGCACATCGTCGTGGCGCCCGTGGATCATCCCCTCTTCAAGCGGCGCAAGCGAATCACGCCGTCCGATCTCGCCCGCGAATCGCTTCTGGTGCGCGAGCCGGGCTCGGGCACGCGCATGCTCATGGAGCGGGTGTTCGAGGAGGCGGGCGCGCCCAACCCGCCCATCGCCATGGAGATCGGCTCCAACGAGACCATCAAGCAATCGGTGATGGCGGGGCTCGGGCTCTCCTTCATCTCCGCCCACACGGTGGCGGCGGAGGTGGCGGATGGCCGGCTGCGCGTGCTGGAGGTGGAGGGGCTGCCGGTGGTGCGCCAGTGGCTGGCCGTGCGCGCGCGCGACAAGCGCCTGATGCCGGCCGGCCAGGCGCTGATGGACTTCCTCGCGCGCGAGGGCGCTAGCTTCCTGCCGCAACTGCCGGACGGGGAGGGCGGCCGCTGCTATCTGCCGGATCCTGTGGCCGGCAGCGCCGCGGCAAAGCCCGGCCTGCGCGATCCCGTCTGAGCCAAGCCCGAAACGAAAGACGCCGCGCTCCTGGCGGGGCGCGGCGTCCTGACGTTCAGGCAGTGCCGGAACGCTATCCCTTGGCCGTCTGCTTCTTGCCGAGGCCAATGGCGCCCTTGATGTTGTCCCACAACTCGATCTTCACCCCGTGCCGCCGCATGATGAGGGCCTGCTGGGCGACGGAGAGCGTGTTGTTCCAGGCCCAGTAGATCACCAGGCCGGCGGCGAAGTGCGCCAGCATGAAGGTGAAGATGATGGGCATCCAGTTGAAGATCATCTGCTGGGTCGGGTCCGGCGGGGCCGGGTTCAGCTTCATCTGCACCCACATGGTCACGCCCATGATGAGCGGCCAGGCGCCGAGCATGAGGTAGCCGCCGATCACCGGAACCGAGGACGGATCCCAAGGAATGAGGCCGAACAGGTTGAAGATGGTGGTCGGGTCGGGCGCCGAGAGGTCGCGGATCCAGCCGAAGAACGGCGCGTGCCGCATCTCGATGGTCACGAACAGCACCTTGTAGAGGGCGAAGAACACCGGGATCTGGATCAGGATGGGCAGGCATCCCGCGACCGGATTGATCTTCTCCTTCTTGTACAGCTCCATCATCGCCTGCTGCTGCTTCACCTTGTCGTCGGCGTAGCGTTCGCGGATGGAGGTCAGCTCCGGCTGCACCGCCTTCATCTTCGCCATGGAGGCGTAGGACTTGTTGGCGAGCGGGAAGAAGATGCCCTTCAGCAGCACCGTCACCACCAGGATGGCGACGCCGAAATTGCCGACGACGCGATAGATCCAGTCGATGACGAGGAACAGCGGCTTGGTGATGAAATAGAACCAGCCCCAGTCGATCAGCCGGTCGAAGCGGTCGATCTTGTAGGTCTCGGCATAGCCGTCCACCACCTGCACCACCTTGGCGCCGGCGAAGAGCTGGCCGGAGGAGGCGACCTTGCCACCCGGCTCCACCGTGAGGGGTTGGGCGAGATAGTCGGTCTGGAAGGTCTGCTGGCCGTTGATCATGGCCGAGGAGAATTTGGCGTCCACCTTCACGCTCTGGTCGGGGATGACGGTCGCCGCCCAATATTTGTCGGTGATGCCGAGCCAGCCGCCGGTGGAGGCGAAGGTGAGCGGCTTCTCCTTGTCCATCTTGGCGTAGGTGACTTCCTGCAGGCCGTTGTCGCCGAGAACGCCGATCAGGCCCTCATGCAGGATGTAGAAGCCCGCCACATGCGGCACCCCGTGCCGGGAGACGAGGGCGTAGGGATAGAGGGTGGCGGCGGAGGTGCCCTTGTTCTCCACCTCGTCCTTCACCGCGAACATGTAATGGTCGTCGATGGTGAAGGTGCGGCGGAAGGTCAGGCCCTGCCCATTGTCCCAGGTGAGGACGAGCGGGGTCTTCTCGGTCAGGGTCGCGCCGGGCTGGGCGGTCCACAGCGTGTCCGGGCCGGGCACGGCGACGCCGGCTCCTGCGGCCGAGGTCCAGCCGAATTCCGCGTAGAAGGGATTGGGACCGCCGGACGGCGACAGGAGCACGATGTTCGGGCTCTTGGGGTCCACCGTCTCGTGATACTCGGTCAGCAGCAGGTCGTCGGCGCGGGCGCCGCGCAGAGAGATCGAGCCGCTGAGGCGCTGGGTGGCGATGGGGGCGCGGGGGGAGGCGGCGATCGCCTCGGCGCGGGTCAGCGCGCGCCCGGCACCGGGCACGCCGGTCTGGGGCAAGCCGGCGGGTGTCGTTCCGGGAGCCGCGCCGGGCGTCGGCGTGGTGCCGGACTGCGCCTGCTGCTGGGCAGCCTGCTCGATTCGCTGCTGCTCGGCGGCCTGGCGCTGCTTTTCCGCCTGCGGAATGCCGAAGAAGAACTGCCAGCCGATGAGGATCGCCATCGACAGGCCGATGGCGATGAACATGTTGCGGTTATCACTCATGCCGGAGGGTCTCCGTCGGCGGCATCGTCAAATCGGGAGTGGTCGGGCCGGCAGCGCCGGTAGAGCGTGCGGCGTCCTTAGACGCCGGCAGCGACTCTTTTAAGACTCGCGGCGCGCCCTGCCGGGGTCGCGACCTGTCTTTTGAGGAGGCATCCTTCGGAGCTTTTGGCGCGTGCAGCTTGCGCACGGCGCGCTCCATCTCGGATACGAGGCTGTCGAAGGGGGTGCGAAGCGCGGCCTCGCGGGCCACCAGCACATAATCGAAGCCGGGACGTCCGGCCTCCGGCAGCACCAGCCGCACCGCCTCGCGGAGGCGGCGGCGGATGCGGTTCCGCATGACGGAATTGCCAGTCTTCTTGGTCACGGTGAAGCCGACCCGCACATCTTCCCCATCACCGCGATCGCGGCCCTGCATGAGAAAGGAGGCGACGCCGGCACGCTCGGCCTTGGCCGCAGCGAGGAAATCACGGCGTTTCTTGAGACGGTCCAGCCGGCGGAGACGATCCGGATTGAGATCCGAGGGACGTTCCACGTTGGACGGCTCCCGAAGTCGGGCAGCTCCGCGAGGGTCCACCCTCAGGCGGACAGGCGCTTGCGGCCGTGGGCGCGGCGGGCGGCAATGATCTTGCGGCCGTTGCGGGTCTCCATGCGCGCACGGAAGCCGTGGCGGCGCTTGCGCACGAGCTTGCTGGGTTGATAGGTGCGCTTCACGGTCAAATCTCCAGATGTCTTGAGGCCGCCTTGCGGATCGGACCCCAGCAGCGGCGCTGCGACGGCGATGGTTCGCTGCTGCCCGGCTCGCGGCCCGATCCATGAGGATCAAGCGGGAATGAGGGCTGGGCTCCGGCCGCCGCAGCCGCCTGAGTTCGGGCTCGGCTTATAGGGGCAGCGGCGGCGCGCGTCAATCCAGAGCATGGGGACAACACGCGCCGCCGGCGCTTCTCGTCAGGCGCGCAGCGTTGCGCCCGTCTTCTTCGCCACTTCCGCGACGATGCGGCCGGCGACCTCCTCGATCTCCTTGTCGGTGAGCGTGCGCTCGCGCGGCTGGAGCGTGACCTCCACCGCGACCGACTTCTTGTCGGGATCGATTCCCTTGCCTTCGTAGAGGTCGAAGACGCCGACACCGGTGACGAGCTTCTTGTCCGCGCCCTGCGCGGCCTTGAGGATGTCGGCAGCGGCAACGTCCCGGCCCACGAGGAAGGCGAAGTC